>NZ_JCACLG010000056.1:0-135439 GCF_059505785.1 Kastovskya adunca | reverse complement strand
GGGGAGATGGGGAGCAGGGGAGCAGGGGAGCAGGGGAGCAGGGGAGCAGGGGAGCAGGACTCAGGACTCACCGACTCGGACTCACCGACTCGGACTCAGTCTCTATTCGCTTTGAAGTTACAGATACAGGGATCGGCATCTGTGCGGCTGATCGGCAAAAACTGTTTCAATCTTTCTCCCAAGTCGATGCCTCAATGACTCGACAGTATGATGGCACAGGTTTGGGACTGGTTATTTGCAAGCAACTGGTGGAATTGATGGGGGGAGAGATTGGCGTTGAGAGCAAACCCGGTCAGGGATCTACCTTCTGGTTTACGATGCCGTTTAATCCGGCGACAGTTCTGGTGGGAAGAGCGGTTCCTCAATCCCTGAACAAGCTGAAATTGTTAATTGTGACGGATCATGGGATGACCCGCCAAGCGGTGCGATCGCTTGTTGATGCCTGGGGGATGCACCTAGATGAAGTCACAGATAGCACCGCCACGCTCAATGCTTTACGCACCAGTGCCGCTCAAGGACATCCCTATGACGTGGCAATTGTTGATTTGCAACTGTCCCAGCATCAGGGAGCGCTCTTGGTGCCGATGGTTCGCCGCGATCCCACCTTAGCAGCAACCAAGCTGATTGTACTGACGACCCGGCAACAGCGGGATTCGGTGCAAGATTTGGAGGAGATCGGTATTTCTGGCTGTATTATCAAGCCGATCAGAGCCTCGCTGCTATTTGACAGTCTGGTAACAGCCATGGCTCCCCTGTCTCCACTCGTTCATCCCCTTGAGCCGTCCACCCCACAGGCTTCCCCATCCCATCCCTCACTTGTCAAAATTTTGCTGGTAGAAGACCACCCTGTTAATCAGATGGTGATTTTAAACCAGTTGCAAATGCTGGGTTATCAGGCAGATTGCATGAGCAATGGTGCCGAAGCGATCGCGCACTTACAATCCCAACCCTACGATATTGTGTTGATGGATTGTCAGATGCCAGTGCTAGATGGTTATAAAGCCACCCAAGAAATCCGACGCCGAGAAGGAGCAAACCAGCATACCGTTATTATTGCCCTGACTGCCCATGCCCTACCCAGCGATCGCGCTAAGTGTCTGGCAGCGGGAATGGATGACTACCTCTCTAAACCAATTGCTCAAGAAGCATTGGGAGCGATTCTAGAGCGTTGGATACCTGAAACTCCTACAGGGAAAACTCAGAAACAAACTCATCCCCTGGCAGATAATCCTGCCTTATCCTCCCAAAATCAAGGAATGGCGATCGCGTCCAATTCCGCCGCCAATCCTCAGAATTTCTGCTACCTACCTACCGCCGTCAAGCCAAAGTCTGAATCCTCCAGTTCTCTTCATGCGCTACCCGTTGATTTAGATCGTCTAGAGAGAATCTCTCGCGGTAAAGTGACTTTTCAAAAAAAGCTTTTAAAAATGTTTGTTGAAAATACAGAACCTAGCTTAGAAGCAATTCGCAAAGCCCTACTTATCAATGACTTAGCGACCATAGAACAGCAAGCCCATCGGCTTAAAGGAGCGAGTGCTAACGCGGGAGTGCGGTTGATACCAGAGATTGCCGCCCAACTTGAGCAGCAAGCCAAGCAAAAACAACTAACTGATGCCTCAGAACAACTTGCTGCACTGACGCATCAGTTAGCTCAGGTCAAAGCCTTTTTAGAAAACTGGCAGTAGAGAAAAAGAAAACTTATTGATTGTGAGAGTTTTATGACAATTAACGCCTAAAAATAGAACGGGGCGGGTTTAGAGAAATAGTAAAACCCGCCCCAATTAGCAACTGACCATTACTCGTGGACAACTACAACTGACTAATCTGTGCTTCCTAGTTGTAGGGATTCTTTGTCAGTCTGCGTCCATTCAGTGTGGAAGAGACCTTCTTTATCAATGCGCTCGTAGGTGTGGGCACCGAAGTAGTCGCGTTGGGCTTGGGTGAGGTTTTGCGGCAGGCGATCGCGGCGATAACTATCGAAGTAATCTAAAGACGCACTAAACGCCGGAACCGGAATCCCTAGATTGTTTGAGATTGCCAGCACCTCTCGCCAAGACTCCTGACGATCGAGGATGCTTTGCTTAAACTCAGGCGCTAACAGTAGGTTAGGCAGCTTCGGATTGTCCTGGAACGCCTTTTGAATCAATCCGAGGAAACCCGCCCGGATAATACAGCCACCTTTCCAAATTCTGGCAGTTTCCGACAAATCTATGTTGTAGCCAAACTCCTCTGATGCCTTGCTCATGAGTGCCATTCCCTGAGCGTAGGAACACATCTTCGAGCAATAGAGCGCATCGCGAATTTTGTTGATCAAAGCTTTGGCGTCGCCGTCATACTTGCCTGTTGGTCCTGGCAACTCTTTTGATGCCGCTACGCGCTCTTGCTTATAAGACGACATCACGCGGGCGTTCACTGCCGCGTAAATGGTGGGGATCGGTATGCCCAACTCTAAGGAACTCACCACTGTCCAGCGTCCGGTTCCCTTTTGTCCCGCCGAATCGAGAATCACCTCCACTAGAGGTTGCTCCGATCCCGCCTCAATATACCGGAAGATATCCGCCGTAATTTCAACGAGAAATGAATCCAGCTCTGCCGTGGTGTTCCATTCACTAAACACCTCATGTAACTGATGGTGGTTCAGCCCCACCACATTCTTGAGCAAATCGTAGGCTTCAGCAATCAATTGCATGTCGCCATACTCAATGCCGTTGTGCACCATCTTGACGTAGTGTCCGGCACCACCGGGGCCAATGTAGGTCACACAAGCCCCGTCAGGCACTTGTGCGGCAATCTTCGTGAGGATTGGCTCTAACTCTTGGTAAGCGGTATCAGTGCCTCCTGGCATCAAGCTTGGGCCGTGCAAGGCACCTTCTTCACCGCCACTGACGCCCATGCCGACAAATCCGAGTCCTGTGGCTTCCAATTCTTGGGTGCGTCGCTCTGTATCGTTGTAGAGAGAGTTGCCACCGTCAATGATCATATCTCCCGGATCGAGTAGGGGTTTGAGTTGAGCGATAACTGCATCAACTGGCTTTCCTGCTTTCACCATCACCAGAATTTTGCGAGGACGTTCCAGGGCATTGACAAATTCTTCCACCGAATAGGTGGCTGTAACGTTCTTGCCTGGTGCACGCTTTGCCATAAACTCTTCGGTTTTGGCAGCGGTGCGATTATAAACGGCGACAGGAAAACCTCTGCTTTCTACATTCAGTGCTAGGTTTTCTCCCATGACGGCTAGACCAATCACGCCGAAGCTTGGTTGTGACATAAAACTCTGCTGTAAACTCTGCTAATTTTTGTCAAAAGAGACAAATTACCTTCAGGGTATCCCGATCCCCAAGATTGTTATCTAAAAAAGACCTTAAGAGCGATCGCTTAGCTCAAACATCTGTTGATCGAGTGATTGATTAGCCGTTACTTACCGATTAATTGGTATTTGTATATAGAACGACAGAAATCACCGTAAAGACGCACATTAAGGAGTCCCCCCGAAATGTTGGCATATATCCTGGCGCTTACCGTTGGTCTTGGAAGCTTTGCAATGTACATGGCGGCTTTCTTTTTTCCGGAAGTCCATCGCAAAAATGATTTTTATTGGAGTGGAGTTGGGCTATTTTATGCCTTAGCCCTATGGGCATGTGCAGGACGCATCACTGGCGGTGTACTCCTCGGTCAAGTGGCGAGTGTGTCCTTAATCGGTTGGTTAGGTTGGCAAACCTTTAACTTGCGACACGAACAGACCTCGCCCCAAGAGAAAACTGAGATTTCTCCCGAAGTTGAAGAAAAAATTCAAGGCTTCTCCCTGACTAAGTTAGCTCAACCCTTGACAGAGCGAGTTAGCGGCTTGCTTCGCCGACAACCACAAACAGGTACAACGACCACCGTTGAAACAACCAGTAGTGCAGTCAAGACTGTAGAGAGCCAAAAGGCACCCCAAACCCCAACGGAGCCTACAGCCAGCTCCCCAACAGTTACGATTATCGACAATACAACGTCCCCGACAGCACCTGCACTACAAGAGACAACGCCTACTGTTGAGGAAACGGCTACCGTAGAGACAGCTATCGACAATACAACGTCCCCGACAGCACCTGCACCAGAAGAGACAACGCCTACTGTTGAGGAAACTGCTACCGTAGAGACGGACGTAACAACAGGCGACACTGAAATGTCAGAGTCTCCTGAACTAGTTCGCCCTGAGGCTCCGGATGCAGAACTGGTAGAGGATGCCCAACCCCATGAGGGAAAGGCAGTAAGGATACCAGCCGAAGAAATTGCACCGGAATCAGAACTGGCTCCCCCGGCTGAAGACCCAGGTGTAGGCGATGTCAAAGATAGACAAGCTAAAACCGAACTTCCCCCATCAACTCCATCTCCATCCACTGAAGGTGATCATCCCCCAGAGCAAGCTTGAAGCGCCTGGAAAGTTCTCACAGATAATGGAGAGAATCCCCTAAGGATGAAAGCAGATCTGAAGTGAAAAATTAAGAGGATGAATTGATTTTGCACCCCAACTTCCTTCATCCTTTACACTTCAGACTTGACAACGACTTGCCTTTCGTTAAACGCTTCTTCAGTACCACCCCTCTACTTTTGTAAGACTGTGACAGCAGCAAAATCCTATAAAGAAACCGTCAACCTGCCCAAAACCCAATTCGACATGCGGGCAAATGCCACTCGCCGCGAGCCGGAACTACAACAATTTTGGGCAGAACACCAGATTTACGAGCAACTGTCACAAAACAACAAGGGTGAGATTTTTGTTTTGCATGACGGCCCCCCCTATGCCAATGGTTCGCTGCATATGGGTCATGCGCTCAATAAAACCCTCAAAGACATTATCAACAAATATCAGTTGTTGCGCGGACGTAAGGTGCGTTACGTGCCAGGTTGGGATTGCCATGGCTTACCCATTGAGCTGAAAGTTTTGCAAAACATGGAGACAGAAGATCGGCAACAGCTCACACCATTGAAACTACGCCGCAAAGCGCGAAACTTTGCTTTGAAAACCGTTGACCAACAACGCCAGAGCTTTAAACGTTATGGCGTTTGGGGAGACTGGGAGCATCCTTACTTAACTCTCGCGCCAGAGTACGAAGCCGCGCAAATTGGTGTTTTTGGTCAGATGCTCTTAAAGGGTTATATCTATCGCGGCTTGAAGCCAGTACACTGGAGTCCCAGTTCGCAAACGGCGCTGGCGGAAGCGGAGCTGGAATATCCAGAAGGACATACCTCACGCAGCATCTACGCGGCTTTTAGGATGACAAAGGCAGCAGATGCGGTCAAAGAGGTGTTAGAGCCGTTACTACCGAATTTGGGTGTCGCTATCTGGACAACGACGCCTTGGACAATTCCTGGTAATCTTGCCGTTGCCGTCAATCCAGAACTCAACTATGCCGTGGTGCAAGTGGGCACCGAAACTCCAGCCAAATACCTGATTGTGGCGGCGGATTTGGTGGAACAGTTGTCGGAAAAATTTGGGACGCCACTGACGGTGAAGGCGACAATGCCAGGACAGGCGTTGGAACATTGCACCTACAAGCATCCGCTATTTGACCGGGAAAGCCCGATTGTCATCGGTGGCGATTACATCACCACGGACTCAGGTACAGGCTTAGTACACACGGCTCCCGGTCACGGTCAGGAAGACTATATTGTGGGTCAGCGCTATGGCTTGCCGATTCTTGCGCCTGTGGATGATCGGGGGAACTTCACTTCAGAAGCTGGAGAGTTTGCGGGGTTAAATGTGCTGAAGGATGCCAATGAGGCAATCATTAAGGCACTTGAGCTAGCCGCTTCCCTGCTTAAGGAAGAGGCGTATGTCCATAAGTATCCTTACGACTGGCGCACAAAGGAGCCGACAATCTTCCGGGCGACGGAACAATGGTTTGCCAGCGTTGAGGGTTTCCGGGATCAGGCATTGCAGGCGATCGCATCGGTGAAATGGATTCCACCCCAAGGGGAAAACCGGATCACACCGATGGTAAGCGATCGCTCAGATTGGTGTATCTCTCGCCAACGGAGTTGGGGTGTTCCCATTCCGGTGTTTTATGACGAGGAAACCAACGAACACCTGCTCAATGAGGAGACAATTGCCCACGTCCAAGCCATTATCGCTGAAAAAGGCTCCGATGCTTGGTGGGAGATGTCGGTAGCAGAACTG
The DNA here is from genome assembly GCF_059505785.1 of Kastovskya adunca. Classification (NCBI taxonomy): domain Bacteria; kingdom Bacillati; phylum Cyanobacteriota; class Cyanophyceae; order Coleofasciculales; family Coleofasciculaceae; genus Kastovskya; species Kastovskya adunca. Next base: position 129,276 of record NZ_JCACLG010000056.1, on the reverse strand, counting down.
TTACCGGAACAATACCGCAACAACGGTAAAACCTACCGCAAAGGCACCGATACGATGGATGTTTGGTTTGACTCCGGCTCCTCTTGGGCGGCGGTGGCAGAGCAACGGCAGGAATTGCGCTATCCGGTGGATATGTATCTGGAAGGTTCAGACCAACATCGGGGTTGGTTCCAGTCTAGTTTGCTCACTAGTGTGGCAACGAACGGCATTGCTCCTTACAAAACTGTCTTAACCCATGGCTTTGTCTTGGATGAGAACGGTCGCAAGATGAGCAAATCTCTGGGGAATGTCGTCGATCCGGCAATGATTATTGAGGGGGGCAAAAATCACAAACAAGACCCTCCCTACGGTGCAGATGTGCTGCGCTTGTGGGTGTCGTCGGTCGATTACTCCTCAGATGTGCCGATTGGGAAGACGATCCTCAAGCAGATGGGGGATGTGCGCGGGAAAATCCGCAATACTGCCCGGTTCTTGCTCGGCAATCTACACGACTTTGACCCGGCTACCCAGGCGGTACCTTATGAGCAGCTTCCCGAACTTGACCGCTATATGCTGCACCGGATGACGGAGGTGTTTAGTGAAGTCACAGATGCCTTTGAGAGTTACCAGTTCTTCCGCTTTTTCCAGACGGTGCAGAATTTCTGCGTTGTGGATTTATCGAATTTCTATCTAGATATTGCCAAAGATCGGCTCTATATCAGCGATCTCTACTCCCCACGCCGTCGCAGTTGTCAAACCGTGCTAGCGATCGCGTTAGAAAATTTGGCTCATGCGATCGCTCCCGTACTCTGTCACATGGCAGAGGATATCTGGCAGTACCTCCCCTACAAAACGCCCTACCAATCGGTATTTGAGTCCGGCTGGGTGAAGATGGAAGACGAGTGGAATAAACCAGAATTAGCCGCCTCTTGGACAACCCTACGGCAAATCCGCACTGAGGTTAATAAGGTGATGGAGCAAGCCAGGGCGGAGAAGATGATTGGCTCATCACTAGAGGCGAAGGTACTACTCCACGTAAGCGATCGCTCCTTAAGACAACAGCTAGAGACGCTCAATCCCCAAGATAGCCTGAGTGGTAATCGGGTTGATGAGTTGCGCTATCTGTTCTTAGCGTCCCAGGTGGAACTGCTAGACTCCCCGGAAACAATCCAGACGGAATATAGCCTACACTCAGAGCGGTTTTCCGTAGGAGTGACAAAAGCAGAAGGGGAAAAATGCGATCGCTGCTGGAACTACTCCACCCACGTTGGCGAATCGTCAGAACATCCCTTGATTTGCGAACGCTGCAATGCAGCATTAGTTGGTGAATTCTAACCCCAGCACCCAGACTAAATCAACACCATCTAGTGGGTTACGCCCAGCCGTAACCCACCAAAACTACTGTTCTAAAAATTCCATTGGATTGTCAACAAGCCCAGTTGAAATCCATTGAAAATCAAACAGCTTAGTCAAGATTTGACAAATTCACCTTGTTTTGGTCTGCCTGATAAAGATTGCCAGATACTTCTAACTTTTGCAAAAATTCTTCACTTAATTTTGTAAATGCTCTCGCTCCAGAAGAATTCGGCGTTGCCAAAACTGCTGGAGTGAAGCTATCAACCGCTTTAGCGACATTAACGTCCATAGGGATACGGTTTTTAAACAGTTGTGCTGGGCTAAAATCATCCGTCACCCGTTGCATTACCTGTTTGTAATACCTGCCAATCAAACCGCCAGAGAGGATGAAAACTATCCCCAGTAAGCGCAGGTTCAACGGACTATCAATCCCATGACTTTCTCTAAGTTTCGCAATTCTCCGTTCTAGCAGTTGAATACCAATAATAGACAAAGGTTCAGGTCTTGCAGGCAACAAATAAAAATCACTGCCCACAATTCCACTGCGTGTTAACAGGTTATAGCCAGGAGCACAGTCCAAAATGATGAAATCATAATCATCAATAATTGGCTCTAAAATACCTCGAATGAGCTGTTTTTCAAATTGATTCCAAACTTCATTAAAATCACCTTTACCCTCAACAACTGCTTGCTTATGCAGCATTTCTGAGACTAGATACTCGTCATAAAGGTCAATATCCCCCGGCAATAAATCGAGCTGTTTTACACTACAAATATAGGGTTTGATGATATCTCGGATTGAATATTTTGATTGGCTTTTAGGTCTGATGGATTGGTAAATAAGATGACTCAGCGTCCTTCTTTCTCGCCTTGCCTTTGCAAACTCCTGAGGCGGGATCAAACTGAGCGTCGCACTGATTTGTGTATCCAAGTCAACAACTAGCACCCGCTTTTGATGGTTTTTTGCTAGAGAAGTTGCCAAGTTTACCGTGAGAGTTGTCTTACCAACGCCGCCTTTCATATTTACTGTGGCAATGACAAGCCCCATGAATATAATCCCCTTCAAAAACTCTGCTGGATGTTATCTAAGCGAGCTTCAGGTTTAATTTCGTTCCTGAGCTGCTGTTGCACTCTACATCATAATGCGGGATCTGACTTGAGCGGCAATAGAAGTTAGCTTCTTCCCGGCTTTTACAACCTGTGCATGTATGAGCGGCGGTGAGCTTATCAGCTTTCCAAACAGGCTCTGACAGACAAAAGCCTGCGGTGACAGGCTTTTCTTTTTTCCCAGAGAGAACTAATAACGGGCTTAGAAACCACCAGAAGTACTGCCAGCGGCACCACTTGTCGCCGGGAAATTGCTGGGAGCGGTTGTAGTTCCGGTGGTAGGTGTACCGCCTACAGGCGTAACGGAAGTAAAGCCACCAGGAGAGGTAGGAGTTCCAGGGTTGATGGGGATGGCGCTGTTCGCCGGGTTAACAGGCGCTATAGGGGCAGGAGTTGTAGGTATCACACTGCCAGCAGGGGGGACAACACCGGGAAGGCTTGTAGTGCCAGGAAGAGTTGGCGTTACAACACCGGGAGTAGTTGTAGTAGCGGGAACGCCAGGTGTAACTGTACCAGGAGTTGTCGTGACGCCGGGAAGGGTTGTAGTGCCGGGAAGAGTTGGCGTCACAACACCAGGAAGGGTTGTAGTGCCGGGAAGAGTTGGCGTCACAACACCGGGAGTAGTTCTAGTAGCGGGAACACCGGGTGTAATGCCAGGAGTTATCGTGACACCGGGAGTAGTTGTAGTAGCGGGAACACCGGGTGTAACGGTACCAGGAGTTGTCGTAGTACTAGGAGTTGTGACGCTTCCAGGTAGAGGAAATTGAGCGATGAGGTTAGAGGTTGAGTCATTGACACCAGAAGACAGGGAGCGTGTCTGCGCTGAAGCTGTCTTCTGGAAGGCAGAAATAGTCATTAATGCCCCAAAAGCGACTACTCCTAACGCACTTACGAGTTTGTTTGTGCGGTGTCGAGAATTGCGTTGAACTAACATTGTTTTATCGAAAAGTTTATTTATTAACCTATGTAAAATCAGGTTACTAAGCCGTTGAGGAGATTCCCTCTAGAAACCGACGTATAACCTAAGAGGTAATTAATGCCAGAAAAAGATAAATATAGGCGTATATGAAATAAATAATCAGCAACTGGGTGTAAAACGCCACGCGCATCCCGCTTAGAAATAATTACTGGGAATTTCCTTCCATAGCGGTTATTTTCAATAAAGTTGCAGTTTTATTGATTTAGGTTGATGGGTTAGCAGCCAAAAAATTGGAAAGTTTTTGTAAAAATTCTTGCGTTAACTCGCTGAATGCTTTGGCACCTGCGGCATTGGGATCTGCCAATACAACGGGTCGAAATTCATCAACGGCTTTGGCAACCGCCACATTCATCGGAATTTCTGTATCAAAAATTTTGTCTTGCCCAAACTCGGTGACTACGCGGTTTTTGATGCGGGGAGCCATGTTGGTAGCATGACCTAGAGAGGAGAAGACGATGCCAAGGAGATTGATCGTTGTGCGATCGCTTTCTTTAAGCTTACCGATCCGCCCCTCAAGAATACCAATGCCAACAACCGATAAAGGTTCTGGTTTCGCCGGAATGATATAAAAGTCACTGGCAATAATGCCACTGCGAGTCAGCAGATAATCGCCGGGAGGAAAATCGATCAAAATAAAGTCATACTTGTTACGCACGGGCAGAATCATATTCCGTACTAATGTATCTTCAAAATGATTCCAATTTTTCTCAAAATCCTGCTGATTTCCCTGAGATTGAGCATAAAGATTTACAGCTAACAAAAAATCATTATATAAATCGATATCTCCGGGTATTAAATCAAACCCTTTCACCTGACAAATATTGTGAAGGATAATCTCTTGTGGAGAAGTATTTGTTTTATTACCCGCTTGTAGCGTTTGATTAATTAACTGTTTTAATGTTCGTTGCTCTTTCCTGACTTTGGCAAAATGTAAGGGCGGTATTAAGCTCAAAGTTGCATTGATTTGTGTATCCAAATCAACTACTAAAACCCGCATTCCCTGCTCTTTTGCTAAACAAGCAGCCAGGTTGACGGTAGTAGTTGTCTTACCGACGCCCCCTTTCATATTGACTAATGCAACAACGTATCCCATCAATCCTGCCATCCAAAGAAGATGTTACTAATCTTAGTCGGAGTGGTCAGGTTGGGGGAGAAATTTGTGGATTCACTGTAGCTGAAGGCACTTGAGTAAGTGTTTTGTCTTAATTACTGCTGCTTCCTGGGGGATTAACATTCGCTAAGTTGGACGATCTCAGAGGTGTGAGGTTATCTTTGACAGGGGCAACTTTATGAAGGAAAAAGAAAGTTGAGTTTTAATCCGGATCTTTGCCGCAACGAAAGTGAAGTAGAAAGTAAACTCATCGTCCAGTATTTACTGCCGCAGTTAGGCTATCCTCCCGACACTTGGCACCAAGAGGTAACTTTTGGCAGCATTCGTTTAGATTTTTTAGCTTTTGCCACACAGGTTGTTCCTTTCGTCCTAGATGCTAATTCGCCGTTGAGCGTGGTGATGGAAGCGAAGCATCCCAATCAAAACTTAAATAACCACGTTCGCCGCTTACAACGCTACTTAATGAGTTTGAACGTGCGATATGGACTTCTAACTAACGGGAGAGAGATCAGAATTTATCAGAAAGTTCGAGATGATTTTCAGCTTGTATTTCAGTGTTCTGGTGATGAGGTTGATGTAAGACTAGAAGAGATTAAAGCTTTGATTGGCAGAGATAGCTCAAAGGAAAAAGCTATTGAAGTTTCTTCAGAGGTTAAGACTTTACAGGCTAATCTAGTTATTCCTCAACCCATCTCCAATCCTAGTCCAGAAAAAACGAGTAAAAGCATTATGAAAGTTATTGCGGTTTATCACAATAAAGGCGGCGTAGGCAAGACAACAACTGTAGTTAATTTAGCCGCTGCTATCCGAAAGAAAGGAAAAAGAGTACTAGTGATTGACCTAGACAGCCAAGCTAATACCACGTTTGCAACAGGTTTAATCAAATTCGAGGATGAAGAATTTGATGATATAAGAGACTCTAATATTCTTCAAGTTTTACGTTCAGAGGAGTTCTATCCGGTTCATGAAATTGCTAGAAAGTCTCAGTTTAGTAGCCCAGAAATTGATGTGATTCCCGCACACATTGATTTAATGGAAGCTGAAATGGAGCTGAATCAACTTGATTACAGTAGGTTGATACTCATTGATAAATTAGAGGAAGTTAAAGAGCAATATGATGTTGTAATTATTGATACGCCACCATCTTTGAATCTATATGCAAGAGTTGCCCTGATTACGGCTGATTACTTAATTATTCCATCAGATTTAAAACCCTTTGCTAATCAGGGTTTAGTCAATGTCAAAGATTTTGTTAAAAAAATCGATGGCTTTAGGAAACAGATAAAAAGACAACCTATTGAAATCTTAGGTATTCTTGCTTGTAAAATATCAACTAATGCTAAGTTTGTACAATCTACATTGGTAAAACGTATAGAAGTTATCAAAAAACGTTACAACTTAGAGGTAATGGATACAGTTATTTATGACAGAGATGATTTAGCGAAGTGTGCTGAAAAAACTCAGATTGTAGGAGCTATAGAAATAGCCGATCCTGTGTCTGTACTTGATTTTAAGCCAGATTCTACGGCGGCACAGGAATTTGAATTGTTAGCCATAGAAGTTTTAAGAAAAATAGGAATGGAATCATGAAGTTATCTACCTCGCTTATAGCTGTCAAAAAAATTAGCTCCACCATTCCTCGTTCAAAGTTTTCAAATGAGGAGTTGGAACAAGCTGCCCAATTGATTTTAGAAGCTGAAGGAATTATCAATCCAATAGTTGTTCGTCGAACAAGCTTGCAGTCATATGATGTAGTTGAGGGAGGATTTGAGTACTATGCTGCTGCGAGAGCAAGAGAGATAGATTCTCGTAAAGGTGAAATGATTGGGGCATATATTATTGAGGATGAGAATGAGGAGGTTATTAAAGAACAAATTAAATTACTGAGAAAGCCAAAACCTGCTCCTCCAGAAAAAGAAAATTCTGGTTCAGATGAAGCTCGCCTGACGAATTTTGAAGTTCGGGTGGAAAATAGAATTAATGAGCTAAAAGCAGAACAGGCGAGAGACAGACAATATTTAGAAAATGAAATTAAAGAACTTAAAAATCAACTTCCCAGTAGGATTCAACCTTTAGATGTCTTCAACAACATGAGCTTATCTGAGCTAGCTTTTAGATTAAGAAGTACTGGTTTGACAGATAAGAAAGCTGCTGAAATTGCTGAAAGCGTGGAAAAGGAGCGTCAGAAAAAGAAGTTTGAATCATTGAGCGATGTAGTGGAACGGGTTAAAGTCAAAAATGGAAAAAGACTAGTTAAAGGTGTAAACGGTGACAAAATGGTTGCTATAGTTGATAGTTGGTCACGGCTCTTGTTTAGTTAAATCTTTTTCCTTATTACGGTCATCCCAACTTAATTAAGCAGCCTAATTCAACTCTCCCAGACGCTAAGTAAACCTATGACAGCCTAAACGTTCGCTTAATTTTTCGTTGTCTATGATTTCATCTGTCGTAACTTCTAAATACCCGCCCCCAATAGCCCAACAGCTTCTATTTCAAACTGACAAAAAATAGCGGCTTCCCTGTATCTTGAGTAATTACTGCCTCAATTTGTTCCGTCGTAAAGGCACTAGCTCTGGCTGTTGGCAAAGGACTCAGCTTAATTTTGTCACCTTGTTCCAAGTGATGAAGCGCTTTGTCTAACTCTTCCCTTGATAGCAGGGGATCTAATTTCTCGCGGAGATTAAAAATCGGCAGGTGGTTATTAGTAGATAACTGGCGATCTAATTCCTGAATGACTAGCAAAATCTTGTCGTCGCCCCTCCAGTGGCTAGCCACTGGAGGGGGAGGCGAAACAGATCGGAAGGATTCCCGCAAAAATTGAACATAGTTGTTGAGTAAATCTAGGCTGAGAACAAACTGAGTCCCACTGGGGTTGTACTCGTATTGCAGATACTCTTTCCCCCGTTCCGTCAGCCAGATTTCTTGAATTTTTTTGTCCCTGGGGTTTACCTCAATCAACCCTCGTTCTGCCAAGTTTTGAATGGTGGTTTGTCGTTCCTCAGAGGGAATACCTGTTTTTTCAGGCGTAATTGTCCCTTTAGTGCTGGCTTGCAGCGCTTGGCGTTCTGCGTCAGTGAGGGGGAGTTCTTCTGTATCTTGTTGCAGGAGAAATTCGCCGGGAGGAGCAATTTGGAAACGGCTGACGGCGTAGGAACACGCAAGCAAACCGCGATCGCATAACTTCTGACACACCTCCTCACATTCTGCCACAGTCATTTTAGAGGTCGGCTTAGTTTTGGCGATCGCTGCCCGGTAATCGGGAAAACTCAGTAACTTTAACAGCAACTTCAGCTCAATCGTTTCCATGCAACTTTCTTTACCCGCCTCACTGCAATAACGTCCTATTGCAATGTGACAGATCACACCAGCCCTCGATACCCCCAAAGGTTTAAATTTTCCAAACGTTGTTGTGTAATTCTAGGGTTTAACTCGCCGCAAAGCGGCAAAAGCTGGAGAACGTAGCCCGAAGGGTAAGTAGGATAATACTAACCCCGCCCAGGCTTTTGCTGAAGACGCGGATTTTCCTGTCTGAACAAGCTGTCGCCCTTTTTGGGTTTCTCCCCGTTCGATCAAGCGCAACCCTAGGAGTAATTGCGTTTCTGCTAAACGCGATCGCCGAATTTTCTCTAGTTCTGACTCAAACTGATAATTTTCTAAATAACGTAGTTTATCAGTCAAATAAGGAATGGCTCGATTAATACCTTGCTGTTCAGCATGGACGCGATATTCCATCAACCGTTTGGGCAAATAATAGCCTTGCTTTCCCGCCAAAGCCAAACGCACAAACAAGTCATTATCCTCGCAGTTTTGGATATTTGGCAGCATATATCCGACTTCCTGCAAAACTTGGCGACGAAATAACGTTGCACCAATTTGAAAACTTTGCTTGACAAAAACCACATCTAGCAAGTTCTCAACTACCCCTTGGCGCAAGTTCGTTCTTCCCCACTTCTGAGAATTTACCTGCGTCGCTTGCTCGTTGCGAAGGTTATTAATATCAATCACCCAATGGTCAGTTCCCACAAAATCAACCCTGGGTTCTCTGTCTAAAACTTCACTTGTGCAAGCGAGAAACTCTGGTGTTATACGGTCATCATCATCAAACTTAATAAAATAGTCTCCCTGCGCCGCCTCAAACCCAGAGCGCATATTATTACTTTTCCCAATGTTTTGGGGATGATGAATATAGTGAATACGGCTGTCTTTGTACTGTGACATCAGTTCCGGCGTTGCATCTTGAGAACCGTCGTCACAAACAATTAACTCAAAATCTTGCTCAGTTTGCTGAAGAACGCTATCAATCGCGATCGCCAATAAATCTGCACGATTGAAGGTGGGAATACAAACACTGATTTTAGGCACTCTACCACTTAAATTTACTTGGGTTTTAGTGTCGTTAATGACACTTTATTGTAGTCGTTGAAGAGAGTGACATTATTTCTAGGCGCGATTTCCTGTTTAATGCGATCGAGCTTGTTATTGTAAGGAATGATACGAATAGGTTCGTCAGGGCTAATATTAGTCTCAATGCTGTTGAGTAGTGCGACTAGCTGGTCGTATACAGCATCATTCGCCAAGGTATAAATTCCACGGGATTCCATCCTGAAAAACTCCTTGGAGTGCGATCGCCCTCCACAGCCTAACTGATTTGCGGGAAAGTGTCAGGAGAACAGAAAAGCTTAAAAACGTCCAGAGATATCCTACTATCTCTCTTAAGTCAATTATGTGTGAGAGCTTGATCCATGAAGATTTTAATGCTCTCTTCTACTTTTCCCTACCCTCCCACAGGGGGGGGAACCCAAGTCAGGACGTTCAATTTACTGAAGTACTTGAGCAAGCGTCATCAAATTACGGCACTCGTGCAGCGTAATGAAGATGTTACGGATGCGGAAGTGGAAGAGTTGGGGGAGTGGGTAGAGGAGTTGGTGGTATTTGGGCGACCGAAGCCTGCGGAGGCAGAGGGCGGGATACTGGGAAAAATGCAGCGTTTCAGTGCCTTTTTGCAACAGGGGACGCCTCCAAGCGTGCTACACCTCTATTCGCCAGATATGCAGCAATGGATAAATGAGGCGGTGCGGGATGGCAGGTTTGAGGCGATCACTTGCGAGCATAGTGTGAATGAAATCTATGTGCAACCGGATTGGCAAGAACGGCTGCGAACTGTCGTAAATATCCATAGTTCGGTGTACGGAACTTGTCGCAATCAGTTGGAGACGGGAACTTCGGAAAATAATCTACGGGATCAACTAAATTTACCGTTGTTGCGTCGTTACGAGGAGCAGTACTGTTCTAAGTTTTCCGGGATTGTGGTGACGACAGAAGACGATCGCCGTCAGATTCGGGAGTTTGCCCCAAAAGCAGCGATTAGCGTCATTCCCAACGGGGTAGACTTCAAGTTGTTTCCTCGTCGCATCTCCGATCCGGGGGGACAGCGCTTGGTGTTTATTGGGGCGATGGATAACCGACCGAATATTGATGCGGTGCGCTTTTTTAGCCTAGAAGTGTTCCCGAAAGTTAGAGAGCGTCATCCCGAAACGACTCTGGAACTGGTGGGAGCAAAACCTGTAGCGGAGGTGTTGGAATTGCAGGAACAGCCAGGAATTTCGGTAACAGGTCGCGTCCCGTCAATCGTGGACTACCTACACAAGGCGACGGTTTGTGTGGTACCAATGCGGACAGGGTTTGGGATTAAAAATAAAACCCTAGAAGCTATGGCAGCAGGAGTACCCGTGGTGAGTAGCGATCGCGGTTTGGAGGGGCTAGAGGTGGATGGCGGCGTGCCATTGCGGGCATTACGCGCCAACGAACCGACCGAGTATGTCTATGCGATCAGTCGCTTGTTTGAAGACCGCAAGCTCCGCAAACAACTGTCAGAGAACGGACGGGCATTAATTGAATCAGAATACACTTGGGAACGAGCAGGGGAGCTGTATGAAAACGTTTTAATCGGTGAGGGTACCTCGGCGCGATCGCAAACTTAAAACCGCGATCGCTCCTCTTGTCCGTTCTCCGGTATTCGCAACGACAAAAAGCAGTAAGCAACCGATGGGATATGAGAGCAAAAGACAGACCTCAAATGGGAATTCAAGACAGTCCGTTGACCACTAAACCCTCGCCTAAGCCACCCTCCCCTAAGCAACAATCCCGCCAGGGAAGTTGTCTCGTCACCTTGAGCGCGATCGCTGCTTTGATGGGTGCCGTTGGTATCGTTGCTGGGGGCATCTGGCTCAGTCTTTTGTTGATGCTCGATCCTGGTTCCGTTGTCTGGTTGAACAAATTTTTACCCGCCTGGACGCGAATCCCGATCACAACTAGCAATCCTGCCCAAACCCTTAGCGCCATCCGGGAAGAGATTAAGAGTAGCGGTATGACGGCGGGTAATCCTATCGCCCTCGATTCCGAGCTGTTAGTTCCCCTCCTGGCTTCTCCTACAAACTGCTACAGCAATTGTGAGCAGATCGTGGAACTGCGGGTTTACCAACTTGCCATTGACTCGCTCCAGCCTGCGCCCTCACCCAACGGTGAAAAATACTACCAGCTAGTCACTTCCCTAGCGATCGCCAATTTAGAAGAATCGTTTGTTGTTGCGCCTTTAGGTGCCGCAGAAGCAGATTATCAGGGGGCATCTGATTCCCTACCGCTGACACAAATTCGCCTAGATGATACTGCCCCCGCCTCTGGCATCTGGCTGAATCTCTCTGGGCAACTCGAACGCAATAACACTCCCATCACCTACGGGCAGATCGTTCACTACAACCCTAGCCAGAGCCATCTCAGCGTGATGTTGCAATGGACTAGCCCCACCAAAGAATCACCCTACTGGCAAGCCATTACCGGGGAAGATACCCCAGAACTGATTGTCAATCAAACGGTGGGACTAGAACCCCGCTTTAAGATCTATCAAATTCAACCCCGCGACTTTGCCCCAAACCCCATTTATTTAGAGGAGATTTCCCTAGCACAACCTGCCTTAGACTTGCCAGCCTACCGGGATGCCTTGACTCTATCTAGTAGTGGCTTATGGTCGCTAGCCAAGCGAAAATTGCAAACCCTAAAGTCACAAAAAGACTGGTCAGTCGCTGCTCAAGCACAACTAGATGTGATTGGATTCCATGCCCAATTGAGCGAGTTGCAAGCCCAAGAATCTTGGGCAACCCCCGCTCAACAAATCACGGCAAGTTTAATTGATGGTCGTTGGGCAGAGGCTTTGCTCATCTTCCAAGCAACAGCTCCAGGGGCACCGATGCAGGAAATTGCCATGTTGCTCAAGAGCGATTCTGGACGTCTGGGGAAGCGAGTCGAAGCCGCGTTAGCGGTTAATGCTGAAGATTATGAAGCCAAAAGCTGGGGCGCGTTGATGCGTTCTGCCCAGCAGGGACGAGATAGCGCGATCGCTTGGTTGAAGCAATCCCCCACCACTTCCACTTTGGTGTCTGCGACGACAGCAGTCGCCGTCATGCCTCCCAAAATTGCTGAATTGCTCGATCATCTCAATACCGCCTTTGCCGAGGCTTCCAACACCCGCGCTCATTTGAGTCAAATTGTCGGTGCTGCCGAGGTCGTTTCCACGATTAACTCTAGCGATTGGGTGCAACCAGACAGTAATACAGCAATAGGTATTTCATCCCTCTCAAAAGAGCCTCAACAAGTCTGGTATCAGGTGCAGGTGGGGGCGTTTAATGATAGTGTTCGCTGGCAGCAGCCGCCGTTTACCAACTTGCAGTTACCCCAATCAGCACCGATTCAGTTCTTGTGGCGGCGCTTGGGTTTGGATGTTGACCCGCGAATTCAAGTGACTGTTTGGACAACTGATGGACGCCAAGACTCGACGATGGCAACGGTGCAAGCCATTCGTCTTCAAGGGGGGAATTTACAATTGCTAGCTGTGGGAGAGCCTCTAGCCGCGATCGCTGCCCCCGTTGGCGCTGCCCCAAAAAACCGTCCCCTTGCCCATACCGACGCTGCCTTGCAATGGATAGAACCCGGTTCCATCACCATTGCCGAACTCAATAAGCTACAGCCGCAGTGGGCGTCTGTCTTGCTCCCTACCCTCTGGCGGGAGTTAGTGGCGAGCGGTCAGTTTAAGTCCGGTGACCTACCCAGCTTACCGATGATGCTGCAAGAGTTGGGACACTGGACAGTCCGACCGATTGATCTAACCGGGAATAAAGAGCCAGAAGCCCTGCTGACCCTTTATGAAGATTTATCCGGGGCACTGAAAAAACCAGATATTGAGCCACCGACTCAAGATGGAAAACGTTTTAAGGCACGTACCTTAATTTTTTCTGATACAGGTGGTCTACTGTACAGCGAATTTAGTAAGAATGCGGCGACTTCCCTCACCGCGATCGCTGATTTGGGAGACGGCGGTTCCCCGGCGTTGGTCGTCGATGGTCAAAATAACTACAACCTCAAGCGCTGGTCAACCCAAAGTAAGCGCTTTGAATAAAAACTACCGCCTCGCCAGTTGCTTTGTTCGCTGAAACTACGGCTTGAGCGAGCAGGATGGCGAGGCAAGTTATGCAACTTTAGAGCCTTGCTACTGAGCCTCAGCCTCAGGCGGCACCATCGCCATCCGTTGCTGCTTCATCGTTTGCAAGTGCTGCAACAGCAACTCAATTTCGGCTTGCAAATGCAGGTACTTCATTTGCTGATCGGTCTGATAGAGGCACTTCATACGGTCAAGCGATCGCACGTCGCCAGCTTTTGCCTTCTCGTGGCGGCTGCCAGATAGAGCGTCACCAACAGCGTCAGAGGGATAGATTAGGCTAGATGATCGAGTTGACATTAACTGCTGAATAGTAATTTGTACTTACCCATACCATCTGGACATTGTATATCGAAATATTACCTCTAAGTACATTTTATGTAGCGATTTTCTAACTGGTTATATAGAAGCTGGGGTGAGTCACTATTCCTTAAGGACGAGGTTTCTGAGTCCTGAGTCGGGGAGAAAGTATGAAGTATGAAGTATGAAGTATGAAGGGTGAAGTATGAAGGGTGAAGTATGAAGGGTGAAGTATGAAGGGTGAAGTATGAAGTATGAAAGGTAAGAGGTTCTTCCCTGCACCCCTGCACCCCTGCACCCCTGCACCCCTGCACCCCTGCACCCCTGCACCCCCGCTCCCCTGCACCCCTGCTCCCCTGCTCCCCTGCTCCCTAACTCTTACTCAGCATTCCTTCAATGTCGATGCGTCTGATACACCCGTATCGGTCTGTTGATCCCCTTAAAGCGGTGTTCTCCCATTTCAGAAAAGCCGGAAGGACATTCCAGTTGAGTGTAGGTGACTTCGCTGATAACGCATTCACCAGGAGGACAAATTCCCTCCAGTCGAGCGGCAAGATTGATCGTTGCGCCTAAAACCGTGTAGTCCACCCGTTGAGAGCTACCGACATCTCCCACCACCGCTTTGCCGCTATTAATTGCAATCCGCAATTGCAGAGGTTTAGCCCAAGTCTTTTTGGCATTGAGTCGCTCCAGACGCTCTAGCATTCCTTGAGCTGCCGCAAAGGCACGTTTAGCATGATCCGCTTGGGGTTCCGGAGCGCCAAAAAATGCCATGATGCAGTCGCCAATAAACTTATCTAGCGTTCCGCCCGCTGCAAAAACTTCCTGTAACATCTCCTCAAAAAAACTATTGAGCAGTTGAGCAATTTGCACCGGACTCAGCCGTTCTGACATGGCGGTAAATCCCACCAAATCTGCAAAGAGAATACTAATCTCGCCTTCTGCTGGAGAAATTCGACCGTCTTCGGATTTGCCTACTGTAATCAAATGCTGAACAACGGCTGGCGAGTGGTAGCGCTCTAGTCGGTGGCGAATAGTTTCTTCATTTTTCAGCTTCTGAGTCAATAGCCAGCGTTGTACGCTTGACGCCACGAGATTAGCCAAAGCGGAAAAAAAGCTCAAGTCTTCCTCTCCGTCTTTTTGCCAGTGGCTCACAGAAATCTGGGCATCGCCGTAAAGCACGCCAACCACCTTGCTTTCGTGCCACAACGGGACAGCCATGGCGCTGCGAATGCCTTTAACTAAAATGCTCTGTTCCCCTTCAAATCGGGAATCTCTTTGAGCATCAGCCGTTTTAATCGCCACTTGCTCGGCAAAGACTTTTTGACAGATAGACTGACTAATCCAACTGCCGTCCGGTGCCAGGGTGTCGTGTTCTGAGGCGTCTTTGGTCGCGGCATCAAGGAGTTCGAGTTGCCCAGAACCACTCACATCGACTAGTAACGCCAAGCGGTCAATTTTCAAATCTCGGAACACGATCGCTTGCACCCGCGAGAAAATCACTTCAATGGATTCAGCGGAATTGAGTGCCTTAGCAATGTCCACCAGGTTTTGCAGACGCACGATCGCTTGACGATGATTGCTAAGATCGTCTCCCTGAGTATCCGGCTGAACCCATTGGCGTTGCAGTTCCTTCGCACTCCGCAGAATCGTCACTCCTGGAAGTGAGGTCTGGCTTTGACCTAGGCTGGGTTGAGTTGGGGAAGCCAAAATCACCTGCAAGAAAATTTGTCCTAGCTCAATTACATCGCCATGCTTAACAGGTTTGGGAGAAGTCAGGGGTTGTTGATTAAGCCGCGTCCCGTTGGTGCTGCCCAAGTCTTCAATCAACCACACTCCCGACGCCGTTTTGAGAAGACGGGCATGATAGCGAGAGATCTCATAGGAAGGCAGGTGCAAATCGCACTCTGGCAAACGACCAATGGTGAACTCGTTTTTATCTACTGTTACTGTTCGTGCCACATCGGTCGTTTGCCCTTCGATTTGTAGGCGCAAGTTGAGCTCACTCATGAATCCCAAACCTCCTCAAACCTTGACAAGGTGTATTACAGTTCCCAGGTATGCGAGCTGTCAACAAACGCACCCATTATTAGTTTGGTTGGATGTTTAACTAACCGCTCTGGCAACTACCTTCACTTGACAAAGTTTCGCTAACAGAAGTCAGTAACACTATGCAATTTAATAGCAGAGATTTAGCCGATTAGCCCACCCCCATGAAGCAGCTTACCGCTAACAACCATCCTCTCTAATAAAATCACCAAAGCTTCATTACCGTCCACACATCCCGTGTTACGGTTTATAGCTCATGGCTAATCGGCATCCTCAACTGTCAACTGTTCATTTTTCACCCCCTCAGCCCCGCTTTCCTGCTCCCTTTGCCTCTTCTACAACCAAGGACGGCTCGCTTGCTCTAACTGCGCCACTTCCTCGCTGGTGAGGCTCCAACCTAAGGCTCCAGCATTCTGCGTGGCGTGCTTGGCATTTTTGGCACCGGGAATCGGGATGACATTTCCTTGGGCGATTAGCCAGTTAAGCGCCACTTGCGCGGGAGTGCGGTCGTACTTTTGACCAAACTGCTGCAACAAGGAGATAACGGGTGCAATCTTCTCTAAGCCCTGCTTGCTGAATTGGGGATCAAAGCGACGCGCCCCAGAGGGTTTTTGATCGGATTCGGGGGTGTATTTCCCTGTTAGCAAGCCTTTTGCTAGGGGGCTATAGGCGAGAATTGTGACTCCCAGCTCTTGAGCCGTGGCGATAATGCCTTGAGATTCTACCTTGCGCGCCAATAAGGAATACTCCACCTGATTGACGGCTAAAGGTATGCCTCGTTCTGCTAGATATCCGTGGGCTTCTCGCATTTGTTCGGCAGAGTAGTTGCTGACGCCAATGGCGGCGATTCTGCCGCGCTGTACCTCATCAGCTAGAGCATTCATTAGCGCCTTTTGAGACATAAGGAAGCTAACCGGGTGATGCACTTGATACAAGGCTACTTGCTCCACCTGCAGCCGTTTGAGACTTTCTGTGAGGGCGTCCGAAACCGCTTGAGCTGTAAATCGCCAGGGTAGAGGAAAGTATTTTGTGGCAATTTGGGCAGAGTAGCCGTGTTGCTTCATAAAACGACCGAGGAGGGATTCTGACTCTCCCGTTCCGTAGATTTCGGCGGTGTCGAAGAAGCTAATGCCAGCATCTAAGGTGGCTTTGAAGGCTTCTGCTACCTCCGCTTCTCCGTAGTCGCTGCCGTAGTTCCAAACAAGTTTGTCTCCCCAAGACCAAGTGCCAATTCCCAAGGAAGTGACGGTGGGGCCGTTTTGACCAAGAGTCGTCATTTGTAGAGTTTCCATTAATACACCTCTTATTTACATTTCTTCATACGCTTATAGTGTATCGTTGCAGCCTGTTGCTGACCTCCAGCTAGGTGCTGTGGCAACTTGTATCTTTAGAGAGATGGGAAATACAATAAACAATTTTGCAAGCGATCGCTTCTGCGAATATTCATGGCAATTTCTGACTCCCCCAATTCTTCCGAACCTTCATCAGAGCCAAAAGATCAGGTAATTCCCCGTCTCGATTTGTTGACTATGGTGCGGCTGGGCTTATTTCAAATGGGCTTGGGCATCATGGCGGTTTTGACGCTGGGCATTCTCAACCGAGTGATGATTAGCGAATTAGGCGTTCCTGCAATTTTTGCAGCCGGAGCGATCGCCATGCATCAGTTTGTTGCCCCTGCACGCGTCTGGTTTGGGCAACTGTCTGATGCCAAGCCCCTGTTTGGCAAACACCGCAGCGGTTATGTTTGGCTAGGGGCAGCAGGGTTTACCATCGCCGCCTTCCTTGCCGTGCAAATTATGTGGCAGCTAGGGACAGTCGTTCGTGCTGCCGGAGGCTGGACGCTAAACGCCCAAACCTTGGGGTGGACAGCCCTATTAGCCTTGAGCTTTACAATTTACGGCTTGGCACTTAGTGCTAGCTCCACACCCTTTACAGCCCTTTTAGTGGATGTTTCCGAAGAAGACAATCGCTCCCAACTGATCGGCACTACGTGGTCAATGCTGATGGTGGGAATTGTGATTGGCGGGATTACAGGCGGCGTCTTGCTCAAAAGGCTGGAGGAAGCAGGCGTTGTTTTGGGTGCGAATGTCGGCAGTACGTTATTCGCCGACTGGCAGCCGATTAAGACGCCGATAGAAACCTTACAACCGCCGATTAATAGCTTGTTCGTCCTCGTACCGTTGATTGTTTTTGGACTGGCACTTCTATCTACCGTTGGGATCGAGAAAAAATACTCCCACTATGCCGCTCGTTCCACCTTTGTAGACCGAGAAGACAAGATAACCCTCGGTCGAGCTATCAAAGTTCTCACCGCTAGCCGCCAAACGGGTTTGTTTTTCACCTTTTTGCTGGTGATGACTCTCAGTCTTTTTATGCAGGAAGCGGTTTTAGAACCCTACGGTGGCGAAGTCTTTAATATGCCGATTGCCGAAACGACGAAACTCAACTCCTTCTGGGGATTGGGAACGTTAGTTGGCGTTAGCACCACAGGCTTTTTAGTCGTACCTCGCCTCGGACAGCAAAAAACCACGAGACTCGGCTGTCTTTTGGTGGCGATTTGTTTTTGCTTGATTATCCTGTCGGGATTCACTCACGAGCCAAATCTCTTGAGAGTGGCGATGCTGCTGTTTGGTTTAGCCGCAGGTATCACTACTACCGGGGCACTTAGCTTGATGCTCGACCTGACGGCGGCGGAAACGGCGGGTACTTTCATTGGTGCTTGGGGACTGTCTCAGGCAATGGCACGGGCAATAGCAACGGTTACTGGCGGTGCGGTTTTAACGATTGGGAAAGCTCTATTTACAACACCGCTACTGGCTTATAGCCTGGTGTTTGGGCTGCAAGCAGTGGGAATGCTCGTCGCTATTGGTTTGTTGAAACGGGTAAATGTTAAAGAGTTTCGTCGGAATACTAAAGACGCGATCGCGGCTGTGATGGAACAAGACTTGGATTGAGAAAGGATGAAGGGTGAAGGATGAAGTATGAAGTATGAAGGGATTAGCCATTAGCGATGAACCTTGAATGATGAACCCTTATGAACTCATGACTAATGACTAATGATTTTTGGACAGATATTCTCAACTTTGCCCAGGCGATCGCTCACCGTGTCGGTATCCAGTTGCTAGCTGATTTTGGGCAGGTGCAGGCATCGCAAAAGGCAGATGGGAGTCTGGTAACGCGAGCCGATCAATGGGCAGATCGAGAAATTAGAGAAGCGATCGCGACTACTTTCCCTACTCATGGTGTTCTGTCAGAAGAAACGGAACATATTTTTCCTGATACCGAATGGTGTTGGGTAATTGACCCTTTGGATGGCACTACCAACTTTACGCGGGGGATTCCTCTATGGGGGATTTCGCTGGGGTTGTTGTATCAAGGAACGCCTGTATTCGGGTATGTGCATTTCCCCCCAATTCAGCAATCATTACACGGTTTTTGGTACGGATCTGGGTTAACAGGGCCTAGGGGTGCTTTTTTAAATAACCAACCGATCCACAGCAGTGCTGATGATCCTAGTAATAACCATTTTTTTAACCTCTGCGCCCGCAGTACGGCTGTTTTACAAAAACCGTTTCCCTGCAAGATTCGGATGCTGGGGGTTGCCAGCTATAACTTCCTGACGACGGCGTCGGGGGTGGCGTTGGGAGGGGTTGAGGCAACGCCGAAGATTTGGGACATTGCTGCTGCTGTGGCGATTGTGCAAGCCGCAGGTGGGGTCTGGGTACCGCTAGAGCCAAAGCCAATTTTTCCTTTGGAGGTGGGGAAAGATTATAGTTCGCGATCGTTTCCGACTTTGGTGGCTAGTCGTGGGGAATTGGTGCCAATTTTTAAACCGTTGGTGGAGGTTGTTGTCAATCGTTGAAGAAGGTAGGGGAGATGCTGGGGCTATAAAAAATTCTTTAAGGTTGAATGTTACTGGTTTGAGGGCAAAGTAGACAGACGTTTTTGAGAAAAACCCAGCTTGGGGGGGCTTCTCCCCAAACCCCCTGCACAAGGGTTGATCGGTTGTGATGTGTGATGAATTTTTTGAAGTCAGTACCATTCCTTTGGAGTCTGTTAGTGCTGCCAAAGAAAATCAGCGATCGCCTTTTTTTCAACTTGCAGCTCTTCTGAAGCGCCTAGTAGGATGGAGCGCTGCGTAAGGTTAGGATTATTGATCCGTCGCTCTACACGGCTAGGAATGCCGTCGCCATAGGCAATATGGGATTGTCCTGCCAGCACGACAACTTGGTAATCGGGATTGGTTTGCATAAATTGGGCGATCGCTTCTGCCATTGTTTCGTCCCACAGTACTAGGGCAAGAAAAAATTTCTCAAAGTCGGCACTGTTACCATGTCCACCCACCTGATGCTGCTCAAAAATTTCCTGGGTGCGCTGACGGTAGTCAACGTTATCTGTGCAAATTTCGGAGGCGGGAGGAATGTATCGACGCTCTTGAGCGGAGAGACTTTCTAAGCCTTGTCGGGCAACTTTGCGAGTGATTTCTGTCGGGGTATTTAGTGCAATTACTGGTAATTGATTGGCTTTGGCAAAGCGCAAAATTGGGGCGTAGTACTCCCACGGGAAACCCCAACGATCATCATACTCGCTTTGCTCAATCAGTTGCGCTTCGGTGATTTCTCCAGCTAGGTACTGATTGAGAATATCTTGGTAGGGACGCTGAAACATTTCCAGTGCGATCGCTAAAGGGGGTGCAGTGGGGTTCTTTTTCCGCTGCTGCTGATAGAGTGCTTGAATAATGGCGAGTTGCGCCTTATGGTCTTCAGGACTGTCGTGAGTTTCCCCTAAATACACCACATCGGCTTCTTCTAGTTCCTCATATATCTCTGATGCTCTATAACTCTGCTGTTGTACAGGACTAAATATCCTTTGAGCGTCAGCAGGCGCAGCCAACAGCAGAACAACACCGAGCGACCAAGCGCACAATTGAGTAATTGAATCGGTTTTCATGATTGGCAGGGTATCATCCGAACCCGATAGTTCAGCAGTAGTTGGTAAGTGTAGCCCAGGGTCGGCTTTTATATCAATTTCCTGAATGTTTACTACAGATACTATGTGATTTCCTACCTTAATAAGGGGGGTCGATTTGTAGCGCTATTTTATGAAATTGGTATTACATAAATCCTGTCTGGATCTTAGCCTCGTCCAGCTTTCTTGCGATCGCTAAACAGCTATGCCATCCCTCGAAACTCCAAAATGTGCTGGGCTGTAATCTGCGGCTGTTCTAGGTGCGGGACGTGACCGCAGTTTTTGAGCCAAACTAGTTGGGAATTAGCGATCGCCTGCTGAAATTTCACCGCATCAGCCGTCCCCAAAATTTTGTCCGATTCTCCCCACAAAATTAGTGTCGGTTGCTGAATCTCGGCTAATTTCTGACCAAATGCAGTATAACCGCCACTCTTGGTAAAAGAAATTAACGCTTGCTGCCAAGCGGGGGACTTGAGATGCAATGCTGCACATAACTGGGCATCCAGAGAAGCAAAGCTAGGGTCGTGGTAAGCATTGACGCTAATTTTTTGACGGACTTTTGGGTTGCGTAAAAATGCCGTTGCCAAGTTACCAATCGGCGGGAACATAAACTTCCCAGCATTCGGCCCAGCCGTATAACCCGCACTATCTAATAGTACTAATTTCTGCACAGCTTGCGGATAAGAAAGCGTAAAATCAATCGCGGCTGCCCCTCCCATCGAAGCCCCAACTAAAATTACTGGCTGATTAATTAAACTTTCCCAGAAGTTGTAAAGATGGGTTTTGATTGTTGTGGGGCTAAAGGAAACGTTTGCTAATCGTTCCGTAAAACCAAAGCCCAACAAATCAACTGCCCATGTCTCATTTTCTTCAGCTAACAAAGGTAGCAAACGCCGAAACTCTAGCAGCGAACTGTCAAATCCATGCAACAACAAAATTGGCGTTCCACCACTACCCTGACAGACGTAGGTTGTGGTAATGGGTTGTTGACTTATTGAAGTGCTGATTGCCACTTGTTTGATACTTTTAGCAATAGCAATAGATGTATTTTCAGTTAATTGAGAAACTTCAGGTGAGAGAAAATCTTTCATGAACTAGATTTTATTTATTAAGATTTGACTTTAATAAAGCGTTTGGTTAACCAACAATCTTTACTTTTGCTGCTGCCATCTTTGCTTTTTCCCTCGCGTCTTGCACATCTTTGCCTTTGGCTAAAGCCACACCCATTCTTCGATAAGGACGAGAATCCGGTTTCCCAAACAAGCGGATATCTACATCAGGTTCTGATAAAGCCTCCTCGACCCCTTCAAAGAAAATTGAATCTGAATTTTCTTTCGCTAAAATGACAGCACTCGCTGATGCTCCCAGTTGCTCTATTTTGGGAATTGGCAAACCTAAAACAGCTCTTAGGTGCAACTCAAATTCATTGAGGTTTTGGGAAATTAAAGTTACCATGCCTGTATCATGAGGTCGGGGGGAAAGTTCCGAAAAAATTACTTCGTCTTTGGTGATAAAGAACTCTACGCCGAAGATTCCTGCACCGCCTAAAGCATCGGTAACTTTTTGGGCGATCGCCTGCGATGCTTTCACCTTTTCTTCAGACAGTCCGGCGGGTTGCCAAGATTCTTGATAATCGCCTCTTTCTTGTCGATGCCCAATCGCTGGACAATAGATTGTTGGAGCGTTCCACTGTTTAATCGTGAGTAAAGTAATCTCTAACTCAAACTGGATAAACTCTTCAACAATAATCTTTTGAGTATCGCCTCTAGAACCTGCGATCGCATAATCCCAAGCCGCTTCCACTTCCTCTGGATAATTAACTGTAGATTGACCTTTTCCTGAAGAAGACATAACGGGTTTCACTACATTAGGAAAGCCGATGTTTTTTGAAACTGCTTTAAGTTCCTCCAAGCTTGTAGCGTAGGCATAGTTTGCTGTTCTCACCCCTAACTGCCGATGCGCCAATTCTCTAATGGCATCCCGGTTCATCGTGTAGTTAGTCGCCTTTGCTGTTGGAATTACAGTGATTCCTCGCTGCTCAAACTCCAGTAACTTTTCAGTCCTAATGGCTTCAATTTCTGGAATAATAAAGTTAGGCTGATGTTGAGTGACAACTCGTTCTAAATCCTCAGCATTCAGCATCGAAATAACTTCTCTAACATCAGCTACTTGCATCGCCGGGGCATTGTCATAGCGATCGACGGCGATAACATAGTTACCCAATCGTTGAGCAGCAATAACAAATTCTTTGCCCAGTTCTCCTGAACCAAGGAGCATGAGTTTTTGAGGAAGTTTTATAGAGGTGAACATTAATCCATTAAGTCTTTAGATTGCGCCAATTTATTGTAGAACTATACGATCGCTCTCATTGCAACCCCATCAAGCAATTCTCTCTAAGGTAGATGAGACGCTGGCGCTGCAACTATTGCAACTTCAACAATAAGAGACTCAAGGGAAACGATATAACAGAGGCTATGAATCAATATTTTGCGACGGTAGCTCGTGGTTTAGAGCCAATTGCCGCTCAGGAACTGGAACGCCTAGGGGCAAAAGAAGTCCGTCCTGATTTTACAGGGGTGCATTTTGCTGGGGATTCTGCCTTACTGTATCGAGTAAATCTGTGGGCAAGAACGCTTTTCCGGGTGCTAGTCCCGATTCGAGAATTTACTTGCCCGAATGCTGACAAACTCTACCAGGAAGTGCAAAAAATCGCCTGGGAGGAATACCTACAGCCTGACAACACCCTAGCAGTTAACAGCACTGGAGGAAATCGCCAACTTAACCACACCCACTTCACAGCCTTACAGGTGAAGAATGCCATTATCGACCAACAGCGGCAGCAATTTGGCAAACGCTCCAGCATCGATACCCAAAATCCCGATGTGCTGGTTAATACCCACATTCACCAAGCTCGTTGCGTGATTAGTTTAGACAGTTCTGGTGACAGCCTGCACCGCCGGGGATATCGCCCTGCTGTCGGACTTGCCCCCCTTAAGGAAACGCTGGCGGCGGCTTTGCTGGAGATGGCGGAGTGGGAACCGAGTCTGCCTTTCTTCGATCCGATGTGTGGTTCTGGGACTTTACCTCTAGAAGCGGCGTTAAAGGGGTTGAATATTGCACCGGGGTTGTTTCGACAATTTGGTTTTGAAACTTGGCAGAACTTTGACAAATCGCTATGGGAGCAATTGCGCTTAGAGGCAAAAGCGAGTCAAAAAACAGAACTGGAAGCACTAATTAGCGGAAGCGATCGCGATGCTGATATTCTTTCTCAAGCTCGTGATAACGCCCAACGCTGTGGTGTTGTCTCGCAAGTCACCTTTACCCACGCGGAACTGTCTCAAGTAGAAGCCCCTGCCGACAAAGGGGTCATCATCTGCAATCCTCCCTATGGCGAGCGTTTAGGGGATGTTCAAGAATTGGGCGCTCTTTACAAGCTGCTGGGTGATGTCTTCAAACAGCGCTTCAAGGGTTGGACTGCCTTTGTTTTAACAGGTAATAAAGAGTTAGCCAAAAAAGTAGGACTTAAAGCCTCCCGCCGCATCCCCGTCTACAACGGCTCTTTGCCCTGTACTTTACTAAAATACGAGCTGTATTGAGCGATATAGCCTTTCCCTAGGGGCGAACAGCCATTCGCCCCTACATCGGCATTACATTTTGCCTTTTTCCATCACTTGTTGTAGATGCTGGCGAAGTTCCTGTACATGTTGCTGATCTGCTTCACTTAGCTTCTGGAACAGTTCCACACAAGGTTGAGAGCCGGTGTCCTGAGCATCTTTCATATAAATCTCATAGGCTTTTAGGGCTTCTGATTTGTTTTGCAATGCTGTCAGCAAATCATACTCCAGATTGCTGATAGGAGAATTACTAGTATTGGTAGCCATAAGTTATAGCCTCCATAAAGATTTCTCCTTTACCTTGACCAACCTCCATTAATGGTTCATCTGTCTAAAAGGAGAGTGTTTTTTTAAAATCGTTCCCTAGCTACCGATTAAGGGCTTCCCTCCAAGCATGAACCTCAAAGGTAAAGTTACCCGTAATCTGCACGTAGTAGAGCTTGTGAAATCCTTCGCTGTAGGAGGGAGGGTTCAGCTTTTTGATCGTGCTATAAAGTGCCACATCTGGCACCCTAGCTTTAAGATGCCGTTGCCGATTGCGCTCTAAACAACGCTCTAGTAAGGAGTGGAAGTAGTACCCAGTGATTTCTGCTCTGTAGAGCTTCCCCAACTCAATAATGGAGGCACGGTCTTCAACGGTGGGGTTGGTATTGTCTACGACGATTGATTTTCCGTCTTGTAGGGCGCTCTCGATCAGTTGTGCCTGCCTGCGGGAGGGCTTTATTGTTATTCCGCATCAAGTCCTTGCTGACAAGCTGATGAGTTGCCGCAAAATGCGTGTGAAAAAATGTACTTTTTCCCGACGCCTGTAAGCCAATGAAGATGATCAATTCCATCACGTTTAAGGAGATGGGAACCGGGGGAGCAGGGGAGCAGGGGAGCGGGGGTGCGGGGGAGCAGGGGTGCAGGGGTGCAGGGGTGCGGGGGAGCAGGGGAGCGGGGGTGCAGGGGTGCGGGGGAGCAGGGGTGCAGGGGTGCGGGGGAGTAGGGGAGAGAAAAATTGACGACGATTAGCCATTATTCCAATCGCCTATTTCATACTTCATACTTCACCCTTCATACTTCACCCTAGCCTCCGGCAACGGCTTCGCCGAACATACTTCATACTTCACCCTTCATACTTCATACTTCACCCTTCATACTTCACCCTTCATACTTTCTCCCCGACTCAGGACTTAGGACTCACAGCTCATCAATCGTCCCCTTCAAACCCTTCGTACTGAGGAGTTGCAGCACTTCTTCGGCATTAACGCGATCGCTAAATATTCCGGCTTGCATTACGGTTCGTCCATTGGCGGTGCTACGGAAGGCACCGGGAATTAGCGATCGCACTAAGTTTTGCTGGTTCTCGTTCTCCGTTGCTACCCAAACTCGGTAGCGGTTACTTGCTGTTCCACTATTTAAGGCAGTTGAGGTTTCTTTAGGGGGGCTTTCGGGAAGGTTGGAATCGCGGACAGGGGGCATTGGGGCAACAGGAGCATTTTGTCCGTTGCTACCAGGGAGAGGGCTAGGAGCGAGGACGGGTAGCCCAGATGTCAACGACGACCCTAATGCAGAAGTATTATCAATATCTCCTGTTGTCACTGGATTAGAGGGGGCTGGTGTAGGCGGTTGGGGCGAGAGAGTCGGGGTTGGTACCGAAATTTCTACGCCACCGTCTAGGGCGATGTCGTCGCTTTGAAGGGTTGGCGAAGCGGAGGGCGTTGGGTTGCGGCTTCCCACAGACGGTGCGGTGAAGGATAGCTCGTTGATGGGTTCCGAGAGCGATGAGGCTTGGGGTTTTAAGCTGTTTGGGGCGGGAAAGGACGAGGCAGAGATGGAGCTAGTGGGCTGCTGGGTTGGCGCTGAGTCGGGTGTAGCGGCGTTGCTGGGCTGGCTGGTATCCGGAAATCTCAGCGACATAATTCGCAAGGGTGCCTCTGATGAAGGCTGTTGCGCGGGTGCAGCCGCCTGGGGTGCAGGAGTAGGGGTAGGATCTGGCGGCGGAGGTGCAGGAGTTGAGGCGACGGTACTGGGGCTAACCGAGGGGCTAGGGGTAGAGACAGGGCGAGGCTGATTATCTAAAGTAGCGATCGCCGACTCGGAGGCTTGACTATTAATGTCAGTGCCACGATTGCCGCGAAAGGTGTTGTTTCCTGGTACAGCGGCGGTTCCTAAGTCAGGGCGGGATGTAGTACTGATGACTAAGCCATCTTCCTGGCTATCGGCAATCAGGTTATTCCGCAAAACGGGTCTAGCATTGGCGCTCACAACGACACCGTAGCGGTTACTGCTGATGCGATTCCCCAACAGTTGCGGCGCAGAGTTTTCAATAATACTCATCCCGATGCCAGTGTTTTCAAAGACATTCTCCCGCACTTCCGGTCTGGCGGTTCCAGCCACCGTCATGCCGTTTGCCCCGTTTTCATCGATATAGTTGCTGCGGATAATCGGCGTGCTGTCGCCATTGACAAAAATGCCATCCTGACCGCTACCCGTGAAGGTGTTGTCAGCGATCGCCGAAGCACTCGATTCGATCCAAAGACCATAGCCTTGGGGGTTGGGGTTAGTCACCGTCACCCCTGTCAAACCAGAGGGATGCAGGGCGAGAATCGCCACATTTTGACTACTACCTGGGGGCTGTTGGGATGTTGCAGCTTGCCCAGAGGCGTAGTTGACAAAAACTTGTCCGCCGCCTTTGATGACAATATTTTGACCTCGCGTCCGGGGAACGCCTTGAATCGTCACTCTCGGTTGCAGTCTGAGGGGGAAAACTTCCCCGGTTTCGCTGCTGTAGGTACCGGGAGCCAGTAAAATCACTGTGTTCGGTTGGGCTATGCTGAGTGCCTGAGTAATGGTTTTCAAGGGCGATCGCTCAGAACCATTCCCGGAGCGGTCGTTTCCTGTTGCTGGATTGACAAATAATAGGTCAACGGCAGGCGAACTGTTTGCCCCAGCCGGGAGTTGCGCGACTAAAGACGGCGCACTAGCTTTGGGGATAGCATCGTTTGCCGCTGCTTTAGTACTCAGCCAGATGGGTTCGAGGAGAGTAACTCCTAGTCCCAAAACCATGCCATAGGTCATGACATACTGACGCCAGGGCAGAACAGATACGGATGATTGACCGCTACGGAAGGGGTGTCTCATCGCTTTACTCCTGTGAAGTCGGAACGGCAATTGGAGAGTGAGAATACGATAAAAGTTATCACTTACAGCAAGGTATTTTTTGACTTGTTTTTAAAAATGCGTCGTTTTCAAAAGCTCCTGACACAGTCTCACCCTAAGGTTTGCTGGATTTCTCCGCTTGCTAGCTCAAGCTGACTCAAGAAAACCAGCCGAGGGGTCAAGGAAAGAGAAAGGAATTCGGGGTTTTGGGATTTTTGGCTTGAAAAGCCCTGAGAATTAAGGAAAATAAGTTTTTTGTGACCACAAAACAATCAACAAGGGAGAAGTTTGCAATGGGCGATCAATTTAGTCAAGCTAGAGGAGCGCAACCCGCCGTTTGCCGTATTTTAGATGCAAATTTAGATCGAGCCAGAGAAGGTTTACGAATTATAGAAGAATGGTGTCGTTTCGGGCTGAACAGTTCTCAACTGGCTGCTGAATGTAAGGAAATGCGTCAAGAGCTAGGGGCTTGGCATACTGCCGATTTGCGAGCGGCGCGGGATACCCAGGGCGATCTTGGCACCGAACTGACTCATCCCAAAGAAGAAACTCGCACGAGCATTCAGCAGCTTTTGCAAGTGAACCTCGGACGCATTGAAGAAGCCCTGCGGGTACTCGAAGAATACGGTAAGCTGTATAACCCAAACATGGGCACAGCGTTTAAACAAATGCGCTATCGAGTGTATACCTTAGAAAGCCAATTGCTGGCTTATCGCCGTCATCAATTACTGGCGCGATCGCATCTTTTCTTGGTTACCTCGCCTTCAGAAAATTTATTCTCCATCGTGGAAGCTGCACTCCAAGGAGGACTCACCCTCGTTCAGTACCGAGAAAAAACCGCTAACGATACCGTGCGACTCTCCCACGCTCAGAAACTCCGGCAATTGTGTCATCACTATGGGGCACTGTTCATTATGAACGACCGCGTTGATTTAGCGGTAGCCGTTGATGCCGATGGCGTTCATTTAGGACAGCAAGATGTCCCCATCGCCCTAGCACGGCAGATTCTTGGCCCCCAGCGCTTGATTGGACGCTCTACCACCAACCCCGATGAATTGCAGCGAGCGATCGCCGAAGGTGCTGATTATATCGGAGTTGGCCCGGTTCATGAAACCCCCACTAAAGCCGGAAAAGCTGCATCTGGTCACGAATATGTACGTTACGCCGCAGAAAATGCGTCCATTCCCTGGTTTGCCATTGGTGGCATCGATCCCAGTAACGTTAACGAAGCCCTTAACGCCGGAGCAGAAAGAATTGCCGTCGTCCGCTCCATCATGGAAGCCGAGCAGCCCACCTTAGTTACCCAATACTTCCTCTCTCAACTGGCTCGCCAGCAAACCGTTCGCAGTATGGAGCCTAACGTTTCTCAATCTTATGTTTAACTCTAGCGATCACATCACCCTGCAAGTCAACGGCGAACCCCAAACTTGCCCTCCCCAAACCCCCCTCCCCGAACTCCTCGAACAGCTCGGTCTTAATCCCCGCTTGATTGCCGTAGAATACAACGGCGAAATTCTCCATCGTCAATTTTGGTCAGAAACCCAAGTGCAAGACGGCGACAAGTTGGAAATCGTCACCATCGTCGGCGGCGGATAAACAGCACCGGGAGCAGAGGAGCAGAGGAGCAGGGGAGCAGGGGAGCAGGGGAGCAGGGGAGCAGGGGAGCAGGGGAGCAGAGGAGCAGAGGAGAGAAAAATTGACAACGATTAGCCCTTACTCCAATCGCCTATTTCATATTTCATACTTCATACTTCACCCTTCATACTTTCTCCCCTACTCAGGACTCAGGACTCAGGACTATCCCCTTATGTACGGCTTTCCTGTCGGTAATTACGACCGGATGAGAGTCTGAGCGGGCGTTGGGTAACGGTAAATTAGAGATGGAGCTAGTACGGTTCTGCTGTCCCTATCGATTCGGTTCTCCTCCTTAAGACTTGTCGGTCGAAAGATGTACCGATCCACCAGAGCCGCTACAGTTTACTCAGCTCGGACGGTAATTAATATTATGCGAAACAAACTACTTTCAGCCATCAAGCCCTTTTTGAAATCTCTGTTCATCTTTGGACTAGTCTTTACCCTAGTACTAGGGAATGCTAGCAGCGCCTTAGCCGCACGGAGTGGCGGTCGAATCGGAGGGGGATCATTCCGCTCACCGGGACGCACCTATTCACCTCCTGGCGGTGGCTATCGCGCACCGGGTGGGGGCTATGGTGGTTATGGGTATGGCGGCGGTGGCTTTGGCTTTCCGTTCTTGTTACCCTTCCCATTATTCGGTGGCTTCGGTAGTATCTTTGGTGTTCTGATTTTCTTTGCGATCGCCAACTTCCTAATTCAAAGCTTCCGTCGGACTGGGATCGGTGGTGAAAACGACGTGACAGCCTATGGCAGCCCAAAAGTTTCTGTAGCGCGTCTGCAAGTTGGTCTCCTCTCCAATGCCCGAAATCTGCAAACCGAATTAGACCAATTGGCACAAGCTGCTGATACAGGTTCTGCTCAAGGGAGAGCGCAAGTTCTACAAGAGGCAACCCTTGCCCTCCTCCGTCACCCTGAATACTGGGTATACGGTGCGACCCAATCTCAGCAAACCGGGTTAGAAGCCGCAGAAGCCAAGTTTAACCAGTTCGCCCTCGCAGAACGCAGCAAATTTACGGAAGAAACTCTCTCTAACGTCAACGCTCAACTACGACAAGGCGCGGACAATCCGGCTTTGCCAGGAAGTGGTGGAGAATTGGCGCAACAGACTGAAGGGCCAGGAGAATACATTATTGTCACCCTCTTAGTGGGTACAGAAGGTATTTTGAAACTCTCCACCATCAATAGCTCCGATGACCTGCGTCAAGCCTTGCGTGAAATTGGTGGCATCTCTAGCGAACGCCTCCTCGCACTCGAAATTCTCTGGACACCGCAAGCCGAAGGCGATACTCTGACCTCCGATGACTTGCTGGCTGCCTACCCAGACTTGAAACTAGTCTAGTATTAGGCGCTTAAGGACAGACAATTCCTAAAAACAACCCGGACGGGACATTCCCGTCCTTTTTTTTTGCACTGTGTAGTTGCTGGATTTGTCTCCAGGGATCTACCCTCAGAAAGGGTGAAGGATGAGCAATTAGAGGTTATCAGTTCTCCTCATCTCCCCTACTCCCTCGTTTTGCCAATCCCCCAACTTAGGAAACTTGTAGAACTTGGATGCGATCGTAGGAGTGTTGTGGAATGCTCAAATGCTCCTCCCATTGACATGATGAGGTTTCAGTTCAACGGATTGAATAGCAAACTATTGGAACAGCATCAAGACAGGACACCAGTAACACTAGGAGAACAGAGAATGGCGGTGACAAAACCTCAGCTCAGGCAGGTTCCTCTCAGGAGCGCGGGCAACCCACAGGGTAGCTCCCTGAGTCGTCGGTATAGGCATGTTATGCACGGTATTTGTACCTTAGCAGTAGCTTTAGCCTGTAGTATTGCTGTGCCTGCTGAGGCGGCAGAACGTCTGATTCTCAAGTTAGGCCCTTTTGAGCAGTCAGTCCCCATCGCTGATTTAGAGGCGTTTGCCAACACAGGGGAACTATCACCCGCCCTCAAACCCTTCGGTGTCATCTTGACGCCGCAAGTCCAGCAGTTGCTGTCAAGACGGCTGCAAATCGATCCGAACATGATTGATAAATTCGTCAATGACCACCTCCGCACAACTGATGGTCAGCGGTTAATTAACAGACTTGGCGTAGCACTACCGGGTAGCACAATTGAGGAATTGCAAGCTGCCATATTCCTTGCCGCTCGACAAGTTGATGGGTTGAGTGTGGTGGGTTTTTTGCGGGCTTACCCAGAGGAAAGGGTGACGGTGGATGCCAGTTCTGCTTTGGCGATCGCCATTCAGTTTAATGCTTCCTACCTACAAAGTCAGGCGCTCGGCCCCATCTTAGAACGAGAATTAACGGTTCCGACAGAAAACAGCTTCCGAGCCACTTTTGACCCAGCAGCGGAAGGGAACCAATGGGTAAATCAAAACACCGTTGTTCTACGCGATCGCTCTCGACAACGGACGATCCCAATCGACATTTACTCGAGCCAAAACTCCTCCGGGCCCTTGGTGGTTATTTCCCACGGCTTCGGCTCTGACCGGAGATTTCTCACCTATCTGGGGCGTCATCTGGCTTCCCACGGACTCACGGTTGTCTCTCTAGAGCATCCAGGCAGTAATATTACCTGGTTAACGGATGTCTCTGTCTCGGATAATCCCAGCGACCTGTTACCTGCCTCTGAGTTTCTCGACCGTCCTAAAGATGTCAGCTTTGTCCTGGATAAGTTAGCCCAATTCAACCAGGAAGATGGCTTTTGGCAGGGCAGATTTAACACGCAACAAGTTAGTATCATTGGTCACTCCCTAGGGGGGTACACCGCCTTGTCCCTAGCTGGAGCAGAACTGAACCTAGATGAGTTGCGGCAGTTTTGCCAAAATCGCAGTCCCTTGGGGCGATCGCCAGCCGATTGGTTCCAGTGTGCAGCGGCTGACTTACCCAATGACAAAATTCAACTGCGAGATCCGCGAATTGTGCAAGTCCTCGCCTTAAATACTATTTCAGGGCGGCTATTTGGCAAAAACGGTCTGGCGAAAGTCTCCGTCCCCACCCTAATTTTGACGGGGACAGAAGATGCCGTCACCCCCTCTTTAGACCATCAACTGCGAGTATTTCAGCAGCTAAACCCCGGCAGCAAATACCTCCTGAGCGCCATCGGAGGCACTCACCTGAGCGTCACTGACCCCGATAACCTCAACAAATCATTAACTCAAAGTACCCTCGTCAAAGAGAATATTGGCGAAGAAACCGCACCCCTACGTCAGCTCGTCCGAGGCGTTAGTTTGGCATTCATCAAGCAGCTCACCCCAGAAGCCGAGATCTATCAACCTTTCCTAACCCCCGCCTATGCCCAATCACTTTCTACTCCTCAAATTGCCCTGCGCTTAAACACAGAGTTCACCGCCTCTATGGAAGCTTGGTTGAATTTGCTGTGATCAGGAGCGGGAGAGAAACTAAGGGGTTGGGTTGGACGCGGTTGCAGAAATGGTCTAACCTGTTCCGGTGGAAGCGAACCATTATAGGCACCGCAGTAATACAGCTTCATTACCGCTTCAAACGCCCAATCATCCGGTGAAAGGTCTGAGAACGGAATGGGTAAAGTAGCCGCACGACCTTGGGCGCAGACTTCGAGAACGTCAACGCTCTGATTTGGCTGCGTCTGTTCGGGAGTTTGGGCGATCGCGGGAACCGTTAACCCAGAGAGTAACAGTGCGGCTGTTGTCAGTAGTCTAAGTTTCATAAAGGTTTTTAGTTAATGGAGAGAGACTAACAGGACTTACCTGGAGGTTGTAGAAAGAACGAACCTCCCACCACACGCGGCAGTGCCTTCTATATTTATGATAAACAATGCTTTTTAGTAGGGTGCATTCTATTAATACACCCCAACTAAACGACTAATTAATCAGCTCAGATAAGCCTTATTTCGGTAAGGCTTTGGACTGGTAAAAAACCTTCCCACCTTCATCCTCTACAAAACGACAGCTACGCCACGAGGTGAAGAACGATTTGAAGATAGAATCGTCAGACTTGCGATAATAGTCTCCCAAAATAGGTTTAATTGCCTCTGTAGCTGTCTTTAAGTGGTAGTGAGGCATATTGAGGAAGATATGGTGGGCGACATGAGTCCCAATGTTGTGGTGAATACCATTGATTAACCCATAGTTACGGTCAATAGTGGATAGCGCACCTTTAAGAAAATACCACTCTTCACCGCGATACCAGGGAATATCAGACTCAGTGTGATGTAGGAATGTTACTAGATCAATCCAAACAACAAACACGAGATAAGGTGCAAGATAATACTTGAGCAAAAATAGCCAGCCATATTGGAATGTTAGCCAGCCTAAAAAGCTAACCATTAACGTCCAGAGAACTGTACTGGTAATAACATCCCACTTTTCTGAAGGTCGAAACAAAGGGCTACTAGAAAGAAAATGTGAGCCTGGTTCTCGTTCAGGAGAACCCGTGAACAGATAAAGTGGGTAAGCAAAAAGTACCCCGAAGGCTTCAAAGCGCAAGAATTTTTCCCACCAAGGCGTCATCCGATACTTGCTTTCAGTAAGGGGATACCAGCTTTCATCGGTCTGGATATTACCCGTATTTTGATGATGGGTTCTGTGGCTAATACGCCAACCATGGTAAGGAACTAAAATTGGAGTATGAGCCAGATGTCCAATTAAATTATTGAGCCATTTCTTCTTAGAAAAAGAACCATGCCCGCAGTCATGTCCAACCACAAATAATGCCCAGAACATAGTGCCTTGCATTAGCCAGAATATAGGCAAAAACCACCAGTAATTAAGAACATAGACCGCCCCATAGAGCAGACCAATTAGAGAAATATCAAGGAAAAAGTACGAAAGTGAACGCGCAATGGATGGCTCGAAGCAAGAAGCCGGAATCGCAGACTTTAGATCTTGTAGGGTGAAAGGAAGGTCTGAACGCCCATTGTTGACTGGTTTCCTTGTAGAAGGATAATTGGACTCAATAAGATTAGATTGCACTTAGTTTTGGTTTAAGTTGTTTTTAGACAATGGGGAATATTCTAACCTTCATTGACTGAAGTAGGCTAGGAAAAACTTCTAGACATACATCATTAATTTTGTCTAGAGTATTTAAACGTTTTCTCGCGAAGTTTAAGCAGTAAAATTATCAATAAATTATCGGAGACTATTGCTTTTTCAGTTTGAGGCTATATCAGGAGCAAAGTCTCTCACCCCTACACTTTCAACTCTTAATAAAAATTGCTTCAGCAGGAACTACTTTGCAATATTTTTGCTATTTTAGGTGCTATTGTATGAGCATTAATTTTGTAATATTTGGCAACTTTATTACTTATTAAACCTTAGCAATTTTTCAGAAGCCTCACCCCATAGGGCTAATTCCCTTGGTGTCATGAGAGATTATTTATCCTTCAAATCACTCACTAAAGCCGCTAAACGTTTTGCACTATCGGTTACAGCGAGAGTGCCGGATTTGTGCGCCATTTCCTGCAATAATTCTGGCGATCGCAACAAATGCAAAACCTTACTTTCTAACACTTCCGCTGTCAGTTCCGACTGACGGAAAACTAACGCCGCCCCAGCATCGGCAAAAATTTTCGCATTAAAGGCTTGGTGATCTTCAGCCGCGTAGGGAAAGGGAATCAGAAGGGCGGGGGTTTGGGTGACGGCGAGTTCGGTTAGCGTCCCCGCACCTGCACGACTGATGGCTAAATCGGCACGTTGAAATAGTCCTGCCATATTGTCATAAAAGGGTAGGGAAAGATACTGCGGGTGTTCCAGGCTTTTAGCATCAGGGTCTTTATCGCCTGTGAGATGAACCACCCAAGCCCCTGTTGCCAACCAAGCAGGGGCAGACTGACGCACAAATTGATTAACCGCGATCGCGCCTTGGGAACCGCCCACCACGACAATCAAGGGCACATGATCCGGAATGGGTAACTCTAGCTGGCACGGCTTTTGAAAGTTTGCCCTCACAGGCGTTCCTACATAAACGGTTTTTGCTTTGGGAAGATACTGAGCCGCCGACTCAAACCCTAGCGCCACCGCACTACAGAAGGGACTGAGCCAGCGGGTTACCTTGCCAGGTATGGCATTGGATTCATGCAAAATAACAGGTAAACCTTGGAATCGCGCCGCCATGATTGCGGGAGCGGCAATATAACCACCTGTGGTAAATACGGCGTCAATTTGCCGATTTTTGAGCAGTCGTTGCACCACCCGAATTGAGGCAATCAGCCCCTTGAGGATTCGCACGCTGCCTAGTCCAAACCGCTGCTGAAATCCTTCAACGGCGATCGTATGTAGGGGGTACTGAGCGGGAACTAACTCACGATCTAGGCGATCTGGAACGCCTAGCCACTCAATCTCATAATCAGATAACTGTTCAGCAAGAGCGATCGCCGGAAACAAATGTCCCCCCGTACCACTAGCAGCAATCAGCAATCGAATGGGTGACTTAGACATCTTTCTCCTAGGCAGCAACGGGTAAAATCAAAAATCAGTTATAAATTGGCGAGGGTATTTAGGTACTCGACCTGCCTCTTTGTTTATTTGAGGATATCGTCGTACCTATAACTAAACCTAGGGTACTGGTGGCAGTACGATAACCCCATCAGACTCCCCGCTAAGATAGAACGATAGAAATTAGATTCCCTTTGTTTAATCACCACTACTACCACGCTATGCGTAACCCTGTAACCTCTTTTCGGCAACCGTTCAACCTGGTTGCTTCTTTGCTCGTGGCTTTTTCCTTCCTCAGCCCAGCCCAAGCCGCTAGCCCAGAAACGGCACCAGAAGAGCTGAAAAATGCGATCGCTCAAATTGATGTCGCCGCCAACGCTCGTAACCTTGAGGGGGTAATGCAGTTTTATAGCCCAAACTTCACCCATACCGACGGCTTAACTCGTGATGCCCTCAAAAGCTCCTTAACTCAGCTTTGGGAGCGCTATCCAGAGCTGAAGTACCGCACTGAACTGAAATCTTGGGAAGCAAAAGGGGATGATATTATTGCCGAAACCGTTACCTACATTACGGGGACGCAGCCTGATGCCGGATCTGGGGTGAAGCTAGAATCGACATTGCGATCGCGTCAGCGCTTCGATGACCAAAAAATTGTTGAGCAGACAGTTCTTGCCGAGCGCACTCAGCTAATGTCTGGTAAGAATCCCCCCACCGTGAAGGTTAACTTACCCGAACAGGTGCGAGTAGGGCAGCAGTACAGCTTTGACGCCATTGTCCAAGAACCCCTCGGCGATGCCTTACTTTTAGGAACCGCCATGGAAGAACCGGTTAATAGCGATCGCCTGATGAGTCCCTCAAAGTTTGAACTAGAGTTGCTCTCAGCCGGAGGAATTTTCAAAGTAGGTAAAGCCCCCCTACGCCCAGATGGACAGTGGATTTCCGCCGTCTTAATTCGAGGGGATGGGATGACTACTATTACTCAGCGCCTGAATGTAGTAGAGCGTTAGATTATCCTGCGGTTGCACTCTTTACCTTCCCGGTTGTGCGATCGCTTTTTTCGCCCTCACACCAACCAATCGGCGATTTTCGATTACTCTAGAAGCTAAAAATCCCAAATTTTATGGCTTCTTTGCAAAATTCAGTTGTTTTGATTACGGGTGCTAGTAGCGGCATTGGCGCAGCCTGCGCTGAGATGTTTGCTCAAGCCAATGCCAAGCTGATTTTGGTAGCACGACACCCGGAAAAGCTTGAGTCACTGGCAGCAAAGCTTTCTCAGGAAACAAATTGCCAGGTGCATGTACTGCCGTTTAATGTATGCGATCGCGCCGCTGTGGAATCTGCCCTAGACAGCCTCCCAGAACCTTGGTCAGCCATTGATATTCTCGTCAACAATGCCGGACTCAGTCGCGGACTCGACAAGCTACAGGAAGGCAGCATCCAAGACTGGGAAGAAATGATCGATACCAATATCAAAGGGCTGCTGTACATGACGCGCCAAATCGTCCCAGGAATGGTCAGTCGCGGGAAAGGTCACATCATCAATATTGGTTCTGTTGCCGGACATTTTACCTACCCCCGTGGCAATGTTTACTGCGCCACCAAAGCCGCTGTTCGTGCTATATCCGAAGGGTTAAAGCAAGACTTACTGGGAACCCCCGTGCGGGTGAGTTCCGTTGACCCTGGTTTAGTGGAAACTAACTTCAGTAATGTGAGGTTTCATGGCGATACAGACCGTGCAAAAACCGTCTATCAGGGACTGACTCCCCTAACGCCAGAAGATATCGCTGACGTTGTGTTTTACTGCGCCACGCGCCCCCCTCACGTCAATATCAGCGAGGTGCTTGTGCTACCAGTAGACCAAGCTGGCTCGATGCTGCTTAATCGACAAACTTAAGAGACTGTTTCTAAAGTAATGTTAACTGGCTAGGTTGCCTAATGATTGGATAGATCCCCCCTAGCCAGGGTTAAAAAGGGGGGAAGCCAGAGGAAGCTTTGCTATCTCTTGAAAGTCCCCCTTTTGAAGGGGGATTTAGGGGGATCTCCGGGGATTTACTCAGGAAGTAAGGTAATTCACAAGTGCTTATCTAACAACTTTTGAAACAAACTGTCAGATGCCCAGAAGGATGTACTTTGAAGGTTTTGGACAGCAGCAGGTAGATCGATGAGTTTCATCGTCGCTGCTTGATCTAGAATTCCGAGGATGCCCGCGATCGCAAATCCTCTTTCTGTGGCAGTGCGACGTGCCTTCATATCATCTAATAAAAGTAAATCTGCATTGAGTTCTTGGGCTAGAAGAATGGCTTCGCGTTCTCCAGGATCGAGTAGATCAAGAATTGCATCCGAAGATTGGCTGACAGGCTGAATGTTGAGCCAATCGGGTGGAGTTGCAATCCAAGTTTGGACAGGTGAGGGGGCAGATGCATCGGACAGTTCGCTGTAAACTGCCTGGGGAATGATGATTTGCCTAAACAGTTCGGGCAAAAGGTTGATGTGACCAATCAGGATTAGGTAGTTGATTGGGGAAGTATTGGAGACAATAATCATTCCTTGGCTAAAACGTTGCCAATAGCTTGTGCATCCTGCTCCAAGTCGTCTTCAGTGTAGGGCAAGTGGGCTTTTTCACGCTTGAGGAATTCGTAGGTTTCCCAGCGGGATGATAAGTTGAGCATTCGCCGGACTTGGGCAGCGCCAGTGCGTCCTTGGCGATAGTTATCAGCCGCGATGAGTTCTAAAATTCGGCGGGAGATGTTGGCGGGTTGCAGTTGCAGTTGATTGGCGATGTCGTCGGGGAGTTCGATGGTGATTTGCATGATTTGTTCTCCTTTGCTTACCGTTGACTGTGACGTTCTTGCACGACTTCGTAGAGACGACGTGCCATTTCAACAGGAATTCCGGCAGGAGGACAGAGAATTTTCAGTCCTTCGATGCCACCTGCGAGGAGAACTTTGATGAGGTTAGGAGTAGATTCAAGCTGTTCTAAGAATTTTTGGATAAAGTTTTGTTGTTGGGTTTCGGTGGTAGGGGGATAGGTTTGAGCGAGTTGATTCAAGAGAGCTTGAATCTTTTGAGCAGCTTCCGCAAGATCTTGCTCGGAGATGTTAATACTCTGCTTCGCATGTTGGATGAATTTAATGTTGCTACCTTCATTAGCGACATTAACACCGATGCTTGCTCCGCGTTGATCGAAGTTGAAGTTGTTGGTCACGTTAAGTCTTCCTTGGATGAATTCATTTTGTACATTACCGTTTGCATTTGGCAGTTCTGATGGGCTAGATTGGGCAATTTCGTAGTTGTAGAATCCACAGCGTGATTGGATGTGAGAAATTGTATCTAGTAAATCTGTTTCTCCCATTTCTCGTAGAAGATCAGTCAGATTGGTTAGTATTTCAGAGGTAGCGATTTTT
Organism: Kastovskya adunca; assembly: GCF_059505785.1. NCBI lineage: Bacteria > Bacillati > Cyanobacteriota > Cyanophyceae > Coleofasciculales > Coleofasciculaceae > Kastovskya > Kastovskya adunca. The sequence goes on along the minus strand of NZ_JCACLG010000056.1, from coordinate 90,736 downwards.
CCTAAAGCATAAGCAGCATTCTGACGAACAAAAAAGGCTTCGTCATTTAAACAGCTTATTAATGAATTTTCTATCAACTTAGTAGTAGTTTTCTCAGATTTAGCTTTCTCTAATCCGTCGATAGCACTCCGACGAATATGTGGGTTTCTATCTTTTAAAACCGATAGTAGTCCCCTAATAGCTGCCTCAGTTCCAATTTTTCCTAACACGTAAGCAGCAGTATGGCGAATATCATAGTACTCATCTTGATTTTCCAATATTTTTATTATTAATGGAACCTCTGTACTACCTCCAAGTTCACCTAGTGCTTCTACTGCACGCATACGAACTGAATATTCTTGATCGCTTAAAGCTTCAACTAAATGAGTAATTACAGTTCTACTACCAATTTTTCCTAAGGCATAAGCAGCAGCAGAACGAACATTCTGGTCTTCAATCTGATTTTCTAGCGTTTTAACTAAAATAGAGATTGCCTCTTCACTACCAGTTTTTCCTAAGGCATAAGCAACACCACTCCGAATCTGAACGTCTTTATCTTCCATAGTTTGAAGTAAAGCGGGAATTGTATTCTTACATCTAAGTTCTCCTAATGCATAAGCTGCACCGTAACGAACTAAAGATTCTTCATTCTTGTCTTCGATTATTTGGAGTAAAAGAGAAATTGCATCTTCACTGCCCATTTCGCCTAGTGCAATAGCAACATCATGACGAAATAAAGACTCATTGTTCTTGTCCTTCAACGCTTGCATTAAATCAGGAACTGCTGCTTTATCTCTAACCGTTCCAAATGCATAAGCAGAGCTGCTAGCAATACAATTAGCTTGACTAGGTTTTCTTAAAGCCTGTAGTAAATTAGAAACCGCAACCTTACCACCAATTTTCCTCAGAGTAACAGCAGCTTCATAGCAAAACATCGAATCTGGATCTCGCCAGACTTGTATCAAAATAGGAACTGCAGATTCGTTGCCAATTTTTCCTAACGTCTCAATAATACTCCTACAAACTGTAGAAATTCTACTATGGGCTTCGAGTAAAGTTTGATTTGGAACTTGAGAGACATTTTCTTTTATTTCAGTAAAAATTATTGTTTGGACTAAACGAGTATTTTTTAAAGCTTTAATTAGAGAAGAAGTTACCTTGCTACTGCCGATTTCTCCCAAAGTACGAGCTGCTGTAGCTCGAATCATAGAATCTTCGTTTTTATCTTCTAAAATTTCGATCAAAACGGAAGTTGTAGCCTCATTATTAATCTCCCCTAGAGCAGAAATAGCTAAAGTGCGAGTATCAAAATTTTCATTTTTCAAGGCTTGTTTTATGGAAGTAACAGCATATCCAGAGCGCGTTATACCTAACAAACGTATTTCGAGGTACTGAGGAATTACTAGTCCTTTAACTAAACTAACTGTTTGTTCCTGAAACTGTGATTTTACTGCCCCCGCTAGCCTCGCTCCTAGCCTCAAATCTACCTCTAAAGCTAACTGCACCACTTGTACTGTCTGTGTCTGCTCCTCCACTAACTCCAGCATCAGTGCCAGGGGTTCTGTCCACTTTCGGTAGTTGAGATAGTAACATTTTAGTTGCGTTTCACCTTCCTCATCCCTCAGAAGTTCAGGTAAATATTGCAGCAAGTATTCCGCCGCATAGTATTCCTGGATTAGTTGATGGTGAAAACTAACTTCCTTCTCAGAGACTCTTTCCAAAAAGTGATACTTCAGTAACTCTTCAATCCGGGATGAAGCACCATGAAGATCGCCAAACCTTTCAGCAAGGACTTTTTCTGCTTGCTCATCAGAGATTACTAAGCCAGGATCGTTTGGCTCCGGGGAGTCCAGCATTGTGAACGCCAGATGTTCCAGCCAAGGATTCCAAGCTTTGCGACGCTCATCTGTAACGGGTGCGTCTTCCTTGTATTTTTTGAAAGACTGAAAAAATTGACGGAATGCCTCTCCCAAAGTCTCTACAACAGCGCCCGTCTCCTGAAACAAGTGATACAGCATCCACAAGACAAATGGCGTGCGGCTTAACTCTCGATTGTCTCGGCTCAACAATTGCAACACCTGTTCCGCTTGAGCGGGCATACATTCTCGCAAGAAGCGATTGATTTCTAGAGGGCTAGGCGGTTGAACTTCCAACCTTCTTTTGATGCCCAAATCGCCGCTGCCTAGCTCTCGCGTTGTGCAGATGAATGGTATCTTATCGCACTCCTCACGAAATGCTTTCAGTTGTGTACGAACTGTGTCTGCTGGCATCTCGTTCAAGCCATCCAAGAGCAGAATCAGCCGTTCCTCAAACAGTAGTTCTTCAACTTCTGAAATTTTCAGTCGTAGTTGTGGCTTAAGCGCCTCTCTAATCAGAGTCAACATCCCTGAAGGATCTTCAGAGCTAGAAAAACGGACGTTGTACCTTTTCAACGGAACCAGCACGGGAATTCGAGGTTCTGCTTTCCCAAGCTCTTCTTTTGCAAAACTGACCAAACAACGCAAAAGCGCCGTTGATTTGCCGACACCTGGCGAACCTACCAGCAAAATATGCTCAGATTTGACGTAATTCTGGATTCCTTTGACTATTGGCAGTGAGACTATCTGCGGCTTCTCCCTTGGCTTCTTCTCCTCAGTTTGCACCATCTGCTCAAATGAGAAGGTTGCCTGTCGATCCGCGATCATTTCAGTCAAAGCATCCACAGTCCACCACTGCTCGTAGCGGCGGCAGATTTCTTGTAGATAGCACTTAAACTCGCTAGGGGCAATCATCGGGGAGAGAAGTTATACCATCTCAAGAGAGTCTTCTCTATGATAGGCAGGTTATCCGGCATGATGCCTAGATAAAATAGGTGCCGGGATTGAAAACTAATAACCTACCGGGCGATCGCCACTTCGCAGCGATAATAGTAACGACTGCAAAATTTAGCCTTTAAGTTTTGCGTACCGACGAAAAACCCTAACCCCTAGCTCACTGACTCAAAACTTGCGGTATGTTTGAACCTTGGTTAGCGGTTAATCTCTCCATGTTTTTTCCCGGTATCGGACAGCTATACGCTGGGAAGACACTCAAGGGAATAGCATTTGCTGCTAGCCAGCTAGCACTGATCGCGATCGCCATTTGGTCAATTTTCAGTCCTACTGGCAATACCATTACTGGCTTATACTGTTTGCTCCCCATCAGCATTCTCTACATTGCCAGTCTCTTTGACGCCCACGCTTCAGTTTTTCAGCAGCTCAACAATCCGCAACTCGAAAAAATTCCCCGAATCCACAAAAATCCCTGGTTTGCGGTTTTTCTTTCCAGAGTTTTACCGGGATTAGGACATTTTTATCTGCAAAAACCCATTCTTGGGGCTTTTTTTCTATCTTTGCTCATTATTGTTTCTGCTCTAAAATCCTTCTCTTCACAGTTACTTATTTTTAGCCCGATTATCTCTGCCGTTAGCTGCTACCATGCTTTTATCAGCTTTCCCAAGCGCCAAAAAAATCGACAGTATTTAAAAATCTTCCTGATTGTAAGTGCGGTTTTAGCGTTCCAGTTATTCGGAAGTTACTTACCTCAGGTAATTGCTCAGGAAGTCGAAATTTTTGAAATTCCTAGTAAATCAATGCTTCCTACTCTACAAGTAGGTGACAAAATTTTTGTTAAAAAACCCAGCAATTATCTTCCCGAAACTGGCGATTTTATCGTCTTCAAAGCTCCTCAAGCGGCTAAAGATTTAGACTCCCAAGCTGATAAAAACAAAGAGCAATTTTATATCAAGCGCGTCATTGGCAAGCCGGGGCAAGCCGTTCGCATCAACAACGGCATTGTATATATTAATAACCAACCCTTACAAGAAACCTATATTGCCGAATCCCCCGTTTATCAATGGGGAACAACGGTCGTGCCTGCTAATTCCTATTTTGTCTTAGGCGACAATCGTAACAATAGTTTTGACTCTCACGTTTGGGGATTTGTACCAAAGACTAAAATTGTTGGTCAAGCCTACAAAATATTTTTGCCGCCACAGCGCATTCAATCACTGCTAAATCGCTAAACAAAACAGCCCACTGGCACTCTTAATAAGCACCAGTTGAAGGAGAAAGCCTGATAAATTCCTGGCAAAAGCCAACCCTATTCGCCTTAACGAGCGTGTCATCCCTCCACAATTCGGTTCGCGGCTTCAACCAAATCACTAGCGATTATCTCTGGTTGCGGATAAACACCGAGGTATTCCTTCTCTTGCTTATTAATGAAAGCCGTTCGCAAACCAGCACAGGCGGCACCTGCAATATCCCAAGCATGAGCCGCAACCATCCAGACATCACCCTCGAAATCTGGCTTCGGCAAGGCGTAGACATCCGGATGCGGCTTTGTCTTCCCGATCGCATCACAAGAGAAGATGCTGGCAAAGTACTCAAGAGCATTGGCTTGTTTTAGCAGCTTATGGGTGGAGTCCTTACTGCCGTTAGTGAGGGCGATTAGCTTCCAGCCTGCTGTCGTTAGAAGGCGAAAAGCTTCTAGAGCCTCTGGCTGTGGCTCCAGTTCGGAGAAGGCTTTTACTATGTGTGATCGCTTGTCGTTATCTGCCTCAATTCCTAACACCTTGAGCGTCCGGGGCAGTTCTGCCTCTAGGACTTCCTTGAGTGGTCGGTAGCTACCTGCATGGGAGAGGGCGAAGGCATCCCGTAAGGTTTGGGCAAACCAGAGTTCGAGAGCATGAGGAGGGGCACCCAGCTCTACCAATCTCTGGCGGGGCTTGTCCAAACTGAAGCAGGTGCCGATGATGTCGAATACTACTGTGCCTTTTGTGTTCATTCAGGTTGATAAATTTAGAATTTGTACGAAAATATCCCGCTACGCCGTGAACCACTCCAGTGCGGATAGTGCGATCGCCGGAGGAATTGTGTGGGAACCGTCGAACTCCCGATAAACCACATCGTAGCCAGCACGTTGCACCTGCGGCACTATCCTACGGCTACAATTATCGATCGGTAAAACAGAGTCTTGCGTGCCGTGGGAGATGAACAGACGCGGTGAGCCAACCTGTGAAGCGGGTGCCATAAACCCCGGCGAGAATGCTATGACATGGGTGAACAAGTCGCCATTGGTGATGCCAACACTGAGCGCATAGGAAGCCCCATCCGAGAAGCCCGCGATCGCAAGACGAGTGGGGTCTACAGCATAGCGGCTGAACGTCTGCGCCAGTGCCTGATCGATCAAGGTGATATCGGGGCCATATTCACCAAACAGCACATCCCACGTCTGGCGGCGTGAGGCAGGTGCCAGCAGGATTAGTCCAGCCGCGTCGGCGAGATTTTGGAGCATCAATCCACCGCGTGCGTCGCCGCCTGCGCCGTGCAGCATCACTACCAGTGGCGCGGGTCGGGAAGCTTGGTAATTTTTAGGCACGTAGAGGAGTCCGTCCCGCTTGGTAGAAAGTCCCAATGGTTGCAGACCGATTGGTGCCGTTCCTGTAGGCTGCGTTGGTCGTGCCAGCAGGCGTCCATTCATAGACGCCTGATCCTGATTCTGTGGTTTGTCTGTTCTCATCGATGTAATTCTCTGTATAGAGTTGGTGGTACAGGCTGATCCAATCGCCCCAGTGATGCCTGCCAAAAACATTCCCAGTAAGTGCCTTCGCCTTAATCGTGAACCGATATCGGTTTTCTGCCTCAGCATGATGCCCTCGCTTCTTTTGGTGTGAAAAACGAATTTTTCTCCCGGCACCAATGAGCGCAAATGACATCTTGCACTCTTATAAGCAAACTGTTCTCGATTAGCCATTGGACTTTCGATCGATTTTGATGTCAATCTTCCGAAGTAAAAATCCGGACTTTTACTCCCTTATGTTATTGATAAATAAGGATACTTGTTCTTGTATCGATATTAACAATCGAGCGTTACAAATCGAATCTTTAGATATAGATGAAGTTCAATTCTAACGGCAGACAATGCCAACGAATTTACTCGATAGCATAAAAACTAGAAACAGCCTCATTGAGAACTATCCACTATGAAGAATTCAACAACCAGTAACGCCCAAGTCCCTACAGTCGCTCCGGCTTACAACGGTTCTGATCGTAATGCCTGGATTTTTGGCTGGAACCCACAGCAAGAGCTATGGAATGGTCGTCTAGCAATGCTTGGTTTTGTCGCCTATCTTGTTTGGGATCTAGGTGGTTATAGCGTTCTTCGGGATGTACTCCACTTAATTCACTAAGAAATTGAACAGTCAGTTACAAACTGTCTTTTGTTTATCGCAACAACAATAAAACAGTTGTCTAGTCCACATTAAAAATTTTTGAAGCTCAAAATAAAATACTGCCATGCAAACATCAAAATCTTCAAATTCCGCAATTCGTTACACAGCTCTAAGCCTAGGTCTCCTTTTCTTGTTACTTGGCTTAGCGGGATTTGTGCCTGCTTTTGTCACTCCCTCTCTTGAATTTACCTCCGAACCAGGCTTCGGCTATATATTCGGGGTATTCCCCACCAACTATTTTCATAATGCAATTGGCATTTTAGTAGGTGTTTGGGGAATTGCTGGATTTACTAGCTTAAGCGGATCAATTGTGTTCAATCGCATCTTCGCTCTCCTCTATGCAGCAGGTGCTATTTTAGGATTGCTGCCTTTTGCAAATACTCTGTTTGGGCTGACACCACTTTTTGGAAATAATATCTGGCTCAATGCTCTAACTGCTGCGATCGCGTTTTACTACGGATTTGTGAAGTCAGCAGAAATCGTTATGCCGAGTTCATCGAATGCTTAACCTAGCCTGTAACAAGAATACCTTCTCGAAGTAGAGAAAGTGTTTTCATGCTTACTGCTAGAAATTATTTCATCTGCGATCCTTGGTACTTATTCTATGATGCAAAAGTAGTCTCACAAAGACTACTTTTTTTCTTTATCCCTCTACACAGGGTTAATATACAGACAACTCGCAGTCTAATCACCCATTTTGGGATTTTAGACTGCGAACTTTCAGTTTAATCACCCGCATCGGAAGTATTAGGCAGACAGAATCAGTCTAATTAAATTATGAGGAAAGTCGAAGTTATCCTACATGACCCAAAGTGGCAAGAGGCATTTGAGGCTGAATCGAAGCATGTTGTCGATGCCTTGGACGAAAATGTTGTCGCCATACATCACATCGGCAGCACAGCCATTCCTGGTATTTATGCAAAACCCATTATCGATCTGTTGGTTGAAGTCAAAGACATTATTAAAGTAGATGAGCAGAGTTCAGTAATGGAATCACTTGGTTATGAAGTGATGGGTGAATTTGGAATTCCTGATCGTCGATACTTTCGTAAAGACAGCCAAGAAGGTGTCAGAACGCATCATATTCATGCTTTTGAAGTCGGTTCAGAGCAGGTAGAACGTCACTTGGCGTTTCGAGATTATATGATTGCTCATACTGAAGACGCGCAGAGATACAGTGAGCTAAAGCGCAAGTTAGCAAGAGAACATCCAACAAATATCGATAGATATATGGATGGCAAAGATGAGTTCATCAAAGAAATGGATAAGAAAGCAGCACAGTGGCGCAAACTACAAATGGGTCAGTAGCCAGCAACCTAACAAGTCCCCGGTGGCAGTCGTTTTTTAACGGCTGTTGGTGGGTGTTCAAAAGTCAACTAAACGTGAAAATTATCTAGCAGACGAGACAGATTATCCTGCTGTTTTTGCTTTGTGTCTGACCATTGCCAGTTGCAATATGCGCGATCGCACTTTACGGTACTGCCCAGACAACTTGCTTTGGCTGTGGTCATACCTCCTGCTGTGCTTGAATTTCGTTGAGCAACATCTCATCAGAGTAGGATTTCTCCCATTCGCCCTCAAGCTTGAGTCGCACCGACTTTGCGCCACCACTGGGCGTACAAACGACCCAGTAGCTATCCTCTTGTCCTTTAACCTGCGCCGCGTCTTTGTTTTCTGTGTTGTTGTCAATCCCAGAGTAGGCTTGAACACATTTCCAGGTAATGCCGTCGCTATCTGTAATCTCTCGTTCCATGACTATTGTTTGAGTTATTTTACTTCTGTAAGACTGGGGGCGATCGCCTCTTGATGTTGCTCGCTCCAGTTCCATTGCTTACTGCTGGATAATTATTTCTTCGGCACTCTTTGGCACTGATTATATGATGCAGAAGTAGTCTCACAAGGACTACTTTTTTTGCGATCGATTCAGTAGCAAGTGCTAAATTTACTGCAAAGCATTGAGGAAGCAGGGATGGCACTTTACGACACGATTGGGGGAACCTACGCCCAAACTAGAAGAAGCGATCCACGTATTGCTGCAAAGCTGCTAGAAATTCTGACATCCCGGCAAGTATCTACTATTGCAGATATTGGCGCTGGCACAGGTTCCTACGCACTTGTACTCGCTGAGCATGGGTATCGTGTCCTTGCTGTTGAGCCATCAGCTACGATGCGGAGTCAGGCGATCGCTCATCCTGCCATTCAATGGATAGACGCTGATGCTGAAAATCTGCCTTTGCCCGATCGATCGGCAGATGCAGCCATTATCATGCTTGCCTTCCACCATTTTCAGAACTATCGACAAGCCTTGCAAGAAGTCCACAGAGTTACAGGTGGTAGACAGATAGTTCTATTTACTTACGATCCAGAAATGATTTTTAGTTTTTGGTTAACGCAGTATTTTCCCTCGTTCGTTTCAGATGTACAGTCTACGTTTTTGTCAATTTCAGAGTTAATGTCTGAAATCGAATCAATTACGGGTACAGGCATGAATACAATACCTTTCGCGTTGCCGCATGATTTGTCAGACTCATTTGCTGCGGTTGGTTGGGCACGACCAGAACTTTACCTGGAAAGCAGTGTTCGTAGTGGGATTTCATCCTTTGCCAAACTAACTGACGAGGAATTAGAGCAAGGGTTATCGAGCTTACGTGAGGATTTACAGACAGGAGAATGGGATCAAAAGTATGGATACCTACGCCAGCAGACGCAGCATGATGTAGGTTATCGTTTCGTGCACACCACCGCCTAACATTTTGTCGAATCAAAACCACTTGATTTAGCTTTGGTCATACCTCCTGCTGTGCTTGAATTTCATTGAGCAACATCTCATCAGAGTAGGATTTCTCCCATTCGCCCTCAAGCTTGAGTCGCACCGACTTTGCGCCACCACTGGGCGTACAGACGACCCAGTAGGTATCCTCTTGTCCTTTAACCTGCGCCGCGTCTTTTTTTGCTGCGTTGTTGTCAAGCCCAGAATAGGCTTGAATACATGTCCAGGTAATGCCGTCGCTATCTGTAATCTCTCGTTCCATGACTATTATTTGAGTTAGTGTACTTCTGTAAAGTTGGGGGCGATCGCCTCTTGATGTTGCTCGCTCCAGTCCCATACCCCTTGAAATATAAGCCGTTATGAACCCCGATGGAATCGAGCTATATGAACCGATCGACACCCTTAAATCTGTTGATGAGGATATTTGGATTGTTGATGGGCCAATTGTGCGGATGGCAATGTACGGAACCTTTACTCCTTTCCCAACGCGCATGACGATTGTGCGATTGAGCAACGGTGAGTTATGGTGTCATTCGCCAATAGAACTGACTCAATCACTCAAAGACCAAATAGACACCCTTGGCTCAGTGCGCCATCTCATTTCACCGAACAAAATCCATTATGCTCATATCGCTACCTGGGCGAAAGCCTATCCAGAAGCCACAACTTGGGCATCGCCAGGTGTTCGCGATCGCGCAGCACAGCAGCAGATCGAAGTGACTTTTCATGCCGATTTGGAAGATGAACCGCCGTCGCAGTGGGCGGAAGATCTTGACCAGTTGCTCTTTCGTGGCAGTCGATTTATGGATGAAGTAGTATTTTTCCATCGCCAGAGTGCTACCCTAATCCTCGCCGACCTCATCGAAAACTTTGAGCTAAACAAAGTTACTCAGAAGTATCGTTGGTTGATTAAGTTAGCAGGTAATGCCGATCCTGATGGAAAAACCCCGCTGGATTTGCGAATGACGTTTTGGGGACAAAAGGAGCAAGCCCGTAGCTGTTTGCAGCGAATGCTCCAATGGAACCCAGAGAAAATCATTCTCGCTCATGGTCGTTGGTATCGGGATAATGGCATGGCTGAGTTACATCGTGCCTTTCGCTGGCTTCAGTGACGTTTTTAAAAAGGTTTTATGTGTAGGGATGTAGGGACGGGTTTAGACGAGAAGTTATAAGTTTCACCGATATCGGAACCCTCAAAACCCACCCTGTTCTAATAAAAACGAAATGCAGCAAGACATTCTTGATAGCCAAGAGAAATATTTTTGGGAAGACTTTTGATTACACAGCTAATTGTGTACCGATCTTCTAGAAGGGAATATCATCATCGTCAAAGTCAGAAGCAGACGAATCACTCGTTGATGATGGAAAACCTTCAGGAGACATTTGCAGGTCTATCCACTGCTTTGCCATCTCGAGAGCTTCTTCCTCCGTCTTGGCATTGTGAACCGGAATCATACATTGACCACCAGCGCTCCAAACTTGAACACAGAACACTGGTCTGGCTTCGACAATCCAACCCCGATAAATTTCTGCTTTACTCATAGCTGGCACTCTTGGGGAGTAGGCTGAAGATTATCATCAACCGTAGCATGTCACAACTTTAAGAAGTGAGTTTCGCTTCAGCTTTTATAGTATTTTTTGGAAAAGTCAAGTTTGAGATCGATGCCATGAAACAGCTCCTCAATTCCATCTTCCAGAGGGGGGGAAACCGACAACGATTAGTTTTCGCCTTCCTTTTAAGCCTTTTGCTCGCGGGAATCGTAGCGGCACCAGCTAACGCCACGGGTGTCTATCAGATGCCCAACGTATCAGCCGGAGAACCGACTTGGATTGTTGATAAAGGTGAAGTTCTCAGTCGCCTTACGGAAGGTCAATTGGGTGGCAATTTGGAAACTTTAGCTAAGAAAACAGGCAAGGAAGTCAGAATGGTGACTGTCCATCGTCTCGACTATGGTGAGACGATCGAAAGCTTTACCAATCAGTTATTTGAAAAATGGTATCCTACACCAGAAGCGCAAGCCAATCAAACGTTACTGGTCATTGATACCCTGACGAATAATTCAGCGATTCGCACAGGGGAATCTGTTCAGTCGCTTCTGCCTAACGACACGGCTGAAAGTGTCTCTGCTGAAACTGTACAGGTACCCCTGAGATCGGGTAACAAATATAATCAGGCGTTATTGGATGCTAGCGATCGCCTTGTTGCTGTCCTCTCTGGCGAACCCGATCCTGGCCCGCCAATTGTTGAACAGATTGTTCAGGTAGAAGGCACCTTTACCTCCGCAGAGGACACGGAAACAGGTAAAGCCACAATCTGGGTGATTGCCCTGTTAATTGCAGCGACAGTGATTCCGATGGCGACCTACTTCTTTTATCAAAGCTTCTCCGGCTAAGGGATGAACAGAGTTTTCTGCCTTAGAAAAGGCAAATAGCACCGGGTAGGCAATTCTTTCCCGACGCTATTTGGGCAATAAACTCACCTAAACGTCCTGCACACATTACATCGTCAGTCATCAGAACCCCTCTATCCCTCGCGAACAGGGAGGAATAGAGGGGTTCTAGATATGTTTGTAGATAGGTCGAGAGACTACTACGAGTTGGGTTTTTGCTCAAAGTTAGTCGCGTAGCCTTGAAGTAGGTCGCTGATATTCCTGAGTACGTCTTTGCTTTTAGAAATCGCTTGACGTTCAGAGCCGAAGTCGGGGCGATCGAGGTTACGGGAAATGGCGCTACTCACTTGCTGAGTAATCAACTCCGCTAGTTCCTCTTTTGCCCGTTGGCGCTGATACCGGGCACCTTCTTCGGTGGTGGCATAAAGCGGAGGCAGGCGGTTGAGGGCGTAGGCAGCGATGTCGCCAACATCTAAAACGCGATCGCTGGTGGCTTCAATTTCGGCAACGTGAGCGATCGCCTCGCTAAGTACCAACTCTTCCATCACGTTGATGAATTGTTTGCGTGGCACTGCAACGACTTCTCCAGTCAAGAGTGCCCCCATCAACCGATCCAACGCCATATACTCTTCGATAGAAAGTTCTGAGGCAGTATCACAAATCCGCCCCACTTCCGTCTCCATCACTGGCGTCAAATAACCATCTTGTAGGGCTTGTTCAACAATCTTTTCTATGCTCATGACTTGGAAGTATGCTTCGCAGTGGTACGACAGACAGGGCAGTTTGCCACAATTTTTCCTTAAGTCAACCCAAAATTTCGTAAAACTTAAGAACTTTTAGGAAATTATTACCAAAAGTTCTAATTAAATCCTTGGAATCTCCAGGGTACAGGGTCTACAGAAATGCCGTGAACATATAATCCCCAGTGCAGATGAGGCCCCGTAGAGGCTCCCGTTGAGCCGATGGCACCAATCCGTTGCCCCGCTTGGACAACGTCACCTTCTTTAACGTCAATGCGGCTCAGATGCAGCATGATACTAGTTACACCCTGACCGTGGTCAATGCCGACGGTGTTGCCATGCACTCGGAATCCTTCTGATACTTTACCCACTAAGGCGATTCGACCAGCTGCGGGGGCAACGACGGGAGAACCCATGCCACCTGCATAATCAACACCACGATGGTAATAGTCTTCAGCAAAAACACCGTTGTAGTAGCGGCGAATGCCATAACCTGACGAGATGCGACCCGCATTAGGCTTGACAAAGATACCGTTCCAATATTTTTCTGGCGTCTCCAGTTGTTTGAAGGCGGCTACCCGATCCAGTTCCTGCTGTGTCGCTGACTGCGAGGCGGCACCGGAAAGCCGAATTCGTTGTGTGGGGAAAGAGCGATTTTTTAGGGGAACCGAGAGGTTTTTGACTTCACCTTCGCTTGTCACTTGTACCGTTATCGTTCCCGGCTTGTCCAAGGGGCTTGTCGGGATTAAAGTCCGAAATTCTCCAGAACCGATGGCAAAGGCGGGGTAAGTCTTACCACCCATTTTGACGGTGGGAGGACTACCCGCAGAATTTGGCTGCACAGCGACGGATAGGGTGTCGCCCAACTGAGCCGGGTTGGGTGAGATCCGCGATTGCAAGGCGCGGGCGGGTATAGCGATCGCCGCGATCGCTACAACTATACCGAGGATGAGACTGGCGCGTCCCCATTTGATACGTCGGCGTCGAACCCAGGCAACAGTAGCAGCAAGCCAGCTTTGGCGAGGGCGCGGTTGAGACGGAGTAGGCTTTGACAGCACAAGCAATTTTCCCCAAGCAAGCGATCAACAATGTGTAGTAACTAATAGGGGATAGACTATCACTCCACGGAAACTGTTTCCAACGCTTGCCCTGAAATTGCTATCGATTCTCCTAGCTGAGGCACCACCTAAGCTGAAAAAATTTGTATTCTTAGGTTTATACAGCTTAATATTTTTCTCAGATAACAAAAATTGTGCAAGAAGATTTTCGACTCATTATAGATTTTGTCTCCATTCTCGCAGCAGCCGCAGCTGGAGGGCTATTTGCCTCTCTATGCCGTCAACCTGCACTGCTAGGTTATATCTTGGGGGGAATAATTGTTGGGCCAGCGGGTCTGGGTTTGATTAAAGAATTAGTCCAAATCGAGACGCTGGCACAGTTTGGAGTTGCATTCTTACTATTTGCGCTGGGAGTAGAGTTTTCTCTGGCGGAACTCAAAAAAGTTCGGGCGATCGCATTAGGTGGAGGAGCGTTGCAGATTGCCCTGACTATCCTAGTGACGGCTTCAATCTCTGTGGCAATGGGCTGGGTGACTTCCCCGGCGCAGGGAGTCTTTCTGGGGGGAATCTTATCTTTGTCGTCTACCGCTGTCGTTCTCAAGTGCTTGATGGAACGCAACGAAACAGAGACGCCCCAAGGACAAGTCATGCTGGGAGTTTTGGTGGTGCAAGACTTGGCACTGGGCTTAATGCTGGCGGTACTTCCCGCCCTCGATCAACCGCTAAACGCCATTGGGATAGCCGTAGGACTGGCGGTATTAAAAATTGGATTGTTTGCAGCCGGAGCTTTGGCGGTAGGGATTTGGCTCATCCCCTCTTTGTTGCGGCTTTTAGCCCGCACGGAAAGCCGAGAGCTATTTTTGCTAGGGGTTGTCGTCTTGTGTTTAGGCATTGCCCTGCTGACGGATCAGCTGGGGCTTTCCATTGAGATGGGGGCGTTTGTCGCCGGATTGATGATTTCGGAGGTGGAGTACGCAGATCAGACTTTAACCTATGTAGAACCAATCCGGGATATCTTCGCGGCTGTATTCTTCGCAGCGGTCGGGATGCTGATTGACCCGATGTTTTTGTGGAACAACCTGGAGTTGATTCTCGGACTGGTGCTGTTGGTTGTAGTGGGTAAGTTTTTGATTGTCACTCCCATAGTAAGAGCGTTTCGCTATCCGTGGAGAACAGCAGTTCTTGCCGGGTTGGGGCTAGCACAAATTGGGGAATTTTCCTTTGTTCTTGCCAGTGAAGGACAGGTGCTGGGATTGGTTTCCCGACGAGTTTATCTGTTGATTTTGGGAACAACGGCGGTGACGCTGGTGATTACACCCCTGATGCTGCGTTTGGTGCCAATTGTCTTTAATTGGATCGAGACAATCCCGTTCTTGAAGCCGTACCTTGACCCCATGGATGCGCCGCAGGAAGTGTCTACTGATAGCCAACAACTGCAAAATCATATTGTGATTTGTGGCTACGGACAGGGGGGCAAAAATTTAATGCGGCTCATGCAAGACCACAACGCCACGGTTTTGGTGGTAGACCAGTCTGAGCGAACCATTCAACAACTGCGAGAGGCAGAAATCCCCTATGTTTATGGCAATGCTGCCAGTTTGCATGTGCTGGAAAAAGCTGGGGTAGACCGGGCGAGATCGATGGTCATTACTCTGCCCGATCCGATGAGTACAAGGTTGTGTCTCAAGCGAGCGCTGGAGTTAGCTCCCGACTTAGATATTGTCGTGCGGGCAACTAAAGACCGGGACATCGAACTGCTTTACCAACTCGGTGCTAAAGAAGTTGTGCAGCCAGAGTTTGAGGCAAGCTTGGAACTCACGGCTCATCTCTTGTCTGGGGTGGGATTGCCCATGTGGATGATTCAGCGGGAGATGGAGCAGATTCGCAGTTCTCACTATTTGGGTTTACGCTCAGAGCAACTACCCTCTCAAGTTGCGAAAGATTTGCGAACCGCAGCCGAGACGATGAATAGCAAGTGGTACGACATCCCTGATTATTCACCCTTGATCGGGATGACCTTAGAACAAGCTAATGTTCGCCGCCTATCGGGGGTGAGCTTAGTTGCTATTCGCCGCGCGTCTGGGGAAGAACTCGACTATCCCGATCCTCAGGTGAAACTGCAAAAGGGCGATCGCCTTTTAGCCGTCGGAGAATCCAATGAAATTGCTGCTTTTAATGAATTGGCAAAGGGAGAAATGGCGATTCCTGCGGCTTCTACCCCTTGCCAATGGTTGCTGGTACCTGAAGGCAGTCCCGCTCATGGTAAAACCCTCTCGCAGCTCCATTGGCGGCGTCAGTACGGCATTCAGGTGCAAGCCATCCGCCGCGAAGGCAAATTTATCCGCTTTCCCGATGGCAGTACAGATGTACGTACTGGCGATCGCGTACTTTTGTGTGGTGGTAGTTACCCCCTGAATCAATTGCAGAAGTGGCTGGTGCCTGATTTGCAGACCCCCATATCGGTGCCTATGCTCAAGGCACCCGTCAGCGAAGCAATGCAAGAGTTTATCCCTCTCGATAGCCAGCGAGATTGAACTATGGGGGTTAGTTATTAATCGTCTTAAGAGATATTGCTGGCAATATCTTTTAAGGTTCTGATACCGTTAATCGTCATGACGCTTAAGCTTTCACATAGGCGATCGCGTGTCGCCAAACAATCATTGACTCGGCTTCTGGCTCAACATCGTAGAGATATAGGCAGTTAGCATCTTGCCAACGCACCTTACCCACCATGACATCCCCGGTGAGCAGTTTTACCTCAACGCGTTGTTGGTCTTTTATAAAGGATTGAATTTGACGAACGCCCGGTTGTCCAGTCTCGAATTCAGCCACGATCAAAACCTGAAGCTCATACGAGCATAAGAGTACAAGAGAGAATCTTACAATTATTTAACGATTGTCAGCAGTCAGTTGTTTAGAACTGACGCCGTGAGACGAAACTCAGAATGAATCGCTATATCGGAGCAATATTATGGCTATTGAATTTACAAAGTACCACGGACTGGGGAACGACTTCATTTTGATTGATAATCGCTCCTCATCTGAACCCCTCATCACACCAGAGCAAGCGATTAAACTTTGCGATCGCCATTTTGGCATTGGAGCAAATGGGGTGATTTTTGCCCTACCGGGACAAGATGGCACCGACTACACCATGCGGATTTTCAACTCCGATGGCTCAGAACCAGAGATGTGCGGCAATGGCATTCGCTGTTTAGCTAGATTTATCGCCGATTTAGAAGGTGATTCTGGAACTTTAGCAGAATATCACCTGCATACTCTGGGAGGGGTAATGACTCCCAAACTTCGCCGGGATGGTCAAGTGACGGTTGACATGGGCTTACCGCGACTTTTAGCCGCAGAAATTCCCACCACCCTGTGCTCTGGGGATGAGAAAGTCATTAGCCAGCCCTTGGAAGCCGCTGGAGAAGTTTGGGATGTTACCTGCGTCAGTATGGGCAACCCTCACTGCATCACCTTTGTTGAAGATGTCGCCGCCATTCCCTTAGAAACGATTGGTTCGCAGTTTGAGCATCACCCCGCTTTTCCTCAACGCATCAATACTGAGTTTATTCAAGTCGTGCGCCCAGATTACCTGAAGATGCGAGTTTGGGAACGGGGGGCAGGAATTACCTTAGCGTGCGGCACTGGGGCTTGTGCGACGGTGGTTGCGGGGGTGCTGACGGGTAAAAGCGATCGCCACTGCACCGTCGAGCTTCCCGGTGGCTGTTTAGAGATTGACTACTCCCAAACCGATGGGCGAGTTTATATGACTGGCAGCGCTGAGAAGGTTTTCACGGGCAAGATTGAGTAAGAGTTTGTAAAACGTCATAGAAAAAAGCGATCGCCTCTTTCATAGAAGCGATCGCTAATCGTTTTCTCAGCAATGGTAGGCACAGTTACCTACCAACGCTCAGGACTAATCCTTAAAGGTTCGGTAGTAATTGTCAGCGTCGTATAAGTGACACTGATCGGTAATTTCCTTCATTAAAGACCAGGAAAACTGGCGCTCAATAATGTCTTCTCCCCAATTTTCTTTCAGACTTTGATGCGCTTTCCGCAGGTTGTACCAGGGAATTGCGGTGGAAAGGTGATGGGGAACGTGAACATTGATGTCGTGACAGAGGAATTCCACCCATCGAGGATAGTCGCAGTGAACAGTTCCATTGAGCTGGGCTTTTGCCTGATGCCAGCTATCGGCGGGGATAAAGGGAATATCAGGCGCGGTGTGGTGGACGATGGTAAAGGTACTCATCCAGAAGTGATACACCAACCAAGGTAGCAACCAGAATTTGACGAAGCCCCAAATACCCGTGGTGGCAATAAGAGTCGGAAACGCGATCGCCGCACCAATCAGCACTACAATCACAGACAATTTCACCTGCTGGCGCTCTTTGCCCTGAAATTGTGACCAGTTAAAGTGCCTCAGTGCCCAGTGACCGATCGAACCTACCCACCAAAACCGCCCCCGTGCCTGTTTATAGCTCCACTGCACCACACCGGGCAAACTGGCAAATTCCTCTGGTGTTAAAGGGTCCCAAGCATTATCCACCTCCAATTTATTGGTGTGCTTGTGGTGGTAATTGTGCAGAATGCGCCAGCTATGAAACGGATACATCAACGGCAGAAACATTACATGTCCTACTAGATCGTTGACCCACTTGCGATTAGCAAACGACCGATGACCGCAATCGTGACCAAGTACAAAAAACCCAGTCAGTGCCGTACCTATAAAAACCCAGATTAGGGGTAACAAAAACCAGGGAGAAACTGCCAGTCCCCAGTAGCCTAAGCCCACTAGTAAGACATTGATCGCAACTTTTAGCCAAGCTTTACGCGGATTTTTCTTAAAAACCTCTTGTGGCAATGTTTTCAAAATGTCTCTCAAACGCAAATCAGAATCGACTGAGAGAGCGGCCAGCGGTTGGGGCTTTGACGTTGATACTGTCATGAATAAGTAACTATTCTCCAATTTCTAGTCGTGCCGATAACTGACGTGAAGGCACATAAAAAACCTGCTAGCTACCAGTGATAGCAGGACAGACCAAGTGAGAAATTTGACTATGTACTTGTGCAGAATCCAGCTAGCTACAAGTAGCAATTACACTGCGATCATCAATAGCACTATATGTAACGAAGCCTTAACACTTATAGCATAGTCTTTCATAAATAGGTGCAAAAAATTTACTTCTTTGCCATTATCTATACCTAAAACCTGTTTTGAAATTCTACTAGTGATCGGGGCAATGGTCTTGTTTGCCCTACTAAAGTCTTTGTCAGGAGAGCCTTTCAGCCGATATAGCTTGTAGCAAGGCTTGCCCCTGCGGTTGCCGTTTCCGCAACCATTAGAAAGTATAGATTGAGACTAAGACATACTGGCAGCAATTTATAGTGAGGGCGCAACCCGTGAATTGCTCAACTCGTCTTGGCTGAGCGGTCAGGACTTATCTATCATTCGTGACAAGTAGGGAGCTAGGAATGTCAAGATAAAAAGGCTAGTCCGCAGCCGATTTAAATTGTCATGGCAGAACTGAAAGAATCAATTGCACAGCACTACCACGAGCGCACCAAGTACGAGCCTCAGACAATTACCTCCAAAAATAAGGTGCTGGATTGGAAGCAGCAACCCGTATCTTTCAAGGAGTATAAGCTGGGGAGGAGCTATGACCTCAAACCCTATCTGCAAGAGCAAGCCGGAACAGAAACTGATGCTTCTTATCGGACTTGGCAGAGGTTGTCACGGTTGCTGTTTTGCAGCTATGGCTTGACGGCGAGAATGTCCACGGTGACAGGCTCGTTTCTCTATCTTCGGTCGGCACCGTCGGCAGGGGGTTTGTATCCAGCAGAAGTTTATGTAGTTTCCCGTGGAACGCCTCAGTTACCCGCCGGACTTTATAACTACCAGGCTCTGACTCATTCTTTAGTGAATTTTTGGCAAGATGAGGTTTGGTCAGGGCTGCAAGGGGCATGTTTCCAGCATCCGATGCTAGAAAATACTGAACTGGCGATTGTGATCACGGCGGTATTCTATCGCTCAGCTTGGCGTTATGAAGACCGAGCTTATCGGCGAATTTTTCTGGATACAGGTCATCTGCTGGGTAATATTGAGCTTGCCTGTGCGATCCATGACTATCGCCCCCATTTGATTGGGGGGTTTGCCGATCAAGCGGTCAATCAGTTACTTTATTTGGAGCCAGAACAGGAAGGCGCGATCGCGGTCATTCCTTTAGCAGACTTGCTAGATGAGGAGCAATATTTGCCACCTGCTTCCACGGTCTTACCGTCTGCGACGCAAGCTGAGTATCCCCAGATTCCCGATGGAGAGCTGCTGGGTTACTTACACCGCGCCACCCAGATTACAGAACCTCAGGAATGGAAAGTAGAACTTACCGCCCCCAAGACACAATCGGACAAGTACAACTTTCCGTTTTGTGAGAAAATCTCGACTCAAACCGCACCAATTGAGTGGGGAAACCATCTGGAAGACCTGGAACAGACCCTGATCAAGCGACGTTCTACTCGTGCTTATAGTGGTGCCGACTTGACGTTAGCTGAACTCAAAGCTTTATTGGATTTTACCTACCAGCCCCAAAATTATGTTGAGCAGGCATTGGATGGTTCGCCCGATTACTTCAGTTTGAACTTAATCGAGACGTTTATTGCGGTTTCGGGAGTCACTGATTTAGACGAAGGGTGCTATTACTACGCCCCAAAAGCACAAGAACTGCGACAGATTCGCTTTAAGAATTTCCGGAAAGAATTACATTTTTTGTGTTTAGGACAAGAGCTAGGACGTGATGCAGGGGCGGTACTGTTCCATACCGCTGACTTGCAGTCAGCCGTGGCTCAATATGGCGATCGCGTCTACCGCTATCTCCATATGGATGCAGGTCATTTGGGACAACGATTGAACTTAGCCGCAATCCATCTTGGTATGGGTGTTAGTGGAATTGGTGGCTTTTTTGATAATCAAGTCAATGAAGTTCTCGGCATTCCCGCTGATGAAGCCGTTTTGTACATCACTACTCTAGGTCGCCCGCGATAGTCATTCAGACGGTGAGGGAGAGCCTTATTTAAAGCTTCAATGAAATTTAGAAATGTCAATAGAACTTTTACGGAAAACCTCCTCCCAATGAGAGAAAATGGGGAGAACTGGGTAAGCTGCATCCTATAGAGTCATTACAATCGAGGTACACTGCATTTCCTCGCCCACTTTTTCCCTCAGTATTCAGGTGAAATTTATGCGTACAGTTTTAGTAGTGGAAGATAGTCTCACTCAGCGAGAGATCATGTCAGAGCTTCTGAAAAGCAGTGGACTGAATGTAAGTGCGGCTTGTGATGGCGTTGAAGCACTGGACAAAATTCAGAGAAATTGCCCTGATCTCATTGTTTTGGATATTATTCTGCCCCGGATGAACGGCTACGAACTCTGCCGTCGGATTAAGTCAGACCCTAAAACTCAGCATGTGGTCGTCGTGATGTGTTCCGGCAAAAAAGAAGAATTTGACCGTTACTGGGGCATCAAGCAAGGTGCTGATGCCTATATTTGCAAACCCTTTAAGCCCCATGAACTCATCGACACAGTTCAGCACTTTTTAAAAAGCGTTGTTGGCAATGTTTAGACAAGCTTTAGTCATTACTCACTACTGAGCAGTTCGCCCGTCGCCCGGTTCTTGACGTGCCTAACACTCAATTATTGGTTCTACGCTGAAAAAACTGTCTGCTCAGGGGAATTACCCCGATGAGAATTTGAGAAATACTTGATTCAGTCTCGCTCCTGATGAATCCCGTCACGATAGACGGGAGATGAAAGGCGATTAAAGGTAGGAGTTCGCCGCCCTTGCTTTTAACATAAGAGTGTATATGAGCTAATTAGTAAATATTCTTGTGATGTTGGCGACATGATCTTCAGAGAAGATCTGGACTATTCCACAATGGCTAAGGGAATGTTTGGGGATCACAGGCTTGAGGCGGGGTTCGGAATCTAGGCAAGTGTCGAAATCTCGCCAGAGAAGAACCAGGAAAAGCTAGCCCCGTGAGGTTGGATGCCCTCGTCACAATCTTTGATTTGACGGGGGAGGATGTCACTTTATAGATTTGTGTGAAGCTAAGGGGATGGGTGAAGCGTGAAAATTCTCGTACTTGCCTGGGAGTTTCCCCCCCGGATTGTGGGAGGAATTGCTCGCCATGTCGCTGAATTATATCCAGAGATTGTCAAACTAGGGCACGAAGTCCACTTAATTACAGTGGAGTTTGGGGAAGCGCCGCTCTATGAGAGGGTAGAAGGCGTTCATATTCATCGGGTACAAGTGGCACCCAGTCAGGACTTTTTCCACTGGATTGTGAACCTGAACGAAAGTATGGGGTGTCATGGCGGCAAGTTAATTTTAGAGGAGGGGCAGTTTGATCTGATTCATGCCCATGATTGGCTGGTAGGAGATGCCGCTATTGCCCTGAAGCACAACTTCAAATTACCCCTAATTACAACGATCCACGCTACAGAATTTGGTCGCTACAACGGAATTCATACGGATACTCATCACTACATTTGCGGGAAAGAAAAACTTATTGCCTTTGATGCTTGGCGAGTTATTGTCTGTAGCGACTACATGCGGCGGGAGGTAGAACGCGCTTTAGAGACGCCGTGGGACAAAATGGATGTCATCTACAACGGTATTCGCCCGGAAAAGAAACGACGCGTTCCTGAGTTCGATCATCAAACTTTCCGCCGTCGCTTTGCCGATGATGGCGAAAAGATTGTCTACTATGTGGGGCGCATGACCTATGAAAAGGGCGTCTCTGTGTTGCTCAATGCTGCGCCCAAAATACTTAGGGAAATGCACGACTACGCCAAGTTTGTGATTATCGGTGGCGGGAATACCGATCATCTAAGGCGTCAAGCCTGGGATTTAGGAATTGGGCACAAATGCTACTTTACGGGCTTTATGTCTGACGTGGATCTGGATCGGTTTCAAACGGTTGCTGACTGTGCTGTTTTTCCCAGTCTTTACGAACCGTTTGGTATCGTTGCCTTAGAAAGTTTTGCGGCTCGCGTACCCGTCGTCGTTTCTAATGCAGGTGGCTTACCAGAAGTCGTGCGTCACACCAAGACGGGAATTGTGACTGATGCCAATAACCCAGATTCTCTGGCTTGGGGAATCCTGGAGGTTTTGAAGAATACAGGCTATGCCCAATGGTTGATTGATAATGCCTACGAAGACTTAGAACGCCGCTTTAGTTGGGTAAAGATTGCTAAGCAGACTGAGGGTGTTTATGGTCGAGTTTTATATGAGCGATCGCAAGTCGCTTGGTTCTAGGTCTTTACAACTGTTCCGGATCAATTCCTTTTGCTCGCAGTTGCTCTAGCAAGGCTTGATAGCGCTGTTGTGCCTGTTCCAAATGGGAAATCGCCTCCTCTGCACGCTGATCTAATTCAACAGGGGTGAGGAACCGTCGCCCATCAGGACGATAAATTTCCAGGGTGTCTGCTTGCAGCTCAAACCTGATTCCGAGTCGGGGACTGACCCAACCATTCATCTCCTCAATCACGATTAAGCGTTCTTCACAGCGCAGCCAGCCTAATAAATCCACTCTGTCGGGGTCATAGATGTAATATTCTTCAACCCCGTAGCGGTCATAAAACTGAAGTTTCTTTGCCATTTCTTTGAGGCGGTTTCCAGGAGATAAAATTTCAAACACGACTTGGGGAGCAATGTTGTCTTCTTCCCACTGCTTATAAGAACCCCTATCTCCTTTTGGTCTACCAAAGACAGCCATCGCATCAGGTGCTTGGCGAATCTTGTTATTTCCTGCGACGGGATACCAGAGTAGATCCCCGGCGACAAAAACATTCGGGTCAGAGGCAAATAAGATTTCTAAATTTTCCTTAATGATGACAATCCAACGAAATTGCTTAGTGTTGTCTGCCATTGGCTGACCATCGCTGTCGGGGTAAATAATATCTGATGTGGTTTCAGGGGGCAGTTGTCGTACCATCGGTGCGTTCCCTCCACTGGAGTCTGTTGATATTAATGAATCGCGATCGCCTTATTACTCCGCCAAAATCATTTGACAGCGGTGGCTGTGCAACAACTCCATCTCCTGCTGGCTCACCGACTCCAACAGATAGACCAGATGCTCCGGACGCAGCAGCGTCCCATCGTTGCGACAACTCCCCACATACCGCAAAACCACAGAAAATCCCTCCTCTGGGTGTTCTCTGCGCTGCTGGAGTTCGCTAAGCTCCAACTCAAAGAGTCGCTCCCGCAAATTCACCTGTCGCTTCTTACCCGACTTCGTCGTTTGCTCCTGCCAAATTTCCTGACTGGCTTTAATTTCCTCTACCCAACCTTCCCATAGCGATCGCCAGTTTTGAGTTGAAAATTCCGCCTCATTGACAGCAACTGTAACCAAATACTCCGCCCGTTCCAAAAGCTGAGTTGCCGCCGCCGCCTTTAAGTCCACCTCCTCTACTCGGTAAACCGGAATATCACCGGGTAACTGAGCGGCTAGGCGTTCCTGAAAACTTCCCGCATCCATCGACTCTGTCAGTTCAAAGTCCACAATCTCACCGCTACTAGTTGCCCCCAACGGCAGCGCGTTGGCAATCATAATTCTAGGACTAGGGTGAAAACCACCACTAAAAGTAACGGGTAAAGCTGCACGTCGCACCGCCCGATCAAATAGCCGCGCCAAGTCTAAATGACCAACTAGCGCCATATCACCCTGCTTGCCAAAGCAGGCTCGCAGCCGCTGCACTTTTGTTGTGTTTGGCGTGAAGTGCCCCTGAAACGAGGGAATCGGCAGCGGCTGAATCACCACATTGTGACCAAAGTCTGTGCCGCAAATCCCGCAGTGGGAACAGCCTTCAAAGGAGCAATCCGGTACCGTTGCGGCTTCTAAAGCCCGTTGCAAATCCTCAATCAACCATTGTTTGTCGATTCCGGTATCAATATGATCCCAAGGCAACGGTTCATGAAGTGAGTCCTGAGTCCGAGTCAGTGAGTCCGAGTCGGTGAGTCCTTCCATCACATTCCATTCACCGTTTTCCACCTTCCGGTACTTCCACGTTAAATCTGATGCGGCTATTGCCTCTCCCCAAGCTGCAAATGCCTGCTCCAAATTTTCCCACCAGGAATCCATTCCCGCCCCCATCTCCCAGGCGCGACGCACAACCGCACCCAAGCGTCTGTCTCCCCGTCCCACAAAGTCTTCCATTGCTGAAATGCGGACATCGGTGTAGTTCACCTTCACGCCCTTCATCCGCCGGAATGCTTGCCGCAGCAACTCTTGCTTGCGCTTAAATTCTGTTGTAGAAACGGAATGCCACTGGAAGGGAGTATGGGGCTTCGGCGTAAAGTTGGAAATCGTCAGGTTAATGTTGAGACGTCTTCTCCCTGATGCTCGACACTCCTGCTGCAACCACGCCACCGTTTCTGCAATGCCCAGAACATCCACATCCGTTTCTCCGGGCAAGCCAATCATGAAATACAGCTTGACTTTATCCCAGCCCTGCTCAAACGCCGTCTTGACGCCTCTGAGTAGTTCTGCGTTCGTCAGCCCCTTGTTGACGATGTCCCGCATTCGTTGCGTTCCCGCTTCTGGGGCAAAGGTCAAACCGCCTTGGCGCGTTCCCCCAAGGATATTGGCAATATTTTCATCAAAACGGTCTACCCGCTGACTGGGAAGAGATAGGGTAATATTTTCATCTTTGAGGCGATTTTTGATTTCCATTCCGACGGTGGGTAGAGCCAGGTAGTCGGAACAGCTTAGGGATAGAAGAGAAAACTCGTTGTATCCCGTTGCTCGCATCCCGTCCTCAATCGCCTCTATCACTTGCTCCGGTTCCACATCCCGTGCCGGACGAGTCAGCATTCCGGGCTGACAGAAGCGGCAACCGCGCGTACAACCGCGCCGCACCTCAATGGTTAGTCGGTCGTGGACGGTTTCGACGTAGGGGACTAAACCAATGGAGTAAGCAGGCATCGGCGTGGCAACTCGCCGTAAAATCCGCTTGGGGACATCGGGGCGCAGGGGATGGACAGAGCCATCGTCTGCCATTTGATAAAATTGCGGTACGTAGACGCCGGGTATTTGTGCCAAATCTAGCAGCAAGGCTTCTCGGCTGATCCCGCTATCTTTTCCTTCTTCTAGAACTAAGCCAATTTCTGGGAGCAGTTCTTCCCCATCTCCCAAGGCAACGAAATCAAAAAAATCCGCGTAGGGTTCGGGGTTAGAGGTGGCAGTCTGTCCCCCCGCAAAGATCAGCGGGTAGTCGCTTTCGGCGCGTTCTTGCCAGGTTAGGGGAATGCCTGCTAAATCCAACATTTCTAAGATGTTGGTTGCTCCCAGTTCGTAGCTGAGGCTAAAGCCTAGAATGTCAAAGTCGGTGAGCGATCGCTTATTTTCAACCGCAAATAAAGGCGTCTGGGTTTCTCGCAGCTTCTTGGCTAAGTCTAGGGCAGGTAAGTAAGCGCGATCGCACAGTTGCCGAGGCTGTGCATTCAAGATGTTGTAGAGAATAATATGCCCCAGGTTAGATGCGCCAACCTCGTACACTTCAGGATAAGTTAAAACCCAGCGGACTTTTGCGGTATCCCAGGGTTTGTGTACGGCATTTAGCTCATTACCTAGATAACGAGCGGGTCGTGATACATCTGCTGTCAGTAAGCGTGTAGCTGAAACTGCCACGGGGCTTCACCTCACCGATAAGGTTACTTAGGACTATAGCTTTCGCACTCCTAATCTTAACGGACTTTCCTACGCGGCACTAATTCCCCAGAGCGATCGCTTACCACTACGGACGCTTGACTTGTCTTTTAGTCCTTAGTATCCGGTAGGAACTCCGGACAAGCAAGGACAGACTTTGCCCATCGCCAGGTTGTCACCAAACCCCTTTTGAGAGCAGGTAATAGCCTTGTTGTCGGCTATTACCTCGATCATCTCCATCGTTTTCACCTCACCCGTATTTAATCAGAGGCTTCGCTTCCCTTTAAGACAAAGAGGCTTCAAACGCTGCACGATTTTCAAAAATTTCAAATACCTCGTCTAGCTGCGTCAGCTCAAAAATAATCCGAATTGAGGGAGTGATCGAGCAAAGGGTAAAACGTCGATTGAGGCGTTGAGCGATGTGTAACGCCGAAACCAATGCCATCAGTCCTGCACTGTCTAGAGACTCAACTTGCTGCATATCAACCAACAAAACAGAATGCTCACCTGAGGCGACAGCTTTTGCCAGTTGGTCTTGAAATTCAGAGGCATTGGCGGCATTGACATGGCCTGAAGGCTCAATAACCGTCATTTGGAAATCAACAAGTGTACTCAACATGGTTCTACTTCCTCGACTGGTAATCAAAATCTGAGAATAATGTATAAAACATAGTCCGTATTTTCTCGGAGACACAGTCTCTAGGTCAGGTTTTGCCAAATCTTTATAAAATCCTCTACTTTTTTTAAAGTTTTCAGGAATTTTTGGGGTTCAGTAGGCGATTGTATTGTGCACTACTTTGTTTTTCAATGGAGATACAGAAGTATTGTCTCTCCCTGGTTGATAATCAACAACCTGAAGATACTATCCAATCCTTCACCTTTAAATATTGTTTACTTCTTCCTTTGGGTAGAGGTTTGTCTATACTAAAGAAGTGGAAGCCCGCCATAGCAAGCAGGTTAAGCCGTTTCAGCTATGGCATTAATATTTTAAAAGTGTCAATCTACCCGAAGTTAGAGTTGTAATTAAGCAAAGTTTAGGCGGTAGTTGAGCAGATCTGAAAACTTCTGCACTAAGCAGTGACTTGGATCACTTGATTATGAGATGTAGATCGCACGAACTAGTCAGAATTCAGCAGAAAATTCTGAATATAGAGTTCTACCGAGTAATCTTGTGAAAACTACAACATATGTCATTCGGCAACTGGTAGAAAAAGCCCTTTATATCAGAAAACTTACCCCCGATATAGAGAACGAAATCAACTACGAACTAACTCGATTGGGTCATATTTCTGACGTAGATTACGAAGCCCTTGAACTACTGATGTCAGAAATGGATGCTGGTCGGATTCAGTTAGTTGCTAGCCCTTAATTCAATTTAGTTGCAGAATTAAATTTCTCCCCAGGTTCGCGCCGGAATTCTGCTCCTCGTCTGGATATCATGTTCTTTTGTTTGGGTGGTACCGCTGAAAAAAGTTAGCTCCGGGAAAAACAAGTAATCATCCTGTGCGATCGCGACTTGATCTAAGAGTTCGATGGAGATGTTACTTTTTATCGACCTTGGAACACCCAACCTATGATGAATATTAATCAGCAGTCTATCTATAAAACTAAAAATAGTAACTGACCGGGGTAGTCATCAATTTTTACGGCGACTCTTGATGATGTAGGTTTATCCCCAGTTTATATATTTATTTTTAGCTCTAGTAATTTTACTTAGTCATAAATTCGACATCGCACAACGGCTATCGGTATCGGTGCTACATAGAATTCACCGCAAAGAGCGGTAGACTGTCCTATGGTTCGCCCCACTTGCTCACCGAGTTGTTGTTAAGTCGCCATGCAGTTTGCCAGACGTTTAGAGAAAATACCTCCTTATCTGTTTGCCGAGATTAACCGCAAGCGTAGTGAGCTAGTTGCCAAAGGGGTTGACATTATCAATATGGGAGTGGGAGATCCCGATTGCCCCACACCCGATCGCATCCTGAAGGCGATGCACGAGGCAATAGATGACCCCTCGACCCACAATTATCCTCCCTACCAAGGAACTAGAGATTATCGGTCATCGGCGGCTGAGTGGATGGCGCATCGCTTCGGCGTCACGGGCTTAGATCCAGACAAGGAAGTCGTTTCTTCCATTGGCTCAAAAGAAGCCATTCATAACACCTTTTTAGCCTTCGTAGAACCAGGGGACTATACCTTAATTCCTGAGCCTGGTTATCCTGTATATCGCACTTCAACGTTCTTTGCCGGGGGCGAACCCTACGTCATGCCCCTGAAAGCGGAAAATGATTTTTTGCCCAATCTCAAAGTGATTCCCGAAGCAGTGGCTCAGAAGGCAAAGCTACTGTGGATTAACTACCCCAACAACCCTACAGGGACTGTGGCAACGTTAGAGTTTTTTGAAGAATTGGTGGATTACTGCCGCCGCTACGATATTTTGTTGTGCCATGACCACGCCTACTCAGAAATGGCGTATGACGGGTATAAGCCGCCGAGCGTTCTACAGGTTCCTGGGGCGAAGGACGTGGCAATTGAGTTTCATAGCTTGTCCAAATCCTACAATATGACCGGGTGGCGCGTCGGTTTTGTCGTTGGTAATGCCCTAGGGATTCAGGGACTAAGACAAGTGAAAACCAATGTCGATACTGGGATATTTAAGGCAATTCAACGAGCGGCGATCGCGGCTTTGGAAACTACCACAGAAGAACTGCAAGACGTAATCTCAGTTTACCAACGCCGTAGAGACATCATTGTGGAAGGGCTGAAATCTCTCGGTTGGTCGATTGCACCCCCAAGAGCAACCCTGTACGTCTGGGCACCTGTGCCTAAAGGTTACACCTCCACTGAGTTTGTAACACTGTTGATGGAAAAATGCGGCATTATCGTGCCACCTGGTAACGGCTACGGTGCAGCCGGAGAAGGCTTCTTTCGCATTGCCCTCACTGTACCAGAGGAACAGATGCACGCCGCAATTCAACGCATGAAAGACGCCGGAATTCGTTATGAAGCCTGAAACTCACTTTTGTAGGCTTGCCAAACCTGCTGGATAAAACAGTTAAATTGCTGACGGGCAATCTGGAAACTTTCTGGTTCTCTGTCAGCGGTTTCTAGCTGCACCAAAAGTGGAATCACTTCCGTATCGAGGGCAGGTCGAAACAAACTTACAGGCCAAAGTAAATCCGCACCCTGGCGTAAATCATACACAATTGGGCGATCGCTTTCTGAGGGAGCCACTAAAGTCTCACTCAACAGCAACGGACGTACCCAACAAATTTGCCGCTTTGTTGCCACCTGTACGACTTCGGCATATAAACAGCTCATCTCATGTTCTAAACAAACAATCTGATGCGGTTGAAAAACAGAAATTGAAGGGATGAAAGCCTGCTCCACTCTCAAAAACTACCTAGATAGATTAAACTCAGCGAGACTGTCGCCAGTCCCGCTGGTCTTCAAAACCGTGCTTGCGGATTTCTCTGCACACGGCTCCTCAATGATTTGGTGCTTGTCATACACACCTCATTGCCCATTTCCCTTCTACCTTCTCAAGTTTTCTGGGGGGCTTAGGTTCGGCACTGTTCCAGCCGTATTTTATACCCAGACTGCCATCGCTGGCTGTCTTCGTATCGTGGCAATGTCTGTGTAGAAGTTCCAAGTTATCATAAGAATCCTTCCCACCTTTCGATTTGGGGATTCGATGGTCTACTTCCATCACGTCTTCCTCGCGGAAGTGCAATCCACAGATGGCGCATTTCCCCTTTTGCCTTTTCAGAAGTATTGCTACTTTTGTAGGTAGTTCGGGACTTTCGCCTTTTCTTTTACTCCAGTAGACCAGGTTACCGTCGTATGGTGACGATTCGCCTTTAACTTTCACATGACGAACTATGGGAGTATCGGCATGTTTTAGTAACCGAAGTGGGTTTGTTCCCTCCTTCATGGTTGCGAATACCCAGTTAGCGTCGCCTATGGTCTGCCAATACTTTTTGACCAAATACCCCATTGTTTTATTATGGTGGCGGCGTTTTGCCCAAGCTCGGAGCTTGTAGTACATAAGTTTATCAAGTTCTGCGTAAGTTACCTTGCTTACTACAGTTGCATAGTAATTAGACCAACCCCTGATTATTGGGTTCAAGTGTTTGATTAGCGCGTATTGTGGCGCGGACTTGTGGTTGCTAATTGTTTTTGCAATTTTGTCGTAATGTACCTTTACCTTTTCCTTACTTGGGGTGATGATGGTCTTGAAGCCAAGTAGTTGTCTTTGTGTGTTTTTACCAGAGTGGTATTTTCCTACAGGGAATTGGCGTATGTTGAAGCCTAGGAAATCAAATCCCGGATTCTCATTTTCCACCTGGTTAAGGGTGTGAGCCAATCTGGTCTTACTTGGTTTCAATTCCAGACCCATGTCTTTTAACCAGTCATCTGTGATAGCCTGACATTCTTGGACTACGGTTATGTCTTTGTGGAGAATCACAAAGTCATCGGCATATCGGATTAGACTTACGCTGTTCTGTCTATTTTTCTTGTTTTTATCAAGATATTTCAGAGAACCAACGTATTCTTTTATCCGTTGTTCCATCCCGTGGAGGGCAATGTTAGCGAGGAGTGGAGAAATGACGCCACCCTGCGGTGTACCCTCGAATGTGGGAAACAGCTCTTTGCCATCCATCACTCCCGATTTTAACCAGGACTTTATTTGTCGTCTCATGGTCGGGAATGTATTTAGTTTTAGGAGCAGTTTCTCCTGGTTGATGCGGTCGAAACACTTGGCGATATCGGCGTCAAGCACATATTTGGCTTTGTACCGAATTGAGTCAAATATTGCGGAAACCGCATCATGACATGATCTACCTGGTCTGAACCCATAGCTATTAGGTTCAAATCGCGCTTCCCATTCTGGCTCTAGAGCCAGTTTGACTAACGCTTGCAAGGTGCGGTCTTTCATTGTAGGTATTCCTAAGGGTCGCTTTTCATCCCTTCCCGGTTTCTCAATCCATACTCTCCGGGTGGGGCTAGCCTTAGTCCCCAGGTGTAATTTAGATACAAGGTCAAGACGTTGCTTTGGGGTCAGGCTTTTCAGCCCATCCACTCCCGCCGTCTTTTTCCCTTTGTTGTCCTGGGTTACTCTACGAACCGCTAAAGCCCTTGCTGACCAAGACTTCATCAACATCTTTTGGAGTTTGTGAAGTGCTTTGATATCGCTACGTTGAGAGGCTCGATAGATTCGCTTTTGGAGCTTGTACACTCGACGCTCTAGCTTTCGCCAGTTAATCAAGCGCCATTCCGCCGTAGTCTTGGTTATCCTCGTTTTGGACATTTCTGCTCTGACTCCTGACTCTATCATCCAAATCATCGTGTGAACGTCAGCTTATCCAGGGAATTACCCCTGACATTTGCTTCTTTCACAATCTCTCCTACCTGTTGTATACGGTTAGCACCTGCTCTCATTCTTCGACCTATGAGAGAACAAACGGGAGGTTACTTCGTTCCGAAAGACCATGTTGTGTACCTTTAGAGTGATACTCTTCGCCGGGTTTCTGGGAAGTGCTTGTTGGTCGCATAATCAAACGCCAACTCCATATCCTTAACCTTTTGGTTCCAGCCTCTCAGCCTTATTTGGCTGGTTTGGAGTAACGACGATTCAAGCGTATCTTCAAGCCAAAGCTTTACTCATGGGTACTTTGCTCGATGGGCACCGAATTAGGCTTCCAGTGTTGCCACCTTTTCACCCCGCTTCAGGCGTTGATGGCTAGTCTCGAACCTGGGGGTGATGCTGTCACTCCTGCACCTGGAGGGTAGGTTTTTCACCTACATGGTCATTCAGTTGTCTTGGTTCTGTTGGCTTGTGCCTCAGTTTCCAAGCCTGCCATCCTTAGGCGTTTTCACCTATTTCGGCAGAACGAATCGCACGGTTATTTCTCCATTGTACGAAGCCATGTTGCAAAGCAACCGGAAGCCGGGGAGCCGGGGAGCAGGGGTGCAGGGGTGCAGGGGTGCAGGGGAGCAGGGGAGATGAAAATTGACAACGATTAGCCATCACTCCAATCGCCTAATAATTTCATACTTCATCCTTCACCCTTCATCCTTCATACTTCACCCTTCATACTTTCTTCCCACTCAGGACTCAGGACTACTTAAACCGTTGCTGTTCGCCTTTGTAGCGGATGGTTTCTGCAATGAAGGCAACGGCTCCGGAAGCCAAAATTAACATCACGCTGAGGGCATTGATGTCGGGTTTGACACCTGTGCGAATCCGGCTGAAGATTTCCATTGGTAAAGTATTGGCTCCCGCCCCGGCTGTGAAGCTGGCGATCAAAAAGTCGTCCATGCTGAGGACAAAGGCTAATAGGCAACCCGCGATAACTGCTGGCATCAATTCTGGCAGTAAGACCTTAATAAAAGCTTGTGTGGGGGTGGCTCCCAAGTCGAGGGCGGCTTCTTCTAAGTGAGGGTCAAGTCCAGAAAGCCGAGAGGCAACGACAATCGCCACATAGGATAAACAGAACACGGTATGAGCGGCAACAATTGTCCATACGCTTAAGGGTAAGCTGATCACCGCCAGGAATACTAATGTGGCAACAGCGATCGCAATATCAGGAATAATCAACGGTAGGTAGGAAACTCCGCGATACAGATTTTTCCCTGGAAAGCGATAACGCGCTAATCCCACCGCCATTAAAGTTCCCAGTACAGCGGAAATTGCTACTGCTACCACTGCGACGGTGAGGCTATCTTGTAACGCCCGAAGAATCCGCACATCCTGAAAGAGCCGGACATACCATTTCAGGGAAAATCCTTCCCAACCCGCACTGTAGGCAGATTCATTAAAGCTATAAAACGTCAGTACCAGAATCGGTAGGTACATATAGAAGAACATCAGCAGGGAAAAAAGCGCCTGCCAGGAGAATTGGGGCTTATCCTGGGATTTCGATAACATATCGATGGTTATGTCCTCCTCTTGATGTTTCAACTGACCTGTCATCAAGTCGTACCTAAACTAAGTGCCGCAAAGTGTAATCTTACTCCGGGAATGTTCGCTAGCTTAACTTTTCCGAGTGATAAATTAAAGCCAGTGTTGTCACAGCTTCAGCAAGCATTGCCGATTGAGATCTAGGTAAAAGTCTATGGAACCAACTGCTTGAAACGCTCATCTTCGCAAATTGCGGCAAAGATTGGATCTGTTTTGACACCTTCTCGGCATGTTGGCTCAAGGTCGATTGCCCACTGAAGATTTTTTACGGCTAGCTCAACGTTACCTTGCAAGGCATAACAGCAAGCTTTGCCATACCACCCAATGAAGTGATCAGTTTGGATTTGAATCGCTTTGTCGCAAGCAACGAGGGCGTCTTCGTATACTTTTAATTTTGCTAGCACTATACCTCGTAAACCCCAACCGTTACTGGTTTCTGGTTGGAGTCGTATTACTTGATCTGAGCAGATGAGTGCTTCTGCACACCGTTCGAGTTCCGCCAAGGCAGAACCTCGAAGAAACCATACTTCAGCTAAGTCAGGCTTAACCGCAATGACTCGATCGAAGGAAGCCAATGCTTCTTCATAACGCTTTAATTGGAATAAAGTTAATCCTTGGGTGTATATAGCTTCAAACCAATCAGGTTTGATTTGAAGGGCTTGGTTAAAGGACGCCAGCGCATCTTCGTAGCGTTGTAAGTCTCTGAGTACAAGACCTCGGTTATACCAAGCTTCAACTATATCGGGTTTGATTTGAATGGCTCGATCGTAGGAAGCGATCGCTTCTTCTTGGCGTTGTAATTGAAGTAGAATATTTCCTTTTGAATACCAAGCATCCGCAGGACTCACATTTCCCCAGTTACCGCTTGATTGAGTTGCGTACTCATAGGAGGTAATTGCTTCTTCGTAGCGTTGTAACTCAGATAGTGCGATGCCTCGGTTGTACCAACCTATAGCATAGTTAGCATTGAGCTGAACGGCTTGATTGTAAGAAGCGATCGCCTCTTCATAACGCTGTGATTGAAGTAGAGCATCTCCTCTGAAATGCCAAGCATCCGTAGGACTTCTATTGCCCCAGTCACCGTTTGATTGAATTGCGTACTCATAGGAAGTAATTGCTTCTTCGTAGCGCTGTAACTGAGCTAGTGCAATGCCTCGGATGTACCAACCTATAGCATAGTTAGCATCGAGCTGAACGGCTTGAGTGAAGCAAGAAAGCGCTTCTTCATACTGCTGAGATTTTAGAAATTCATTGCCAGCGTCAAACCAATCATAATGATCAGTTTGTGGAGCTGGGGCTTGATAGGAAGATGCTCTATGAGAAGAGTAGGACTGAGTAGTAGTGGGTTGGTAGGAACCGCCTGAATATTGACTCCTACTGGCAGCAGGTTGAGAATAACCGCTTACGGAGAACAAAATCCCAAATAAAACATCAGGATCAATGAGCGGTTCTTTACCGTAGAAATGGTAATGATTACTTTGGGTTACTCGTAAAACGATCCTATCCTGATAAACAATGGCTGGCGGCTCTTGACAGAAAGGGTTATAAGGGCTACGAATTCCAAATTGACCGCCATATTGCCCAAATTGATTTTTTATGCTAAAACTTCCCCAAGAGTCGCCATATTGCCCTCTGGGATTGCAAATCGAATCTTGATGTTTCTGATTGCTCGAAACTAGTCCCAAATAATTACCATCCGCAGCTATCAAAACTGCATTGCCGTTGATAGATAAGATAAATTCCTGGATGTTCATCTGCCTAGGGATGGATATGACGGATCGCCCAGGATCTTAGCTCAACAAAACAGGCAGTGTGGTTGATTGAGATTACACACAGTAGAGAATTCTCTTAAAACTAGTCGGGTACAGCAGCGCCTTTGACTTTCCTGGCTACTTACTTTTGGGCGCTTGTGTCGCCGTATTTGAGCAAAAGCGCGATCGCTATACTCACAGCAAAAATCAACACCATACTCAACGCTGAACCAAACCCCCAGTTCTGTAATAGTAAAAACTGGTTATAAATCAAACGCGCCATTGTCA
Source organism: Kastovskya adunca (assembly GCF_059505785.1). Taxonomy (NCBI): domain Bacteria; kingdom Bacillati; phylum Cyanobacteriota; class Cyanophyceae; order Coleofasciculales; family Coleofasciculaceae; genus Kastovskya; species Kastovskya adunca. The sequence continues at coordinate 55,838 of NZ_JCACLG010000056.1, read as the reverse complement.
TACTCGACGAACCTCCTAGTAATTCAGGATCGACAAAATCTCCTAAACCACTGATGAATACTAGTAAAGACCCCGCTGCAATTCCGGGCATCGATTGCGGTACTGTCACTTTCCAAAAGGTTTGAATCGGGTTGGCTCCCAAATCAGCCGAGGCTTCAAGAAGACGGCGGTCTAGCTTTTCTAAAGAAGCGTAAAGAATCAACACCATGTAGGGCAAAAAGCTATACGCCATTCCAATTAAAACGGCAGGCTCACTATAGAGTAACTGCAACGTCGGTAAGCCAATACTAGCCAAGAGGCTGTTGAGTACTCCAGTTGGTCGCAAGATAGTAATCCAAGCGTAGGAACGCAGCAGTGAAGAAGTCCACAAGGGCAAAATGAACCCCAGCAACAGAAGATTGCGCCAACGCTTTGGTGCTATCTGAGCGATCCAGTAGGCGACGGGAAAGGCTAGCAGCAGGCAAATGATGGTACTACCAACTGCAAAAGTAAGCGATCGCCTGATTACCCATAAATTAATTCCTTCAAACACCCGGAGATAGTTCTCCAGTCCCGAAGGATTTACTACTTGCCCTGGTTTGATATTCGGCACCAAACTTAGCTCGAAAATCACCAACGTCGGCAGCACCAGCAGCAAAATCAACCAAATTCCCGCTGGCCCTAGAAAGACCAAAGGCTCCAGCCAACTCAGCCGAGGATGTCTTTTATTAACCAGCACAGGTGGCTCGGCAATGCTATCAGTTGCAGCAGGATTGGGTAAGCCAGGAGGAGTAAGTTGGGTAGACACAATTTACCAATAGTCAGTGGTTAGTGGTTATGAATCTTGTAATGTTTCACCCTTGATCTTGTCTTGATTTAGCTACTAGTCAACTGCGTCCAATAGCGCTCATACAATTGAAGCGCCTCGTCAATTGGCACAATGCTTTGGCAATTTTCTAGGGCAGATTCTGGAGGAAAGAGACTGGGATTGTTTTTAACTTCCGGGGGTAACAGATTGAAGGCAACTTCGTTAGGAGTCGCAAAACTTAAGCGCTGGCAAATTTGAGCGGCAACATCGGGCTGTAACATAAAGTTCATCCAGGCATAGGCTCCTTCAAGATTGGGAGCGGTTTGGGGAATTACAAGGGTGTCCCTCCAGAGGGAAGAACCACTGTTAGGAAGTACGTATTGCAAATTCTCCGATTCTTCCATCACTTCATTGGCATCGGAGGAGTAGCACATGGCGACAAACAAGTCCCCGCTTAGTACCTGGGGTCGCCAAGCATCTGAGGTGAAGGAAGCGATCGCGCTTTTCAATTGGGTTAGCTTTTCGTATGCCTGTTTAATGTGTTGGGGATCGGTAGTGTTATACGAGTACCCCAGCATTTTTAATGTTGCTCCCATTACCTCGCGAAAGTCATTCAACAACGTCATTCGTTTGGAAAGTTGCTGTTGATTGTTCCAAAGGTAATTCCAATCTTCAGGGGGGAGTTGTAGTTTTTGGGTGTTGTAGATTAACCCGGTTGTACCCCAACTCACAGGGATGCTGTGCTTGTTCTCTGGGTCATATTTCGGATCGAGGAACCGAGGAAATAGCCGATCCATCCCCGTAATGCGGGAATAATCAAGTACTGTTAACATCCCCAAGTCCACCATCTTCTGCACCATGTAGTCAGAGGGATAAATGATGCTGTAAGGCCCCCCACCACCTGCTTGAATCCGCGCTAGCATCGCCTCATTGGAGTCAAAGACATCCGCGATCACCCTGATTCCCGTTTCTTTGCGAAAGCGCTCCAGCAAATCGCGGTCGGTGTAGCCAGACCAGGTGTAGATATATAGCTCATCTGAGGAACCGCTGCTGCTAGCGGCTGGTCGCACGTTTGCTAGCGTCCAGCCACACCCAGACAACGCCAGCCCAGAGAGTGCAGCCGTTGTCGCTGTTTTTAAGAACTGACGTCGAGTTGAACGTCTATAGAATGAGCGATGAGCAGTTGGAGGCACGGTTAGTTAGAGATAGGGAATTAAGTATGAAGGATGAAGTAGGTTAGCGCAGTTTTTTGTAGTCCAGGATGAGATTTAAAGGAAAAAAAAGACTAATAACTTCAACAGTATCGTACTGATTGTTCGAGAGGGAGCACTTCCCCTGTTTCGGCGTCTGTATTGTGGCAGGCAAACATGGTAGTAGGAGGAAGTTTCTCAAAGCTCAAGTCGTCACCGTGACGTTGAAGAATGTAGCCTCTTATTTCTTTAATGGGTAGCTGTGTCAGTTCGTCGATTTCTGAGGTGAGGGAGCGGAGAATCAGTGAGGCTACAGGTTCGCAGCCGTTGATTAGTTTTGCCATGAACAGGGCTTTGCTGGTGTGATGCTCGCCGTACTCTACCCACTGTCTATGGCGAGTCAGCTCGATCCCCAAGGACTCACCTTGCCCATTGAGAAAAGTAGCGATCGCCTGAGTATGGCAGTGAGATTCCAGCTCTTGCAAAAACTCCGTCAATCCTGGTAGAGGCATTTTAGGGCATTACTCCCCCAACGCGAGGCAATCGGTTGCTGCCCAATGGAGATAAACCGGAGTCTGGGGGTCGGGTAACTGCTTAGTACTGGGTTGTCTGATCATGATGCGATCGCCACTCAGCAACTCCACGACATAATGAACATGCGTCCCCAAGTACATCACATGCTTTAAGCGTCCTTCAAAGCAGTTCGTGGGTGAAGCCACTGGTTCTAGACTCAGATGAATTTTCTCCGGTCGCACGCTCACTACCAAATCCCGTGATGAGTTTGTGCTGGGCTTGTCTTGCGTCTGCACTACAATCTTCAAGCCTGTCTCTGTAATCACCTGCATTGAGGAGACATCCGCCGCCTCCACACGCCCCGAAAACAAATTAGTATCGCCAATAAAATCAGCCACAAACGGCGTCCGAGGGCGTTCGTAGATTTCCGTGGGAGAACCAATCTGCTCAATTTTCCCCGAACGCATCACCGCCATCCGATCGGACAGACTCAGCGCCTCTTCTTGGTCGTGAGTCACCATCACAAACGTCAGCCCTAGCTCTTGATGCAGCTTAGACAACTCCACCTGCATCTCTTTACGCAGCTTAAAGTCTAACGCCCCTAACGGTTCATCCAATAAGACCACGGCTGGACGGTTTACTAGCGCTCGTGCTAGGGCAACTCGTTGCTGCTGTCCCCCAGATAGCTGGGCGGGGAAGCGATTGGTATAAGTGTCCATTTGCACCAGACGGAGTGCGTCTTTGACCCGATTTTCTACCTCTGCTCCTGGCAATTTTTTCAGCCGTAGCCCAAAAGCGATGTTTTCCGATACGCTCAAGTGATTAAACAAGGCATAACTTTGAAACACTGTATTTACCGGGCGTTTGTAAGCCGGAGTATGATTCATCAACTGACCTTGAATTAGCACCTCCCCGGCTGAAGGCGTCTCAAACCCAGCAATCAGGCGAAGGGTTGTTGTTTTTCCACAGCCTGAAGGACCGAGAATACTGAAAAATTCTCCTGAGTGAATTTCTAGATCAACACCACGGACAGCGGTTTCGCCATTGAAGACTTTAAAAACTTTGCGAAGTTCAACATCAAGGGCAGTCGCTGTCTCCGGAGAACGTTGTTCTTTGAGAGGAGTTTGAGACATAGGGATGTACGTAAAAGGGCGGTGATAAAGATGTGCTGGCTGGCTCTATTTTGGCGAGTTTAGGACGCAAGATAACGAACTTTGATTTATTTTATCCGTCTTAAGACTGAGACTAAACCTCTGCCGACAGTAATATCTACACAGATAAAGAGATTGTCCATTCGGTGCTATGCTTTGAGGATTTGCAAGTTTTATCTTAAATTTGGTTAACTATTGATGTTCCTTGACCCGTTAGGCGATCGCTCATCAGTATTGGTCAAGGAATTGAAAGTTGAAAAGTTGTTCGCCGTAGGCGTTCCCAAAGGATCGGTAAAGAGCATAAAAGAAAACTTTCAAGCTCTCGTAACCTACAACCTGCCTTCAGACTACTGACAACGGATAACTGACCACTGACAAACACTTATGACTTTAGTTCGGCCTACTTCTACTTCTACTTCTATTGGACGTCAATCGACTAGCCGTAACGTTGGACGCCGTTACCAGTCGGTAGTTCTCATGCTCTTCGTCTCCATCTTTATGCTAGGGGGGATCGGTTCTCGTTTAGCTTATCTCCAGATTGCTCAGGGAGAACGGAACCGTCAACTTGCGGAAAATAACCGTATTCGTTTGATTCCCAAGCCGCCTGTACGGGGTAATATTTTTGACCGCAAAGGCAAGATTTTAGCCAGTAGCCGATTATCTCACTCCGTTTTTCTTTGGCCGATTGCTCGTAAACAGTCGGAATGGCCAGAAACCCTGGCGAATCTTTCGGAGATTTTAAAGATTCCTGAAGCCGAGATTCAGACTCGCCTAGAAAAAGCTGGCTACAACTCGCCTTCATTGATTCGCATTGCCCGTGGCATTAGTCCTGCCCAGATTACGGCTTTAGCGGAATATAACAACGAATTAATTGGGGTAGAGGTAGATATCGAAGCGGTGCGAGACTACCCCAACGGCGATTTAGGCGCTCACGTTCTCGGTTACACCGGAGAAATGAACGACGAAGAACTCGCCGAACACAAGGAGGAAGGCTATCGTCTCGGTGATTTTATTGGTCAAATGGGGATTGAAGAATCCTTTGAAAAACACCTTCGAGGCGAGTGGGGCGGTCAGCAGGTAGAAGTTGATGGCTCAGGTCGGGTTTTGCGGATTTTAGGAGAGAAAGAAGCAAAAGCGGGCAAGGACATGACTCTCACCCTTGATCTTGAGATTCAAAAAGCAGCAGAGGCGGCTTTAGGAAATCGCAAGGGCGCGATTGTGGTACTCGACCCCAACAATGGTGGGGTTTTGGCAATGGTGAGCCGTCCCACCTTTGACCCCAATATCTTCTCTACCCGTATTACCCCAGAAACCTGGAAACAACTCCAAGGACGAGGCAATCCCTTTGTTAATCGTGCTTTGCGAGGCTTTCCTCCTGCCAGTACCTTTAAAGCCGTTACAGCTACAGCAGGCATGGAATCTGGAAAATATCCTCCCAGTACGGTGCTACCAACATTTGCTTATCTGCGGGTCGGAGGAGTCTCTTTTGGAGAGTGGAACCGGGCAGGATTTGGCCCGATGGGATATGTCAGAGCAATGGCGATGAGTAGTAATACTTTCCATGGTCAAATCGGCAAAGGTGTTGGCGGGCCGACGCTGATTCAGTGGGCACGTCGCTATGGCTTTGGTCAAAAAACAGGAATTGAGCTATCAGAAGAATCCGCTGGGTTGGTTGCCGATAATGAATGGAAGCAGGCAAATTACAACTGGGAATGGACGGTTGGCGATACGGTCAATATGTCCATTGGTCAGGGATTTACCCAGGCAACTCCCTTACAAGTTGCAGTGATGTTTTCTGCGCCTGCTAATGGCGGTTATCGCGTCAAGCCTCACCTTTTAAAGGACAACGAAGGCTCGAAAACCTGGAAAGAATCTCTCAACCTCAAGCCCCAAACTCTACAAACTCTGCGAAACGGTATGCGAGCGGTGGTTTCCAGTGGGACAGGGAAAATCTTATCGGTTGAACACCTGCCCCCTGTTGCGGGTAAGAGCGGAACGGCAGAGGCTCCTCCCGGTCAACCTCATGCCTGGTTTGGAGGTTATGCGCCAGCGGATAAGCCGGAGATTGTCGTTGTGGCATTTGCCGAGCACTCCGGTGGTGGCGGTAGTTCCGTCGCTGCCCCAATGGTGCGTCAAATAATGGAGGCTTACTTCAAAAAGTCCGCAAAGACCGCTCAGCCTAAGAAGTAATTAATTGGGGATTGGGCAAAGAGTCTAGAGTTGGGATTGATTTTGAGCAGGACTGACGAACTTTTTGGTCATCGGCTAGGAATCAACCCACTTTAGGGCGGCAGTCCCATTCCCCGCTCTCTTCATATCAGCCATCCCTATTTGTTCAACTACGATTGCACTAGCCTACTGAAAGTTCTTGCCCTAATTAATTGGAGAGGTTAGAGGCATATTTCCCTTTGACCTCAGTTACGCTTATACAAGTTTTGTTTAGTTATGAAAACATTCAGGAACTTTCTTTGATATTTAAGGAGAATTAAAAGCGTAAGGGTACAAAGAGCGATCGCCTCAATGCTATACCTCTTACCTTAGCTTTCAGGGAGAACTTTCATGCTAAATCAGCATTCCTGTCCCTTCTGTTCTTACACTTTAATGTCTCACGTCCGCTCAGGAAAACCTTACTGGTTTTGTCTTCACTGTCACACAGAAATACCCTATGGAGTTCGTAATAACATCGTTGAACAGGTTTTAAATCAAGCAGCACAGGGAAGAAAAGAAAAACTTGTCTGCACTCCGATTCAAGACCTTGTTTACCGCCAACAAATGGAAAATTCTTTTAATTAGCAGTAGAAATTCCGGAGTATTGGCTCGTTATCCGACTTTTTAATACTTAAGAAGTCAATGCATCCTGGCAGAAGATTTTGCAACGTCAACTAGAAGGGTTTCTGTAAAGATTTACGCGATCGCTGTTCTAGTTGTCTAGAGGTCTCAGTTCTACCAGGATGCTCTACACCATTTCTGATTTTATTTAACCAAATCTTAATAAATAATTCACAACCATTGAGGGATGTTTTAGGAGGAGGGAAAAAGTAAGCTGAGTAGCAGCCTTTGCTTAAATCAGATGAATTGGGCGTTGAAATACACTTCCGATATCGGTTTGGCTCAACTGAGCTAGAGTGAGGAACTTTCAGCTATTGCGATCGCCAGTTAACTCAGCAACCTAGATTGTTAGCAATAGCTTGTGCTCTTAAAGGTGTAAGCGCTTCACTCGTTAGGCTAATTGCTGAAGAACAAAATTACTCCCTCAGGGATTAAAGGCTTTGTCAGCATCGAATGTTCCCCGCATTCGTGCTGAAAGCTGATTTGACAGTTAACAAAATTGTTGCAAATTTATAGCAATAAGCTCAGAAATTTAAAGCAGAAAATTACAGAGGTATTAACCACATGAGTCAATATACACAAGAACTCCAAGCCACCGCCAAAGCTATGATGGCTGACAATAAAGGGGTTTTGGCAATGGATGAGAGTAATGGCACTTGTAATAAGCGATTTCAACAAAGAGGAATTCCAACAACGGAAGAAAAGCGGCGTGCTTATCGAGAGTTACTAGTGACAATCCCTAATCTGAATGAGTATGTCAGTGGGGCAATTTTGTATGACGAGACAATCCGCCAGTCTACAAAAGACGGCGTTCCTTTCCCTAAACTGATGCAGAGTAACGGCATGATTCCCGGTATCAAGGTAGATGCAGGGGCGAAAGAGTTAGCCGGACACCCAAACGAGAAGGTAACGGAAGGACTGGATGGATTGCGCGATCGCATTGCTGAATACTACAAAATGGGAGCGCGTTTTGCGAAGTGGCGGGCAGTGATTACAATTGGGGACGGTATTCCCAGCCGAGCCTGCATAGAATCCAACGCTCACGCCTTGGCTCGCTACGCGGCACTTTGCCAAGAAGGCGGCTTAGTTCCCATCGTTGAACCGGAAGTCTTGATCGATGGAAATCATACAATTGAGCGTTGCTATGAAGTAACGGAACAAACCCTAATTGCCGTCTTCGATCAACTACATCTGCAAAACGTTGCTTTAGATCAAATGATTCTGAAGCCCAGCATGGTGGTTTCTGGCAAGGATTGCCCCCAGCAAGCTAGTGTGGAAGAAGTGGCAGACGCCACCATAAAGTGCTTGCTCGACTGCGTTCCCGCTTCCGTTCCAGGTATTGCCTTCCTTTCCGGTGGTCAGAGTATGGAGCGTTCCTCCGCCCATCTAAACGCGATGAATGCCAAGTATAAGCAACTGCCTTGGCGCGTTACGTTCTCCTACGCCCGTGCTATCCAGCAACCCGCGCTAGACAACTGGAAGGGCGAGGATGCGAATGTGGAGAAATCTCAAAAACTGTCTCTGCACCGTGCCAAGTGCAACAGTGCTGCCAGCATGGGACAGTACAGCGAAGAGATGGAGAAGCAGCCAGCAATGGTGTAATTGAGTTTACGAGAGCGAATATAAATTCGTCTTTGAGCGATCGCGTTTTTTATTACCTCTATCGGTAAGGGAAGGAAGAGGGCGATCGCTCTTTTTTGCTTACTTCTTTTTCTTCTTTTGAGGTTTTCCCTGATCGCTGGGCACAATGTTTGCTTCAGTTAATGAGGGCGGGTTGAGAGTTTGGGCGGGTGGTGAGGTCGTTGTCTCAACTGAGGGCGAACTGATTGCATTAATTGGAGGACTAGGAACATTTGCTGGCTTCAAGGCGATTACCAAACCTGTTATCGCTGTGATTACGCCAGCGGCTGCCGTAAACATCCCCGGAATCGTTTGCCACCAAGGCTGGTGGGGTTGTGGTTCTTCAGACATCAGTCACTCTCCTTATTTTCCTCTTCCTGATCCGGCTAGTGCCGAAACTTTCTAGATTGATCAGCAGCTTACCTCTACCACCTGTGTTATGAGCGTTAGAATCTCTGCGGCGATTATCCTAACAGATGGTTTTTCAAAGTGTCATTGTTTATTTCAATCGCGTTTTGTGCAGGAGGGTTGTAATATTTTCTTTCCTGATTGATTGACAAAATTTTTACACCCCTTGATTTACCGATTTGTTGGCGTATCAAGCTCCCCGCGACTCTGCCCCTACCTCTAACTTTTGACCTCGCCGAAGGGATAACTAATTCCCTACTCCTACCACTTCACGGAGACGAGTACCAGGATTGAGGTTACTAGATGCTGAGGAGATTTGAGATTGTTTTGATTTCTGCGAAGCGGCTAGCGCCTCGGCTTCTTCCTTGATACGATGCTTGGCGGTGTACTCGGCAATTTTGACTTTTGCGGTTTTGTGGGCGGGGGTGTCTTCTGATATTTGTCTGAGGTAGACTACCGCCTGGGTAAAGTCTTGCTTGGCGGCGCGTTCGTAAGCTTTTTGCAATATGGCATCAGCTTTGATGGACTGCTTTTGGGTATACTCGGCTAGTTTTTGTTGTACTTGGCTGCCGATGGAGGTTTGTTGGGGAATTTGTAAGAGATAGTTGCGAGCGCCAGCGAAGTCTTTGCTCGCGGCTCGATCATAGGCTTTTTGCAGGAGATTGTGCGCTTCTGCCTCTAGTTTGGGGGCTGTTTTCTCTAGCAGTGGGGCAAGTTTTGCTTGCCAGTAGGGGACATCAGGAATCTGACGGGCAGCTTCTGCCACATCCAGCCACCGACTTTCCTTAAATGCCTGTTGTGCTGATTGGAAACGAGCTGTAGCGCTGTGCCACTCCCAGCGCCAGGTTTGGATTGCCGCCTGGGTTTCTTCATAGACAGTACTCTCCTTAGGAACAGATTGAGCAAGAGCGATCGCGCCTTTGAAATTTCCTGCCTGATACTGTTCTGTTGCTTGCCACAACAGATCGCTGCCAGTATTAGACGCCCCAACATGGATCAGTGAGGATAGCCCAACGGCGATCGTTATAGCATTTGTCGCTGCCATTCCCGCACTCACTCCCTTAAGCAGCGGCGGCAAATCGGGAACAAAAGCTGCAGCAAGTTCTTTAAAACTCATCTGAAGCTCTACAGTCTCGCTCTCGGTTTCGGCGCTCATGATCTGCACATCAAGAGGTGTGGCATCGGCATTAACAGCAGGGCTGTTCTCAGAGGGAATTAGAAAAGAGTAGTCGGCGAGAACTTCCGCGATCGCATTAGGCAAAACAGGCTCAACGGGCAAAAAGCCAGGAAATGCCACCAAGACTGGTGCTTCAGCAAAAGATAAGGGTTCCAGTGCTTGTAAAACCTCTCTGGCTGACGGGTAACGAGAGTTGCAGTCATAGCAAACCATCCGTTCCAACACGCTACTCAGTTGGTTGCTCACCAATACTTCATTACGCCAGAGAACTTCGTTAGTATCCGGATTGGTTTGTAAATTTGCTGGATCAATTCCGGTGAGAGCTTGAATGCCAATTATCCCCAAGGCGTAAATATCACTGTTAGGTTGGGGTTGTCCAAGCAGTTGCTCTAGCGGTAAGTAACCAAAGGGCTTAATTGTTAATACCTCAGATTGCGCCAACTTGACGGCATGAGGGCGCAGATAAGGGCGAACCGGATGCGCCGCACCATAGTCAATCAGCACGCACTTGCCATCACAATGGCGTCTGATCAAGTTGTTCGGCTTGAGATCGCCGTGAATGACACCTTGGCGATGGATAAACTCTAAAATCCCCAAAACATCTCGCAGCAAAGCAATACACTGACTTTCACTCCACCGCGTGTCACCATGCTTCCTGTCAGGTAAGACAGTCATTAGGGATTGCCCATCAATCCACTCTTGCACTAAATAAAATGCCTGATTTTCTTCAAAACAAGCGAGTAGCTGAGGGATTTGGTGATGATCATGCACTTTTTGCAGAGTTTCTGCTTCAGCCATGAACAAACGCCTGCTAATGTGCAGCAAATTTGAGTGTTGATTGTGAGCCTTGAGACACTTAATGACACATTTTGGACTGTCTAACCGCTCAGTGTCTTGGGCAATGTAGGTTTGTCCGAATGCCCCAGCACTGAGAACTTGAACAACTTGGTAACGCTCCTGTAGTAACTGCCCCAACAAGAGCGGATGAGCGTCCGCTTTCACGCAATCCTTCCCGCCAAAATCTTTAATGTCTTCGTATATTCCTTCGGCGTCTCAGTACCTCCGGAATAAGTTTCCTAAGAAGTTATCAAGGAGGCGAGAAGGAACCCGTCAGGGCGATCGCCTTCAGCCGAGCAACTTGGACATCGCGCCCTTTTTACAGCGCTTTCTCTTCCCCTGTGAGGCTGCTGCTATCTACCTAAGTAAATTTACAGTCTATTCAGAAATTTCTGAGACTTTTATAAAAGCTTCATGAAGTTAGTAGGTATTTTGTAAGAATTTTATGTTTGCTTGTCAAACAACTCATTAAATTTACGGATGGCTTTGCAAGACTTAAATGTCTTTACTAAATCTTCTTTTAATTCCTACGTATATTCGCTTTATCTTCAAGATATTCAGTAAATATCAACTTAGTATAGGCAACAAGTACTTAAGTAATATCACCGTTTCAAGTAACTTCAATTTCGCTTTTGCGTCTACCACTAGGGTTATCTTGTCTACCACGATTCAGGTTCTACAAGATTTTAAGGCTGTTTAAATCCTGTAGAACTGAGAAAAAAGACTTTTTGAGTCAGCATTTTTGTTATTGAGAAAATAGCATCTTTTTTCTCTAACTTTGCTTTGTCTAAAAAACATAATCGCAGTAATTAATGAGGAGAGACGAATGAAAATTCAGGTTGGAATAGGAAAAAAAGTCTTACTATTCTGCGCCCCCCTAGTAGCTACCTCTACGCTTGTTGCTTCTCCTAGCCAAGCAGCAACCTTTGCCTCATCGACAGGTAGTTTTGAAGTTAACTTTAACCAAAGTCCGTTAGGCACTCAGACAACAACTGATACAGATACTTTAGCGATCGCGAGTGCTGGTTCCTCAGTGGTGACTGACGCTAGCGCCGATGCTATTTTTGTCAGCGCTCCTTCATTCTCTCTACCTTGTAGTCTAGAGAGAAAACTAACAACTCCTGCGGCTTGCAATGGCTCATCAAGTTTTGCAGAGGGAGAAGGAACCAACTACTTTGGTTTGGCACAAAGCGAAGCAAGGGTGCTGGGAAACTTTTTAATCAATCCTGGCGAAACCTTCGCGTTTAACTTCTTAGCGTTTCTGGGGCTGACGGCAGAAGTTGACGACTTAGATTCAGAGCGTGCTACTGCCTCAGGAGAGGTGTCATTCCAGATAGTTGACGGTGACAGCGGAACCCTCCTAGATTCATTTTTACTTGCGGGTAAAGTAGATACTAAGGGTAATAGCGATTTTATAACCACTCAACAAAATACCTACATGACTCTTGGACGTTCCAGCACGATCGAGTCTCCTGCTGGTAAGGAAAAATTTACTCAAGGCTCGATTCAAGCATCCTACTCTCGAACGTTTGCTAATACCACTAACCTGCTGTTCGTTGAAACAAAGCGAAATCAAGTGACGGTGAAGACTCCTGAGCCTTCAACTACCATTGGTTTCCTCCTAACTTTTGGGTTAGCAGGCATTGGTTTAAAGGCAAGAAAGAAATTCGCTAATTAGGGAATATAGAGTCTATGTTGGCTCTTGCGTAGCCGTAATTCAGTGAATGTAGCAACCATAGATGAGTCATGAAACCCTAGGGTTGCTGTGTAGGGGTGTATAGCTATACGCCCTTACCAATTGTTCGCGAATGAGTTAAAGCTGCTATATGGCGATTGAAATTGAAAAAGATTTTGTAGAATTCATCTACTTGCGACTAGAAGCTGAACTAAAGCTACTACTTCGGCTGTAACTGCTATCGATACTAATCTTAACGGCAATGTCTTGATGTGTAACGCTTTCCTGCTCGCCAGAAGCACTAGCCACACTGTGAGCTTGAACAATTACCTTCCCATCCGGGGAAACTATCCATTTTCTGACAGTTTGGGAGCGAGCCATAATTCTATTCCTATAGTGTTATTAGTAGTACGAGTTTAGGTTTATTGTGAATAACTAAAGTCTTTCTTCAACTTTGGTTGTAAAGCAGGTAGTTGAGTTCGCTATTTTGCCACTCAAGAAACATTGTTTGCCGAATTTCTTCTGTCAATTGCGGTGTTAGTTCCGCCGCCATAAATTCCTCAACCAGGAAGATATGATATCCCTGCTCTGTCTTAAGCGGACGAGTTATTTCCCCTGGACTGCTACTAAAAACTACGGCGGCTACGTCAGGTTTCAAGCTCCAGCGATGAAGTATTCCTTCATAACCACACTGATGCCTGCGTCTTTCATCAAGATCGTAAAGGTGAGCCGCTTCGTAGAAACTGATTTCTTGTTCCTCAATTTGATAAAAAAGTTCGTAAGCAATTTTTTCATAAGGAACAACAATTTGATAAAGCAAAACTTGGTCGAAATCTAGCCGATTCTGTGCAAAATACTTTTCAACTTCTTTAGAAAGTAAGTCTTCTGCTAATTTCTGAGTAATTAGGCGATCGCGGATTCCCGCTTCCCAGTCTTCTGGTGTAATCATCTGCTCGGCTAGCCAAGCCAGAGTATCTGACGCTTTTTCTAAATGCTTTTCTCGACGAGTGTGCTCGGCTTCAGTTTGTATCTCTTCTGGCGTTACTGCTATGCCTTTTTCTTGAGCAACTCTATCAACGATCTGTTGCTGTAAAATTTCTTGACAAATTTCTTTGAAACAAATTTTTTTTTTCAAAAAACTGAGAATTTCTTCCGGTTGAATCGGTTCTTTTGACAAAGAGATCATATTGCCGTTCTACCATTGATTGCCTAAAAGAATTCCGTAGATTCAGCGACTCGCGCCTATGAAAACATGCGGCTGCGTTAGTCAACCGCATCGGATAAGCGCTAAACAAAGTATAAACTTGTCTTAGGGCGATCGCTGTAGCCTTGATTAGTAGTCATTCTACCGCTCTTCTTCGATACCAATCAAGCCTGGGAAAACGCGGCTATAGGGTCCAATTACTCTTAAAGAAGTCGAAGCATTGCCGCTAGCCGTCTTGTTTGCTGCCAAATTAGTATCGCCGTCTTGAACAGGTGGCGTGGAAAAGGCAGCAATAAAGGTACTGGGCGAACTTAAGTTGCTTGTCGGTATAGCAGAGTTAATGGTAGGTGCAACAGCACTCGCGTTGGTTGTATTCGCTACAGTTGGCGAGGTAAAGGCTGTTGCACTCGCACTGCTAGAGGTAGCAGTTGGAAAAAAGCCAGTAGTGGCACTACTACTACTAGGAAGGCTAGTTGGAGACGTGGCTGTAGACAAGCTGTTGCTAAATCCACCTGTAGAAGAAGAGGTAGATGTAGCCGTGTAGTTGTTTGAAGTGGCGGTGGCGTTAGCCGTAGCGGTAGCGTTGCCTGTTGCTGAAGTCGTCGTGGTTGCTGTCACAGTTCCGTTGTTGCTGATAGCAGATGAAGTAGAACTCGCACTACTATGAACGGGATTAGCTTGAGCAGCAGGAACAACGGCAGTTACTATGCTAAACAGAGTCAGGTAAAACGCGCTTTGAGTTAACTGAGTCATCGCTATTCATTTCCTTAGCAATAAACAAAATAAAGCGTTTTTCTCTTCGATGAATCAACTAAAACGAATTAACAACAATTAAAGAAGAAGATACAGAACTAAGAGTCAAGCTATCCTCCTGGGCATTGGGAGAAACCTCGGCTACACTGTATGAACTTATTTGAGTTTCAGTACCGTTTTGGTTAGAGCTAATGTCGCTAAAGGCAACAGTTCCTTTACCGCTCAAGGAAGGCAAGGGTATACGCGCAGGCTGATTTGGAAATAAAAAACCGCCTTTGAGTTGATTTTTGCTAGAATCAACTTCTAAAAAATCAAGTTCAGCAATAACTATTAAACTCATTGTTTTCCTCTTAGAAAGTAAAACCGCAGGAAGTATCAGGTTCATTGGTACCTTGATTTTGCTTCCTACGGTTTCCATACTTTAGATTTTGTTAGTCAAACTGGGACATCTCTACACTGTTTGTCCTCACTAAACTACTTAGTCATACTGGTAGATGACAGAGTAGTTGGAAGAGTAGGCACTAGAGTAAGCATTACCGTAAACGGCATAAGCACTGCTCTTAGCTTTCGAGTCTTGTCTGACTAAGGCAGTTTTGAGGTTCAAGTCGGTGAGGCTAAAGCTGCTGTAACCGCCAGCACCAACAACATCAGGAGAAGCAGTTTCGAGGTAGTTCAAGTCAGAAATAACCATTGGTTTGCTCCTTCAAGTGAGAAAGGGGTTTACTGGCTGATGTAAGAAGAGTTGTTGGAGTAGGCACTGGAGGAGGCGTTGGAGTAGCCGTAGCCGTAGCCATCACTAAAGAAGGCAGATGTTTCGCTATAGGCGTCAGAGTCTTGAATAACGGTAGCCTGCTTGTAAGTCGAGAAATTCACGCTGTTGTAACTATATGCACCAACAACATCAGCAGAAGTAGTTTCGAGGTAGTTTAAGTCGGAAATAATCATTGGTTTGCTCCTTCAAGTGAGAAAGGGGTTTATTGGCTGATGTAAGAAGAGTTGTTGGAGTAGGCACTGGAGGAGGCGTTGGAGTAGCCGTAGCCGTAGCCATCACTAAAGAAGGCAGATGTTTCGCTATAGGCGTCAGAGTCTTGAATAACGGTAGCCTGCTTGTAAGTCGAGAAATTCACGCTGTTGTAACTATCTCCACCAACAACATCAGCAGAAGCAGTTTCGAGGTAGTTTAAGTCGGAAATAATCATTGGTTTGCTCCTTTAATTTAGAGGGTTTTACTGATTGATGTAAGAGGAGTTAGAAGAACTAGCGTTGGAGTAGGCACTGGAGGAGTTACCGTAGTAGCTGTAGCCGTAGTCATCACCGAAGACGGCGGATGTCTCGCTATAGGCACCAGAGTATTGATTGACGAAAGCCTGCTTGTAAGTAGTCGTATTCACGCTGTTGTAACTATGTGCACCAACAACATCAGCAGAAGCAGTTTCGAGATAATTTAAGTCGGAAATAATCATTGGCTTGCTCCTTTTTATGAGTTATCAACTTCTTTGTTGATATTACTAATGTAGCAATCTGTTTTTGATTAGAGTTGCCATTTTGGCATAATAGTTTTAAAAAATATTGTTTATATATTTTGCTTTAAAGGCAAAAATTTTTAACATAGAATAAGTTTTCTAACAACATAAAAGTAGTTAGAATCAAGTAAAACTGTTGACAGTAAATTTAAAGGTTTAAAAATTTCATTAGCTATCAGCTAAAGCACAAATTTGCTTTCACTGATAGCTTGATCAATTTAGCTTTGGCTAAGAAACATTACTCATTGGCATTAGCATAGGCATTTGCTGATGCCTGACCGCCGAGGGAGACTGCGGAAGCAGCGGCAGAAGCAGCACTACCGCGACCGAAAAGATTCAGGGTGAATCCACTGGCGAGGTCTCCACTTCTATTAGCTCTTGCATCTAGAAATGTGTCAGAGGCAGTAGCCGCAGCAGTGAAAACACGAGGTGTAATGCGACCTCCTGTAATACCACCCTCTTCTTGAAGAACTGTTTCACAGAAGTTAATATCGGCTATTTTGAGTTGAGTCATTGTGTCTCTCCTTACCTTATTTTTAAGGGATACGGATAGTTTTAGGTGAATTGAATGAGGTTAGAGTTAGCTAAAACTAAGTAGCAGACCTGATTGCTGGAATCATCAAGCTATAGAACAGAAATAAATCGCTGAAATACTTTTTGTTAGTTTAGGTTCCAGCGATTTTCATGCGTAAAAAGCCTAATAAATTAGATCTAGTTACCTCTAGATTCCGCAAAAGATGCGGAGGCGGAGCTAGAGAAAAGACCTGCAACAGATTGTGCGCTGGTGAACGTGTAGGATTCAGTATAACGGCTACCAATAGCATCTGCAGTTGCTACTGACTCTGCTTTTGCTACAGGAATCCGACGAAACCGACCGCCTCCAAGGATATTTTTCTCTTCAGTAACAACTTCTAGATGATTTAGATCGGAAATAACCATGATTGCTTCCTCAAGAAAAGTGTTTTATGGATACAAAATCTTTGTATTAACAATTTAGCTTTTTCAAAAAGGTTATGTTGCCATTTTGGCAGTTTCTTTCTAGTTTTATATATAGAGAATTTAGAAATAATTCATCATTTCTTTAAGTAATCTTCATGTAAATTTCATAAAAACTCAGTGTATTTATTTTCGGTTTTTGCACTTTTAATTTAGAGGGTGAAATTTGCTTTATAGAAGCTGTTGTCAAAGTAATGGCTGCAACTTGGGATTGATTAAAGTTCGGCAAACTTAACAAAAAAACCTACCTCTTGGGAGCAGGTAGGAAGACATTGTTTTATTTAGGATGCTGAACGTATTTTTATACCCATTTCCGATGAAGAGGCGACGTCGGAACCTCACCCCAACCCATGGTGGTGTTCACGGGGAGGGGAATTAGAGGATTGGTATTAGAAGGCGATCGCCCACTCAGTGGTTACACAGATAATTTAGATGAAGGTGAAGGAAGAGATGGGGCGACTCTTGCCACCCCATACCGTGATTGCACAACACCTGTGAAAGGGCATTAGTATAATCCTGTCCTCTGTTGTGTGTGTATCACCGAAACCAAGCAGCGATACCACCACCTCGAACTTTACTGTGTCGAGCGCTGACGGCTTCTAAGTAAGCGAGGTCGCTAATTTTAGTGCAGCGTTCGTTAGCGGTTGCTTGCTCAGATGGCTCAGAAGTACGTGCTTTATTCAGGCGCTTTTGGCGAGGGGGACAGTTATCTTTGAGCAAGCGGTTATACGTGCGGTAAGGAATGTAGTGTAAAGGATTGTATCCAGAAAAGCGCAGAATCAAAACACAAGCCCAAGAGTACTTACCCGCGAGAATGGCTTCAACAATTTGGTTAAATTGTTCGGGGTTCATTGCTTTATCTAGACCTGTGTCTGTGTGTGAAGCGCGTTGATGCATTATTGTTATTTCCCTGTAAAAACTGACATTTACAAATTGATTCCGCCTTTTTGCAGTTGCTTGAGCGGGTCGAACAATACATCGGCAATACGGCGGCGGCGAATGATAATATCGGCAGTGGCAGTCTGACCTGCCTTGAAGAAAATTTTTTCTTGCTGGGCGGTGACATAGTTGCGGTCTAATGCCACTTCTACGCGATAGACTGCCCCCAACCGTTCATCGGCTTTGGCATCAGAGGAAATGGATACAACCTTGCCGGGGATAATTCCATAATCCTGATAGGGATAAGCATCGAATTTTACTTGCACGCTCATCCCTTTTTCGACGAAGCCAGCTTCTTGGTTCGGCAGCACGGCGGAGAGAACTAAGGGGACTTTTTGGGGAGCAATTTCGGCAAGGGTTTGTCCGGGTTGAACAACTTCGCCCGTATTTTGCAGGTTGAGGGATAAAACGACGCCATCAACAGGAGCATAGAGAAACCGTTGTTGTAGTTTGGCTTGGGCACTGACGAGCAAATTTTTCGTTTCGGCAATTTTCGCTTCAAGCTGGGTAATTTCCACTTTAAGCTGCTGTATTTGCTCCTCGGCTTCGTTTTTGATGTTGCGTCCCTCTGCTTGCTTCCGGGCAAATTCGCTTTGAGAACGCTCGACTTCTTCGAGGGCAGAAGCCAGTTCGCCTTCGCTTGTGGTAATCGCCGAGGTGCGATCGCGTAAGGATTGTTCCGCCTGAAACAATTGCTCGTTGGTACTGGTTTCTTCTTGCAGTTGGCTTTGAGTGATGCGCTGCTGCGTATCGCGCAAGGCTTGCTCGGCTTGAAAGATATATTCTTGGGAAATTGCTCCTTCTTTCCCCAGCGTTTTTAGCCGTTCTAAGCGCTGTTGATGTGCCGCTTCCTCGGTGCGTAGCTGCTGGAGGCGTTCTTGCAGCGTTGATGTGAGCGGTTTTAGGCGGGTTCTTCGTTCTTGATAAGCCGTGGATTCCGTTCCCAGTTGTGCCAGCAATCGGCGAGTTGTGGCGGCTTTCTCCCTTGCCTGAGCGATCGCACTGCGTTGAGCGCCCAAATCGGCTGAGGCGATCGCGGTACGGGTTTGAGCAGACAAACCCATTTGTTCCAGCAACGATTGCTTTTGACCTAATTCGGTTTGGTAGGCACTAAGTAATTGCTGGAGGCGATCGACTTCTTTTTGTGCCAACTCAGTATCCAACTCAGCTAACACCTGCCCTTGGCGGACTGTCTCGCCTTCTTTCACTGCCACCGCCGTCACCTTGCCCGCCTCAATCGGGTGAACTTTGTAGGTTTTTCCTTGCGGCACCAACTGCCCTTGAGCTTTACCCACGTCTTCGATTTGCCCAAACCATGCCCAGGCACCAAAGGCAACACTGAAAATCATGCCGCCAACAATGAGGCGAAAGGGAAGCGTTGCAGGAGGCTGATCTAACAGCGTCTGCACCGAACTAGACCACTGAGTTGTAGCCGTCGAGGTTTCAGGAACTGGCAGCGCCCTGCTAGCCACACCGCCATAAATCGAAGCCGTATCCGTCGTGGCTGACAAGGAGGATTCCCTTGGGGCAGCATTGGTGCTGTTTGATGCCGTAACTCGATCTCGCTGGCTGGAAACCGTTGATGGGGAACTGCTTCGGAAAAAACGTTTAAAAAAGCTCATGTTATTGACCTAGAACGAGAACTTTAGCATTTGCTCTTGGTCAGCGTTGCGTTAGTAGAAATTTGATGCCAAGTATTGTTTGTGCTGCATCATCACTCGAACTAGAAACATTGCTGTTTGTAGTTTTCAATCTCTGGATTAGCAGAAGTCTCAGTAGGGAACTGAACGGAATTTATCTGGCTTAGGAAGTAGAAAAGCGCCTACCTAATACTTTTGTAATACTCAACAGCAAGCGGGTTGCCGATAAAAAATAACACGTTATTTTACGGTTATTTAAGTGAAGATACGGTTGATTTATTGTTATTTTGGACAATTAACAGTCTTCTCCGTATATATTCTAGTTGCTGGTCTAAGCCACCTCTGCCAATTTGGCAGCTTTTTGCTTGACTTTTGTTAACGGCTGGGACTTTAGGGAAGGTAAATAACATACTTGTATACCTCTAGAGGGATATGCTTTCGGCAGAGAAAATTGAAATGCCAGGGGTGGCGGCGATCGCGCTAATAGCTGCCGCTGCCGTTAAAGATCGAGCTGCTGCTGGGCTAGATGGTAGTAAAGCCCTTCTTTTGCCATTAGTTCGTCGTGGGTGCCTTGTTCAACGAGAATGCCTCGGTCTAGGACGAGGATGCAGTCTGCATTGCGTACCGTGGAGAGGCGGTGAGCGATGATGAAGGTGGTGCGATCGCGGGAAAGGCGAGCGAGGTTTTGCTGAAATCGCCGTTCTGACTCGGTATCTAGGGAACTAGTTGCTTCATCCAAAATCAAAATCCGTGGTTCTCCCAACAAAGCACGGGCGATCGCAATCCGTTGCCGCTGTCCTCCCGATAGGCTTGCGCCCCGCTCTCCGACTTTGGTGTTGTAACCCAGAGGCAGCATTTGAATGAATGCATGAGCTTCCGCTAGCTTGGCAACTTCAATCGCTTGCTCCATCGTAAATTCCGGGCGATACAGGGTTATGTTTTCTAAAATCGTCCCAGAGAATAAATAACAGTCTTGGGGAACAACGCCCAATTGCGATCGCAAAGACTGGGGAGAAACATGACGGATATCATGACCATCAATCGAGATTCGACCCTTGACGGGATGATATAACCCCTGAAGCAGCTTGACCAACGTACTCTTACCGGAACCGCTACGACCAACTAGAGCAATGGTTTGCCCTGCCTCTACAGAAAAATTGATGTTCTCCAGCGTGTTCCGTTCATCCTCCGTGTCGTAGCGGAAGGTAACATTTTCCAAATGCACCTCACCGCGCACGGGTGGCAACACCAGCATGGGGTTTCCTGGCGACTCTTCCGGCTGAGTAGAAAAAACATCGTTCAGCCGTTCTACAGAAATCAAAACTTCTTGCAGTTCGTCCCAAATATCGACAAGTGCCAGCACCGGGCTAAGGACTCGCCCAACCAGCATATTAAAGGCAACAAACTGACCAATCGTTAGCTCACCTTGAATCACCAACAATGCCCCGTACCACAACAAAGCGGTACTTCCTAGGGAATTAATCAAGCCATTGGCAGCTTGCAAATTAATTCCCAACTTCTGCGCCCGAAATCGCGCGTTGAGGAACTTGGTTAAACGGTCTTCCCAACGCCAACGCAACTCTTGTTCTGCCGCTGTTGCTTTTACCGTGGCAATACCTGTCATCGTTTCTACCAGTACCGAGTTTTGCTCGGCGGCATCATTAAACACATCCCGCGAAATTTTCCGCAGAAAAGGAGTTGCACCTAAGGTCAAAAAGAAAATGGGGGGAATGAGTGCCAGCACCAACAGGGTAAGTTGCCAGTTGTAATAAAACATCAACGCTAGGTAGACAAACCCCATCAGTAAATCCAACCAAGCTATCGCTACTTGGTTAACCAAAAAACGCTGGATTTTTTGATTTTCCTGAACCCTTGTGAGGATATCTCCCACATGGCGGGATTCAAAAAACTTTAAAGGCAGTAGCAGCGTATGGCTCATAAAGCCGCTAATTAAGGTGAGATCCAAGCGGTTAGAAAAATAGCTCAACAGATACTGCCGAGTTGCGGATAAGCCAATGCCCCAAACTCCAAAAATCAATAAGCCGATGGCAAAAACATTCAGCGTGCTGAGGCTTCTGTTGACCACTACTTGGTCAAGAATGATTTGGGTAAATAGGGGAGTAACTAGCCCAAAAACTTGAATGAGCAAGGAAGCCAGAAGAATTTGCCCCCACAGGGAACGGTAGGGCAAAAGTACTGCCAAGAATCTGCCCAGGGACTGTTTTTCGTTGGGAAGCGCTTTGAGAGCTTCTGTGGGTTCGAGCAACAGGGCGTATCCTGTCCAGCCAGCGAGGAATGCTGAGCGTGTGAGCGATCGCTTTCCCCGCGCTGGATCGGCAACCTGTACGCGATCGCCTTTAACTTTATAGACAACGATGTAGTGATCGCCTTGCCAGTGGGCAATCCAGGGCTGCTGTTGCTCCACCAAACGGCTTAAACTTGCCCGCACCGGACGCGCTTGGTAACCCAAACTTTCTGCTGCTTTGGCAAGACTTTTTAAAGACGCCCCCGCCCGCCCGATATTTGCCAAATTGCGGATAAAGTTAATGCTCAGTGACTTGCCCCAGTAGCGGCTAATCATTGCCAAGCAAGCCGCCCCGCAGTCGGAGGTACTTTGTTGCTCGATGTAGGGAAAGCTCCCCCAGCGCCAGCGCCGATGTTTCAACGGTTTAGGAAATTCCACCGTTGGGGATTCGTTTGAGGAGAGAGTTGGGGGAACTTGCAGTTGAGGGGAACGAGAAGCGTTGCTGGTAATGGGGGAGGAGGGAAGCCCGGTAGGACGGGCTTGGCGTCCGTTGCTCTTTGTTGGGACGGGATCTCCCCAAGCCGTCGCTAGCAGGGGAGCGATCGCGCAGGCGGTTTCCCAATGTTCGGCGGGTAGCTGGTAAACCAGTAAATCGGTTTGGGCAATACCAGTTAGGGGAGTATCTGCTGGATAGCCCCAGGAACTCCCCTCCGGCAAAGATTGACCATCAATTTGACCGCGACGCAGCCAAAAACGACCCGCCTTAGCGGGTGTCGCTTGCGCCAACGCTGCCCCAGCTTGAATGCGTTGTTCCACTAAGTAGGGTAAAAGTTGTTGCAGTTGGTGACTGGTAAGCGATCGCCCCAAGGAGACACTCTCGCCGCACAAGTCACTTTCGGTTTTAAAAAAGATGAGGCGTTGCTGATTATGGGCGCTAGCACGCCAGTTGGCTGCGAGTTCCGGTTTCTCCAGCCAAGGGCGCAATGCGTCTAGGGAAATGCGGGCGACTTGCACCGGGCTAGCCGCGATCGCCTGATAAGGCAACCACTCCTCCTGGCAAAAATAAGCCTCACCGCCAAAGATTTCCCCTTCTGTCAGGACTTGGACGGAAACTTCTCGTTGTTTCTGAGCATCGAAGCTCAGTAACCGTACCCGCCCCTGGCAAATTATATAAAAATACGGTTGACTTTGTTCGCTATAAGCAGAATTTTGAGAGCCAGTGGGTATGCTATCAATAGAATCGCCCAGTTGAAACTCTACAAATTCAAAGTCCTGGCTCAAATTTGAGAGCAGTTTGGGACTGTCTGGTGTTGATTGTAAGGGTGGTAAAAGACGTTGCAGAGTCAAGCGAGAATCTTTCTCAACAACGAGAGATGGCGCAAGCACTCCTGAATTTTGCTTCATTCAGCTACCTCGAAAAATGAAGATTATCGCCGGAAGCGCTATCGAGTAAGAATTACCTGATAGCTAATAATGATTGATTAAAAAAAAACTTATGAAAAAAACTTGCTACAGACGCTAGGTATTTTCAAAGAAAATAACCAATTGAATCATGAGGATTGACCGTTTTAAAGTTTCAACAATTAGCATAATTTCCTGTGAAACAAGCGATCTTGAGCCATAGTGGCAATTTCTCAAGTGCTGTTCATTCCAAACTAGTGAATCTACTGAGGATTTGTCAACTAAAAATCTGTATTGGAAGTTCTACTTCACTAAATCTTTACCTTGACTCCACAAATAATTCACAAGCTTAAATTGTTTTAAGCCAATCTTTATGCTAAATACTGAGGTTTTTACGGACAAATGAGGTAGCAAAAGTAACAAAAGCATTGCTACTATTATTTCCGGTTTAGGTTAGCAAAATAGATTGAGGCGATCGCCTTTATTTGCAAAGTCAATCCCAGTGACAACAGCAAACCGCCTTGCTGCCCAAATCCCCCCTGTCACCGTTTCTAAGTAAATTTACTGGAGTAGGGTACAAACGCAATGCCTCACCTGCTCATCCAAATACTGACTTGGAATTGGCATCGCCTTTCCCTCAATTTCTTCAATAAGCTGTTATCAAATAACCTTGCACATTTTTAAGCTAATAGCTAAAACTTTTATCCCTCCATCCCCTCCATCTCCTGATCACCCATCTCCCAAAACGCTACAGGCAAGCAGCGAGAGCGCGTGACAACTCCTGAGCCGTTTGGTGGCGATCGCGCGGTCTGGGGGCGCATACTCGCTCAATTAATTCCCGTAACTGCGGCGTAATCGTGGGAATCCCTTTAACATCAAAACCATAGCCAGAACCCAGACGACGATAAAACTTGAAAGGGTTGACTCCAGTGAGGAGAAAAATCAGCGTTGGGCCAATTGAATAAAGGTCAGACTGAGTGCAGGGTTGACCCAGATCTTGTTCTGGGGCACTGTATCCCTCTGCACCGATGCGAGTTCCGAGGGGAGTGCCAATTTCTTTCACCGCGCCAAAGTCAAGAACAACCACGCGCTGCTCTCGATGACGAACCATTAAGTTAGCGGGTTTAATATCCCGGTGAATCAATGGCGGATTACAGGAGTGAATGTAGTCTAAAACGTCACAGGTTTGGATCATCCACCCAATCGCCTGCGGGAGGGCAATCGGCCCATGCTGATAAATTCGCTGCTCTAAATCCTGACCATGAATGAGTTCCATTGCCAGGTATTTTTTCCCATCTTCGACAAAGAAGTCATAGTACTGAGGAATCCCTGGATGATTCAACGCCTTAAGGGTACGTGCTTCTCGCTCAAACAGTTCCTGAGCTTTGCTGATTTGTGCCATATCTGCATTCATTTCTTTGAGCACTAGCAAATGCGGATGGGATGACGTTTTCCCCCCTTTTTCCCAGGCTAGGTAAGTTGTCCCCATCCCTCCCTGACCCAGCGTCCGCAGTACCTGATACTGGTGGATAAATCGCTGCACCTCTACCAAAGGTTGCCCGCAGTGAATGCAAAATAAATTACTGGGTGAATTGTCTGGATGGGTACAAGGCACAAAAGAGTGGATTGTTTTCTCCAGTAACTCCTTTGGCGGTGGAGCGCTGGGCGTCGCTGGCGAATCAGGAGCAGTTAATGGCTGGGTTTGAAATTTCAGCAACGGCCCTTCTCTTGCCAACTGAATTAGAGCATCCGCTGGAAGCAGCCCCCGCGACACTAGCACCCCATTGAGAAAGGTGCCATTGGTTCCTTGATTGAGCAGTTTCCAGGCACTATCGGCTGAGGCATTGATTGCCTTTAGTTCCAGGTGATACCGCGAGACTAAGGGATCGTTAATAACGACATCATTATCAGGGGAACGACCAATCCGAATAATCGATTGGTTTTGAAAGTGCCACTGCTGTAAGGGAGTGTGCGCCGGGGGATGTAAAAGTGTCAGCGTGACCATAAATTAGTCATTAGTCATTTAGACATGAATCATTAGTCCGTTATTCATAGTTCATTGCTATTTGCTCATGATTGATTACCAAAATTCTATTCATCAAAGCGTCAATTCCCGCTCTGCCAATCCCCATCTTTAAATTAATTGCTGTCCGTCAAAATTGGGTCGCACTTTGACGCGGATGAGAATAACGGTGATGTTGTCATGACCATTGTGCTCGTTGGCAAGTTCAACAAGTTGCAGAATGCCTTGATCTAAATTGGCACGAGACGAGAGTAAAGGAGCCAGGTGAGTCTGCCAACATGTTTCTAACAGATCGTTGTCCGACAAGCCATCAGAACACAATATAAATAATGTATCTTCATTGAGTTCTAAAAATTGGATGTCAGGGCTGACAAATTGTTCGCTGCGCGGGCCTAAGGCTTGAGTGAGCTGGTAAGCATCGGGACGAGAATAGGCGATCGCGGCTTCTACTCCCCGCCGAATTTCCCGTTGACCGACTTCGTGGTCGGTGGTGACTTGTTCTAAGCCGCGTTTGCGGGTGAGGCGATAAAGGCGACTGTCTCCTACATGGGCGATCGCCACATTGGTATCTTGAATTAAAATCATTGCCAGCGTCGTTCCCATCCGTCCGCTGCCGGTGCTGGAATTTTGCAAGTTAACATCATAAATGGCGTGATTTGCCTGATGCACTGCCTCGCGGATTGTTTCTTCTGTGGGCAACTCATCTTTCCAGCGGTCACTAAAGTAGCGATTTAGACTATCTACTGCCATGGCGCTGGCGACTTCCCCGGCTGCATGTCCCCCCATCCCATCGCAGAGGATGTATAAGCCCCGTGCCTGCAGCGTCCGTCCTATAGGCATTTCCTGCTTTTTGATCGAGGTTTGGATACCGAAGGAGTCTTCGTTGTGGTCTCGCTGCTGACCAATATCAGTGCAACCCGCATCATCGAGACTTAATAACTGCATTGGTAAAATTACTGTCGGCAGATCGTCTGCCTCATTGCTACGCTCGCCCTCCTTGCCTAAGACTCCGGTATTTGCTGGGTTGTTAGATGCTGATGTCATGGACTGAGTGGCTCCTGTAGCGATCGCGGTGGAATTAATGGCTTCGGGAATTGAATCTGAAGAAGATTGTTGTTCGTGGGCGATCGCTTCTAAGTGCGATCGCAATTCCTCGACGGTTTGGATCTCACCACCGTGCAAAGAGCGAAGTAACTGATCGAGGGAGGTAAACTGCGTTCGCTGGGACTGATTGAACAGTTGCTGCCACCTGTTCCCCAAATCCTGAAGCGTTAATACCTGCCCTGGGGCTTCTACATACAAGCGTTGGAGGCTTAAAGACTGGTCTTCATCCACCCGCAAATTGCTCTCTTCCAAGAGACTCTGACGACAGTGCCAAGGTTCTAAAGCTGCCCATAGCTTTGCCATTTCATCCAGCCAGTACAAAAGCTGTAACGTTGGGATATCTTCTTGTCCCCACAACTCAGAGAGGAGTTGGTAATCCGAACGGTCTTCCAGCAATACCACCGCCGTTTGATCCTGCTGCCAAGCATCGTGTACCTCTGGCATGATCGGGTAATAGGAGCCTTGTAGAGCCAGATAAGGTTTAGCGATCGCGGGAATGCCAATCACTCCCCAAGCGTCTGATTCAATTCGTGCCGAAAAACCAGCCGCATCCAAGTTTCCCCCATCGGTTTGTTGCTGCTCCATCAGCGCTTCCAAAAGCGACTTTTGAAACGGTTGAGAGTCCAACACTGGTACGACAACTTCCCCAGTTGTTATCGTTTCAAAGCCTTGAGAAGACAACAGTCGGTAGCGTTGCTGCGTATCTAAAAATGTGACTGCCGTTGTTGAGGCAACAGCATTGTCGCTCCCTGCCACTTCCTGGGAAGCATTCAGACTCCCTTTCTCAGGCATTACAGCCTCTTGATCCTCTGAATCTAAACTTGCCTGATTGAGCGGGACTTGTATTTCTGTTATTTCTTCCGGCTCCGGAAGGGGACTAGTCTCTGAGGTCTTGGAGGTGGATTCCGGCAAAGACTCTAGCGGCGGTAAGGTTTCGTCAGCTTCTGAAATTAAGGGCTGAGGTATTTCTGTTTCTACTTCCGCCGCGTTCTGGGCAACTGGTTCTATTGCCTCTACTGGCGCTTGTGCTTCACCCTCCGCCACCGTCTGTAAGCCTGAGTCTCCTGAGTCTCTAGAAATGATTGCCCACCAGACAGTTCCTGTAAACGCCCCGCAATTTTGGCAATTTGCCGCATTTACCGGGACAAGGGTAGCGCATTCATGACAGGTTTTGTGAGTCAGGGAAGTTCCACATCTTTGACAAAACTTGTTTGTATTGGGGTTTTCAAACTGACACTGGGGACAGATCAACATAATGGAACTTCCTCAAATCCCATCGGGGTTTCTAAATTTTTCTGACAAGTTAACTGCCATCTAGTTTGCCACATCTCCCTATCGCCTCTTGCGTATAAACCATTCTGGTTACATCTTCTTCAGAGTTACAGGATTATGGACAAGGCAGCAACTGATAGCCGTGAAATCTCTCCCCAACCCTGCGGTTATTTATCTAACTTATCTTTAATCTACGCTCACCAATTTACCGAGTCCGGTTGTTGTCACTTTAACCGAACCGAAATCAAACAATGCCACACAAGCTCCCCGATCACATTAGCTTAGATACAGAGAGTCTACACAACTGCAAAAGCCCCTTGAGTTCAGCCGCCGTCAGATCACGCCACTCTCCCGGTGCTAACCCAGTCAAACAGAGGCGGGCGATCGCTACCCGCACCAGCCGCAACGTTGGAAATCCCACCGCCGCCGTCATCCGCCGTACCTGCCGATTGCGCCCTTCCGTCAGCGTCATCTCCAGCCACGCCGTCGGCACAGATAAGCGAAAGCGCACCGGAGGATTGCGCGGTGGTAAGTCCGGTTCCTTTTCCAAAAGCCTTACCTTAGCGGGTCGCGTGCGGTAATCTTGGATCGTCACCCCTTGGCGCAGTGTCTCCATAGCCGCCGCATCAGGAACGCGCTCGACCTGCACCCAGTAAGTACGGGGATGTTGAAATTGTCGATCTGAAAGTCGGTGCTGTAAACGCCCATTATTGGTGAGCAGCAACAATCCTTCACTATCTCGATCCAACCGTCCCACCGGATAAACCGACGGTACCGGAATGTAATCTTTCAACGTTTCCCGCTCAGTTTCTGCCGCTTCCTTGTCGGTAAACTGACTCAAGACATTGTAAGGCTTGTAAAACAAGAGGTAGCGATCGTCATTCGTCATTAGTCAGCAATCAATTATCCATGTCCGTGGTCTATAGATACCCCTTTAGGAGTGATAAAATTTCCTGTTCTTTTTCCTCAACGTCCTCACTTACCTGGTGTGGTTCCTGCTCCGCGATACCCGAATTCTCTAAGAGTTCGGATATCTGAAGCGCTAAATTCTATAGTCACATTTTAGTTTTTTTAAGCTCCCTTTACTGACTAAAACTCCTTACCCTGACTTAGAATCGCCATCATTTGCCGAGCTTGGCAAATAATCATTAAACTTTTGCTGGTCATAGGAGTAAATAGTCCGAATTGGGTAGGGAATATTAATATTTGCCTGGTCAAACGCTTCTTTAATTGCAATAATTGCGTGCGTGCGGACGTAACGCACTTGCGGTTGTCTCGGCGTCGTCCAATAACGCACCACAAAATCAATCGAACTCTCACCAAAGCTAACCAAGTCAATTTCCAGTGGCGGATCAGACAAAACTCCCTCCACCTGTCGAATGGTTTTGTCTAAAATTTCTGCGGCTTCAGGTAGCGAAGTATTGTAATCCACTCCCACTTCCAAATCTGTCCGCCGATATCCGTAAGCCGTTCTTACTTGCACCGCATTGGTAAATACAGTGGAATTGGGTAGCAGTACCCGTTCTCCCCCATAGGTACGAATTTGCGTCGTGCGGATATCAATGCGCTCAACCGTCCCTTCGTAGTCTTCAATCACGATTTGGTCATTAATTTGAAACGGTTCTTGGATGAGCAGCAGTACGCCAGCCAAGAAATTTTTGAAAATGTCTTGGAACGCAAAGCCGATAGCAACCGAACCCAACCCTAAAGCGGCAACAATATCACCTAGTCGCAATCCCGGAAATGCCAACACACTTGCCGTCAAAATTCCCACAACCCAAACCGCAACGTAACTCGTCCGTGCTAAGAGAAATTGCAAGGACTTGCTGCGGACGACTCGAGGACTAACCTGTGACGCCATTCTTTCGGCAAACTCAGCCGCGTAGCTCGTCAAACAGAAAATCACCAAGCCTGCAATCAATCCTGGCAAGAACTCGATGGCAGAACCAATCAGCTCCAAAAAGCTGGCTTGAATTTTATCAATCAAGGCATTCATGAGTTATGGATAGACTTTTTTCACTGCTAATTATGTTCTGCCATCTTAGAGCCACCCAGACAAAAGTTAGTCAATTTTGACTCGGAAGCGTACAAATCCTACATTATTAGGGGCAGTGTTGGTAATATTGCCCAACTGCAAGACGATCGATCCATTGGGGTTGTTCGGATCTGGGCAAGAAGGAGTCGTTACAGGTGCAAGGGGCGAGAAAAATCTCCCTTTGTCGGTATCCGAGGCATTAGATTGCGGTGCATCCACCCCATCTTGACGTAACAAAATCCCTCTACCTCCACCAAAACTATTGGGCAGAAAGGTTGTCCCGGTAGGGATTGGGTCGCAGAATCTTACATTGTTAGCTGGAGTACCGCCATCGGAGAGGAAGTAGATCGTGTACTCCACCTCATCGCCACTTTGCAAAGCATTGTCCTCTAGTAATCGGATCGCTCCCACTGGTGACAGTTGAGAAAAGCCTGAAGCATTGTCATTAGTGGTATTGGAATCATCCACAAAGCGAGTGAAATCCACCCCACTGATAGGAACGCTATTGCGAGTGACATTGGTAATGCGCTTGACTAAGCGGAGGTTGCCAGCAGCGGTTGTACCTGGTTGGAGACCAAAATCAAGATTGTTGACCGTTTGATTGGCTGTAGCTGTCACTTGGATAGAGGCGGTACCCGTTGTCAGGGTAAAGCCAGGAGGGGGACTTACCTCGACAAAATACGTCCCTTCTGCCAGACCACCGAAGCGATAGTTCCCGTTAGCGTCGGTGGTAGTGGTGGCAATAACGTTGCCGTTAGCGTCCTTTAGGGTTACGGTGATGCCGCCACGTCCCGTTTCGCCCGGATCTAGAGTTCCGTTGCCGTTAATATCGTTGAAAACTAAGTCTCCAAGGCTGACTCCGGGTTGGCGGAAGCCGAAGTCAATGTTACTGACAGACTGATCGGGATTCAGGGTAACAGGAAAGGAAGAATTTCCCGTGGTCAGGGTAAAGCCAGCCGGGGTCGTCGCTTCAACGATATAGTTACCAGGGGGCAGATTGGTGAAGCTATAGTTGCCGTTGGCGTCAGTGGTGGTTGTGGCGATCGCCGTGCCGTTAGCATCTTTCAAGGTGATGGTGACGCCGCCAATGCCGCTTTCTCCAGCATCCTGCGTGCCATTCCCATTGGCGTCGTTAAAAACCAAGTCCCCAATTGTACCTGCTGCCCGGAAGCCAAAGTTTGCTAAGGAGAAGTTGGGATTATTGTCATTGAGCGTGACCGTCAGTCGATCGTTGTTGGTTGTGAGGGTAAAGCCAGTAGGGTCGGTAATATCGACAATATAGGTACCAAATGGTAGCTCTCTGAATAAGTAGTTACCATTGGCGTCAGTTGTAGTGGTGGCAATAACATTCCCATTCGTATCTCGCAGGGTTACCGTGACACCTGGGAATCCTGTCTCGCCAGCATCTTGAGTGCCGTTACCGTTCAAGTCCCGAAAAACAATGGTGCCGATTGAGCCGTCAGGTTGACGGAAGCCAAAGTCAGCATCGTCAACGCTTTGATTGGGTTCTAGGGTAATCGGGCTAGGGGCAGGAGTTGTGGCAGTGAAGCCAGCCGGAGGGTCGGGAACTTCAACGGTGTAAGTTCCTGGTAGGAGATTGGTGAAGTTGTAGTTGCCGTTGGCGTCAGTGGTGGTTCTGGCGCTCTCCGCTCCGTTAGTACTCAAAATAACAGTAACGCCGCTAATACCGGGTTCGTCTGGGTCTTGAATGCCATTGCCATTGGTGTCATTAAAGACGCGATCGCCAATCGAACCGTTAGGCTGACGGAAGCCAAAGTCGGCACTATCAATGTTCTGACCCGCTGCTAGGGTAATTGAACCAGGGGCAGTCGTGGGAGTGGCATTGAAGCCAGTCGGAGGATTGGGAACTGCAACAGTGTAGGTACCTGCTGGGAGATTATTAAATGTATAGTTCCCGTTGGCGTCAGTTGTGGTTGTAGCAATAACGTTCCCATTCGCATCCCTGAGATTAATCGTGATGCCACTGATGCCCGGTTCTCCTGGGTCTTGTACCCCATCGCCGTCAATGTCGTTAAAGACGAGATTGCCAATAGAGGCATTGCTCTGACGGAAGCCAAAGTCAACATTGTTAACGGCTGCTCCGGCTGCCAAATTCACAAGGAAAGGGTCGTTTCCCGTCGTGATTGCAAAGCCCGCTGGGTCAGTAACACTGACGGTGTAGCTACCTGCGGGTAGACCTGTAAATCTGTAGTTGCCATTAGCATCGGTGGTAGTTGTGGCGATCGCCGTGCCGTTGCTATCCCTCAGGGTAACGGTGATGTTGGCTAAACCGGGTTCTCCTGGGTCTTGCGTACCGTTGCCGTTTAAGTCGTTAAATACTAAGTCGCCAATTGAGCTATTCGTCTGGCGATAGCCAAAATCAGCACTGCTTACGGTTTGACCGGAAGCGAGGTTGATTGTTAGGGATTGGTTATTCGTGGTGAGAGTAAAGCCAGCCGGATCGGTGACGGTTACGGTGTAGCTACCCGCTGGCAGGTTTGTAAGGTTGTAGTTGCCATTAGCATCGGTGGTTGTCGTGGCAACTACATTACCGTTGCTATCCCTCAACGTAATAGTGACATTGGCTAAACCGGGTTCTCCTGGGTCTTGCGTGCCATTCCCGTTGGAATCGTTGAAAACGCGATCGCCAATTGAACCTGTCACCGCTGTGGTAATTGTCGTCGTTTTCGGAATGGACTGGATGGTATTACTCGCAGGATCGACCTTGTTATCCATGAAGGAAACGGCATTAATCTGAGTCGTGTCAGCCGTTGTTGCTCCTAGATTGGGGGTAACGCGAAGAATAAAGTTTCCCGTTTGTCTTGGGGTCAAAATCCCTGTATCTGGCACTCCATCGCCATCAGTATCGGGTAAAGGATTACCTGCACTATCGAGCAATTGCACGGTGTAATTGGGATTTGTACCTGAAGTCGTGAGATTAAAAATATCGTTGGTAAAAAAGTTATTGGTGATGGTAAAGGGATGATCGACAGGCGTACCAATTGTCGTTGAGCGAGTGTTATCGTCTGGAGCGGTAATTGTGAAGTTTCCAGCAGTAGTGGGGCGTCGGTCGTACAAGGGTAGGCGTGCGCCATCCCCATTTGCCTCAAAAAGAGTCTGGTTATTGTTTGTAAAGTTAGCGATCGTTAAGCCCCAGATTCCAGCATCTCCACCCGTCGCTGATTTAGTATTGTTGGCAATTACGGTATCGCCGCCTGTGTCCAAGCTTCCATTAATACCATTCCAAACTCCATTATCTGATGTTGTCCCTTGTACAACCCCGCCTGTCGGTGGGATATAAGTTACGGTTCCTCCATTATCCAGATCAAAATTTCGTAAGAATAAATTACTTGTTCCATTAGCCGTCGGACCAACTAGAAAGTAGAACGGAATAGTTAGGTTTTCGCCAGTATTTTGCTGCACCGTACCTTGGAAGTTACCAACTAGTCCGCCACTTTGAGAAACAACAACTCTAAAGGTGTTGTCATCGTTGTTAAGGTTATTAGCATTGTTGGCAAAAATTGGCAAAGCTCCAGTTTCGCTGGTAACTTGGTAAGTGCCGGGTGTCGTGACTGTAAAGACAACAGTTGTCCCATCAGGAGCACCTGTCCCAGTTGCTGTCCCCACAGTTTGACTTGGGAGAATTGTTGTGCCATCGGCTGCACGTAATTCAAAGCGAGTGGGATCGCAGCTACTCGCTGGGGGACAACTTCGATTGCCAATTGCTTGATTGTCAATTTCATCCAAGGCTCCGTTACTCTCTGCATCCTGAACAGTAATTGTGACGCTACCACCTCCCGCTGCGAGCATGGCTGGGGTAATGCTGACACTAATGCGATGAATCCTGTCAGTGCTGGCACTAGTTGCTGTCGTATACCAATCACCAACTGTAGGAGCGCGAGATGGTCCGCTAGTTTGGAAGTTTAGCCCGTTCACCGATGGGAAAACGGTTTGAGCCAGGGTAGTGCGGGGAAATCCGATTAAGGCAGCTAGGAGTGCAACGCTGCTAGGTAGCCAGAACCAGAATCGGTGGGGGATGCCAGTCAACGATTGGTAAACTACTGGGCTGATACCTGGCTTAATCAAAACACTGGGGATGGGAAAAATACCGGACTTACGAGACGACATGGCATCCTGGTTCTGTATAAAATCACTCACGAATTCAGCGGGTGGTAGATCGCTGCTCAATGCCGATTCAGAGTCAATTTCTACTCAAGCAAACTTAGTGGCAGAAGCAATCCGTGTTTTCCACAGGTTTAGGCGATCGCGTGTTAAGTCTTGCTGCACTATCTCTTGAGACGCAGGACAAAACCGCCGAAGCGGGTAGCGAAAGGTACATTGCTAAACGCGATCGCACTAAAAATCTGAGAAAGTTAATCAATTAGCACTCGAAAACGCATAAACCCAAAGTTACTCCCTAGCTTATTTGAGACTTCACCGAGATTCATCAACACCGCACCATTAGGGTTACTGGCGTCTTGGCAACCATTTCTATTAGGGAGGGGAGTCAGAGGCGAGAAGAAGCTTCCGGCGTCCGTATCTAAGGCATTGGTTTGAGGGCTAACAAGTCCAGCACGATTTAATAAAATACCTTGCTCTGAGCCAAAACTATTATTGACGAAGGTAGTTCCGGTAGGAACCAAGTCACAGACATTCACTGCTTGGAGTGGTTCGCCACCATCCGCCAGGTAGTAGATGGTGTATTCCACTTCATCTTGGCTTTGTAATTCAATCGCTGGATCGATCTGCGTCACGCCTACAGGCAAAAGTTGAGAAAAACCCGGAGCATTGTCATTGGGGTCGTTAGGATTGTCAACAAAGCGGTCAAAGCCGATGCCACTTAAGGGAACACCGGCTCTTGTCGCCGCTGTAATTCGTTTGACTAGACGCAGTGCTTCAGGTTCAAGACCGTCAGCAACAACTATCGTTTCGTCTGTTGTCGTGTTGTTCTCTGGGTTAAGATCCGCCGGATTGGTGATCTCTCCTAGGTTGGTGTAAGTGCCAGGAATATCCGTTACATTCACCTCAATGACGACTGATTGGCTTTCACCAGGAGCGAGGGGCGGGTCTGATGCCGGGTCTGCTGAACGGGGGTCGCCTTCATAGACACAAGTAACAGTTCCTGGTGGGTTTTCAGAACAATCCCAACCCGTACCCCTAAAGGAGGAAAGACTGAAGCCAGGAGGCAAAGTATCTCTGATAATCAGAGGTCCATAGGTCGGACCATTACCGATATTCGTCGCCGTTAAGGTGTATTCGCCTTTCCCCCCAGCAATGAAATTGCCAGCATGACTTTTAGTAATTTCCAGGTCAGGTTGCGGTGCGGTAGCAATAGTTTGAATTCTGAGGTTGCGGACTTCATGAATATTTGTTGCGCCCCCAGTTGAGCTAGCAAAACCAAACTTGAAGTTGCTAGGAGGATTAGCTTGATCAGGGAAACTAAGCAAGCTAATTCCAGGAATGACAGTTTGGAATTGACCATCACCAAAGGCAATTGCAACGGAGAGGTCGAAATTCTGAGTCAGCACGATCCTGACTCGGCGTCGTGCAATCTCGCGATTAGGTGCGTTGGGAACGTCGATACCTTCGGATAATTCCCCTGAGTTGGCGAGATAACAGTATCCTGTTAGCCCACTCCCCGATCCCCTAACCGTTACAGAATCGAGGACTCTTTCAGCATTAGGAGAGGAATTAGTACAGCCCTGACCCCGGCTTACTCTCTCTTCAACATCTCTAGCAAAGTTACCAAATTCATCGAATCCCACACCAACAAAAGCATTAGTTAGACCAGGTAAAGTGGGTGGAATAGGAAGACCCCCAGGCAAAGGTGCATCCCTAAGAGGTATTAATTGAGCGTAGCCAAGGGAGCCACCAAATCCCCCAGGTACAGGTGCGTTGGTAGAGCCATCGAATAGGAAAAAAGTGATTCCGTCTGCCTCACTACCACCTGGCTCTATTGGAGTACCGCCGTAGGAAAAATAGTCGAAGTTAATTTCTAGCCCAGACCCAGCAGGAATGGGAAAGTCATAGAAAGCAAAGGCAGCTTGGTTTCTCTCGGCGGTCGTTATTCTCAAAGCTCCCGAGCCTGGTTGATCGAGTGTAGTCGGACAGGCAGGAATTGAAGATGGCGGCGTAGTCGCATTACCTGCCGTTAAGCAGGCGATCGCGGCGTCATTCACCGCACCAACTGACCATCCAAAGCTGGTTGGCTCTTTAAATTCCTCTTCAACTAGAAGGGTTTGGGCGGCGACATGGGAACTACTCGTTGCTATTAGCAGAAACATGCCACCACTTAGCCAGCTTCTTTTCTGAGCAAAGACGATGGGAAGAAAAGCTTTACTTAGTACTTTGGCAATTTGCTGGCTGATGATTGGGGGCATGGGAGAAAAGAAGAACTCATAAGGGTATACAGTCGAGTTGGCAGCAAGCGTTCTTTGTCAGTTTTTATTTTTCAAAGATGATTGCTCAACGTTTTTGAAAATGTATTCAAAAAGGCGATCGCTTGCTTGAGCAAACACAAATCCGCTTGATTGTTCAAAGTTTAGTAATGACTAGTTAACTAAGACTCCAGACAATCGGTATCCAACATAGATTCCCGTCAATTTCTCAGCAATGACTCTTAAGTCATAAGCGATCGCACTCCTCAGCTTTACTGTGGTTATTGACTCCGATGCACCCCAAATCGCGACTATCTTTAGAAATTTGACGTTTTTTACTTAATTAAACAATCGAGACTTTTTGTTTATTGGTAACTCATGACAATTAGCTTTAGTTGACTCGAACTCGGAAGCGAATAAACCCATAGTTATCCCCAGGGTCGCTAGAAACTTCACCAAGATTGACTAAAACTGCCCCATTCGGATTGCTGGGGTCTGAACAAGCACTACTGCTGGGTAGGGGGTTCAGAGGGGGGACAAAACGTCCACTATCGTTATCCAATGCATTCGTAAGGGTGGTGGTGGTTCCCGCTCGATTTAAAACAATACCCTGCTGGGGTGCAAAACTATCGCGAATAAATGTAGTTCCAGCAGGAATCAGGTCGCAGACATTGACAGCCGTTGCGTCTGCGCCACCATCGGAGAGGAAATAAACTGTGTACTCCACTTCATCACCACTGTTGACAGCAGTATTGTCAAGGTTAACAATCCCTCTGGGAATTCCTGAGGGCGATCGCTCACTTGGAGGCAGTTGAGACCAGCCTGCTGCGGTGTCCTCCGGGTCGTTGGGGTTATCTTGACCCTCGTTGAAGTTGACACCACTCAGGGGAGTGCCGCCTCTAGTTACTGATGTAATGCGCTTCACCAATCGCAGGTTTGGCTCAATCGTTGTGATCCGAAAGGCGCGGATTTCGTGAATGTTAGTTTGACCTCCGGTGGAAGCGGCAAAACCAAATTTGAAGCTCGACGGAAAAGGCGGTTGACCCGGTGCTGTGTTCAAGTCGTATTCTTCAAGTACAGGTACAAAACCTCTACCATCAAAGAAATTTATCTCCAGAGAGATGCGGTTATTAGGAGTGAGCGTAAGCCTCACTCGTCTGGGTGTGGTTTCTGGACGAGTCGTTACATTGGGGAAGTCCAATGTAGGCAGCTCATTCGGATCGGTGCCAGTTAAGTATTGGTATCCTGTCAATCCACTACCCGCGCCTCTAAGGGCTACTGAATCAGGGATTTGTCCTGGACCACCAATTTTGCCGTTATCGTTGGGATTAGAAAAATTACCAAACTCATCAAATCCAATGCCTACATAACCACCAACGAGTCCAGGAATGTCTCGCTCGCAATTGCCAGAACTTTCCAAGCAAAACGCATAGCCTAGGGAACCCCCAAAGGCACCTGCTTCATTGGGTGATGCATTACCATCAATGAGGAAAAAACTCAAGCCATCGGCTCCAGTTCCGCCATAGGAGAAGAAGTCAAAAAGCACCACAAGCCCCTTACTTGAAGGAATGGCTTCCTGGAAAAAAACAAAGCCTGCTTGATCTTTTTCACGGTTAGTGAGTCTCAGAACGCCCGACCCAATCGGGTCTAAGGGACCATTAGGACAAGCGCCAATGTCGGTAGGTGACTGGTCATCAGGGGATCTGGCAGTTAAGCAAGGCAGAGCCTCAACGTTGGCGGGGTTAGCCACGCCCACCTGCCATCGGGACGTGGTGTTAGTCTGAAACGGCTCTTCGACTAAAACATTTTGAGCAGCTACGGGGGAACTAAACAGCCCCAAGAGCAAAAGGCTAGCGAATCCGGTGAGGTAGGGGTGATACCAAATCCATTCAGAAAACCCCTTTATTCCTGAAGAAGCAGGGGGGCAGGGGGGCAGGCTTCGACGTGAGACTTCGGCGTGAGCGCGGTTCCTGAGCACTTCGACAAGCTCAGTGTTCCACCTGCCGAAGGGCAGTCGAACGCTCAGCCGAACGGGAGCAGGGGAGAAAAATACCAAGGGGGCTATCAATGCGGATTTGGTATGAGAAGGAATGGTATCGAAAGAACGCGATCGCTCCACTTGCTGGCTAATGATTGAGAACATGAGTCGGACGAGTAGATGGCATTAAGTCGTGGCGAAGTTGTGATGCTACCTTGTGCCTCTAGGGGGTTCCAGTTGCAGGTCGGTTTCCTGGGTTTCAAAGATGATGTCCAGACCTCTGGTGTCTTGGAAGATTAATTCAACGCGGCGATCGCGGGCAAAATCTAGACGGGTTTCCCCGGTGGTGCGGCGTTCCATTTCTCCTTGAGAGCGAATCGTCAGCCGTTCTGGAGCAATTCCCTGACGCAGCAGGTAATTACGGGTAGCTAAAGCCCGACGCTCTCCTAATGCTTGGTTGTAGGCAGCACTAGCACGGGGGTCAGTGTGACCGACAAGTTCCACCGTCAGGAAGGGATATTCCCGCAAAACAGCAGCAATTTGGTCGAGAATGGCGGCACTCTCAGCACTGATGGTGGATTGGTCGAGGGCAAAGTGAACATTCCTCGGCACCCGCAGCGTTAGGGGTTCGGGTGGTGGTGGTGGTTCCTCCGGTGGTGGTGGCGGGGGTGCAGGTCGTGTTGTGCATTGCGGGGTGACAGGTGGTGTGGGTGCGTCTGAGCCGGGGGGAACGCTACCATCAGGAAACTGTACTAAGGTATTGAGGGCAGGTTCAGAGGTGCCGAACTGGGGGTGAGTCGCGATCGCACTAACTTGTTCTCCCGGTTGCAAGTTATCAATCGTTACGCTAAAACGTCCCTCAGCATCCGTTTCTACCTCGGTCAGTGGCTCGCTTAATGGCCCTCTGGAAATAGGAGTCCTTTCAGTAACGCGGTAAACTTCCACGCGGGAACCTGGCTCTGCCCTACCAAAGAGCTGCACGCCTGAACCCAAGGCAAATAATTCCCTCGTCCCAAATTCTGGCGCATTGATTGCCGAATTACCTGTTTTTTGGCGATCGTAGGCAGAATTCCGTTGAGGGTTGGCACCATCGCCGCGTTGGTAATGGATCGGCTCCACATGTTGTTCGGTGATCAGGTCAATACTCAGCCCTTCGAGTTCGGCAAAGCGATTGCCTTGAATTATGTTGCGATCGCTCTTCGGATAAGCCGTCACCACAACTCCTGGCCCTGTTTGGTTGCGGATTTGGTTGCCAACCACCTGATGCTCGTCCCCCATCAGGTACACCGCCGCGCGGCGAAATCTTCTGCCGTTAAAGGTAATTTGGTTATCCCGAATCTCTACAGAACCTTCAGGTTTAAAGAGATACACCCCACTACCATCGTTGCCACAAATCAAATTGGACGTAATTTGCGAATCATTAATGACGCCTTCTAAGCGAATCCCATCCGGCATTCCGGCAATCCCATTACCGACAATAATGTTTTCCGTTACCAGCAAATTATTTGCCCGCACGGAGGTAATAATCCCACTGCCATCGTGCTGAGAAATGCGGTTGCGGCGGATAGTCGTACCGAGGCTATTAAAGACGGATACGCCAAAAGCTGAGAATTTGGGAGGCATCTGCTCGTTCGGAGGGATTCCTAGCCAATTTTGCTCAATTACCACATTTTTCGGCGGAACATCCTCCTCAGAGAAGGGAAAGGCATTATTCGGGGGTTGCTGCTGACTAATATCTGGAGGGGGATTGCGATGGGCAATGAAAATATCCGCAGGCGGTGTACTTAGGGTTGCCCCCCGCTTCTCGCTGAAGCCATAAATGCTTAACCCCCGGACGGTGACATTGTCGGCGGTGATGGTTAATCCGCGCAAAATGTCAATACCCGGTGCAGGAGTAATTTCGACAACCGGAATCGGAATTTCAATTTCTGCGGTGGCGGATTGGGTGGCGTCGTATCCCGGTTGGGTAGTGCCGTCGATTACCAATCCTGGTGTTTCCAGGGGGGGCAATATTTCCTGGAGTTGGATAATTGTTTGTCCGGCTGGTAAATCAAACGCAATCAGAGGAGATCCAGAACTGAGCGGTTGAATTTGCCCTTGTTCGGCAGCACTAAGTTGTTCAAGGTTGAGTTGCCCATTGACGAAAGCGATCGCTTCACGCAATGTCAAGGCATCATCCGGTTGAATGGCTCCATCTTGGTTGCCATTAACAACAACACGGGTTGCTGTCTGAGCGCTGGCGAGGGAAGGAAACAAGACGATAAGGAAAAGGATGAAGGATGAAGTATGAAGGATGAAAGGATTTTTTTCTCTTGGTAGGGCTGTTTTATTTTGAAGAGACCTAACATCCTCTCTACTCCCTTTCCTATGAAGGAAGGAGTTTTCATACTCTCCTCTTCTACAAGGAGAGGGGTTGGGGGAGAGGTCAAAACTCGGAGAAAATGAGGCATTTTTAGAACCTGAAACTGCCCTGTTTTTCCTTGGGGTAGGAGTTTTGAAAAAATCTAATTCTTTTTCGTCCATAAGGGACGAGGCATGTAACCAAAAACGCATTTCATCCTTCATCCTTCACACTTCACACTTCTTAAATAATTGCTACTCATTCGGAGTATTGGCAGCAGGTGCCTCAATCGCTACAGGTTGCACTTGGGACTCTTGTTGTTGAGGTGGCGAAACTCTCTGTCGCCCAAACCCACCAAAGAGTTCGTTAACTTTGAAGGTTATCCCTAGATAAGGGCCGCCTTCTGAGCGATACCCAGTAAAGTCCCGGTCATCCACACTGCCAAAGCTGTACCCGAGATAGAGTCGCAAATCGGGCGATAGGTAATACCCAGTTTCCAGGGCAACACCAAATTCGTTGAAGTTTTCTGAAGGCTGACCGATCCAGCGTCCTTCAACGGCTAAATCCATGCGGTAGTTAAGACGGTAAGCTGCCCGCAGTTGCGTTAAAAATACGCTTGAAGAGTTGCTGAAGTTATCAGCTAAGAACGTGGTACTCGTGCGAAATGCCCCTTTCCCGTAAAACTCCCAGCGCCAATTGGGAGAGTAGATGGCTTCCCCAGCGACGAGGTGTTCCCTAGAACCCGTACCACTGCCAATCAGCAAGGTTTCGGGAATCGTGGAGGGATTTTTGCGGTATTCGTAGCGGAAAAGAGCATTCCAGCGATCGCTAAAGGGATTGCGGTACGCTAAACCGAGTCTCAGGGTTGCCGAATCTCCCAGTCCCTCAATCAGTTGGTTAGAGAAGTTCGCCTGTTCGTAACTGGCAAGGGCAGTCAGAGCGGGGGAAAGTTTACCCGCCGCAGCGGCACTGATAACGGTGTTGTTGTTCCCTGATCCTGTGCGATGCTCGAAACGAGCTGAGGCTTTAAAGTCAGGGCTTTCGGTGTATTCCAGCCCGACGCTGTAGGTATCACCGCCAAAAAGTCCTAACGAGGCGGCAGTTTGACCAACGGCATAGGGTTGGGGAAAGCGTTCTCCCGCTGCCGTGGGGGTAAAGATATCGTTGAAGATATGCTCATAGCCCAGGTTCAGCCTCAGTCCTGGAGCAATCACCCAACCGTGATTGAGACCAATAGCTCCCTGTCCGGTGACGCGCCCGAAGCCGCTAATTACTGAGTACCGACCTGTAACAACAGTGTTTTCACTAAAGCGGTGTTCGACAAGGGTGTCGAGGCTGGTAATGGAGTTGTCATCAAATAAGCCGCCGTCGAAGAACTGGTGAGCTAGACGTAGGGTGACGCCGGGATGAACTGCCCAATCTAAGCCAAAGGTAGTGCGATCGGGATAGAGAGGATCGCTAGACCCCAAGTTCAGTTCATTCTGGGCGCGAAAGGCTAAAGAGGGCGTAATCGGGATGCCTAGGCGGGAAACCAGTTGGCTGGCGTCGCCTTGAAACAGGTTGCTAACTCGGTCTTCGCGGGAGCGGTTAACGTAATCAACCCCCAAACTGGCGTTGCCAATTTGTTGCTGAATTCCTGCCCGAATCGTGGTGAGTTCATTGTCTACCCGTGTTCCAGGAAGGGGCACCGGGACGGGGTTAAATAGATCAAAGAAGTCTGTCCGCACGGCGGGGGCGATGCCGAAGTTTTCTTCGTGGTCGTACCCAACTTGTAGACTGGTAGTGGAGGTAACTTGAGCGGCGATCGCTGCCCCGTATCTGGTTTGTCCTGGCGTAAAACTGAAGGTGGCATTATTAGCAAAGCCTTCTTCTACTGAGCGGTAGTAAGCGCGACCGTTTAAATTCCCCAGAATACTGCCGTAAAGTTCAAAGCGGTAGGCGGAACCGGAAACATTGCCCAGAAATGGAGAATTATGGGTGGAATGGGCGTATTCTCCAATAAATTGCCCGTTTCTCCCCAAAGGCACTAGAAAATCGGCACCATATAGCTCAAAGTCTTGTGTACCCTGGTCTTCTTGCAGGTAAGTTGCCCCAATCCAGCTTTCTAAGCCGAACTCCTGGGAGAAGTTGTATTGCAGCCGTCCGCCGTAGATATCGGTATCGTCGCCCTCGATGCCTTCGTGCTGATAGGTAACGACAATCCGTTGCACTAGCGTTGTTGCACCAACGGCTCCCTCAGGCACGTTTTCTCTGGGTTCGATGACATCTGTACCAAAGAAGTTAAATTTTGTTGCCTGAATGGGACGCCGGAAGAGCAAGGTGCCGCGATCGTAGTCAATCTCGTAGTCGGGCCCGCGTCTTAGAGGTCTGCGCTCAACAACGGTTCCCGGACGATTGAGTTCTTCAGTTTCGATAAAAATGTTCTCGCTTCCTTCCACCAACAGGCGTCGTGAGAGGAAGTAGTAGCCACTGGTACCGTTGGGAACAATCGTGTCTCGCTGGAACCCCTGAACGTCAGGGCTGTAGAAGGCAGTAAGTTGGAGATTTCCAAAGTTGTAGTTGCCTTTAAAGCCATGTAAGGCGCGAGTGGTTGCAGAAAAGAGTTGCGATGCTCTAGTTAATTCTTGGGTGTTGTAGTCTCCCCACATCACATAATCCGGTTCGGCACCCGGAACGGGGGAGGTACGCTCGAAGCGCAGGTAGACACTATCTTTAGAAGGCGTCAGATAATCAACGTTAGAGCTATCACCATAGACAGGATACTGTTGTTCGCAAAACTGCGGGCCCCGAAATAACCGGGTTATGCCATCACAGGTTTCATTTAAGGGACGTTCGGAGTTATAAGCCCCTGTAAAGAGCCATTCCCCTATTCGCCCAGTCGCAAAAACCGCGCCCTCTAAATCAACCTCAGTGCCATCGT
This sequence comes from Kastovskya adunca, assembly GCF_059505785.1. NCBI lineage: Bacteria > Bacillati > Cyanobacteriota > Cyanophyceae > Coleofasciculales > Coleofasciculaceae > Kastovskya > Kastovskya adunca. The sequence continues at coordinate 12,900 of NZ_JCACLG010000056.1, read as the reverse complement.
CAATGAGATCGGGGTTGAGAAATTCCCGGCGGCTTCCCCAGAAGTCTGTTCCTGACTGCCCAATCCGCAAGTTAACTACACCACTTACCAAAGAGGGGCGAAGATTGGTGATGAACTCAACTTGGGTGTATGCCTCAAGTGTTGAGGGAGCCGGAACCAAGGATTCCTGAATTTCTACTTCCTGCTCTTCTACAGCCGCACGGATGCGAACCTTTTGGGCGTCTAAGGTCGATTGCAATCGAGCGCTGAATTGTCCTTGTCTAGCAAGGGTCTGAAACCCTGGCTGGTCTTCGTCTTGGTCGGCATCTACAAACTCACCCGCACTAGCGGTTAAGGTGACTTCGACATCTTCAGCGATCGCTTGACCGTTTTCGTCAGTAAGTTGTCCGGCAATGGTGATGATGGAGCGACCATCCGCTACGACGCGAGGGTTGCCAACAGGAGCAACGTTGAGGCGAATGGCAGTGTCTTCAACGTCTAACTCAACGCTTGCAGATGTTCCGTTGTTGCCTTGGACAGTGAGGATATTTTTACCCGCTTCCAAAGGGATGTTGTACCAACCCTGAGTAATCAGATTCTGCGTCTCGTCGCGCTCAATTTGGGTAGGGGTTTCCGGGTCGATAGGGTTCTGGTTGACGCTGACTTCTATTTGAGTATCTGCGCCGTATTGGACGACTAGATTCGTCGATCGCGTTCCTGCAATGCCGGATTGGGGGCTGAGGATGCGAATTCCTTGCTGGGCAAGGGTTTGGCTGAGTGCTGGATTGGCTTCCTCTGTTTGAGGGGTGGGAAGAATGTCAATGGGGCGATCGCTTTGAGCCTCATCAGCGAGGGGTTCTACCTGATCTATCTCTAAGCTGGATGCCTCAGGATCTTCGGAGACTGGCACCTCTACCGCTGTTGGCACTGTCTCTGAAATGGCGGTTGAGTCAGATTGAGTAATCGCCTCGGTTATTTGTGGGGCGATCGCGTTTTCGCTAATCTGGTTTTGGCTGTATAGGCGATCGCTAATGTCTGCACTGGGTGCATTCTTCACCTCTTCAGCCGGAGCTGGGAGAACCCCTATTACTCCGAGTAGTGTTGAGAACAAACCGATCGAAAGCGGCGAGAACTTGGCATTTAGCCGCAAAAACTGCTGATTACCACTCTTTTGATTTAAATCTTTCATTGCTGTTCCTCCCCATAGGCAGGTGTCACAGCAAAGTTCATCCGTGCCATACCTCCCGGTGCTAGACGTACCAAACGAGACTGACTGTTGCCTTCAATAAAGTAGAGATTCGGTGCCAGTGCGTACCCTGGCAAACTGCTGAGATCCAGCGTACCTGTGCGATTGCCAGCAATGACATTCGCTAAAGAAAATAACCCATTCGCATCCGTGGTGATGCGGTTGCCGTCATCCATGAAAATGACCGCATTGGGTACCCCAGGCTCTCCCGGTTGCTGTTCGCCGTCAAAATTTTTATCCACAAACACTCGCCCTACTAGGGTGCCGCAATCAGACAAGATTCCTTCGCCAATCCGCAGCCGGTAACTAGCCATGTTACTTCTAGGTTCAACTGCGGTATTTCTGCCATCACCCCGCACCGCATCGGGTGTCACAACAGCGGCATAAACCACGTTCAACGTCTGATTGGGTGCCAAACTCGGATAATTAAACGTAACTGTCCGGTTGGATGCCGTTATCGGTGGTAAGTTGATTGGGGCTGTAGTCGTTCCTGTAGTTAAGGAACCTTGTACAGAGTCAGGGACTATCCGCAGACCTAAAGGCAGTGTATCGGTGAGGCTAATATTACTAGCGGCAATAGTACCAGTGTTTCTTAAAGCCAGACGATAAACGACCGTATCACCCGGTTCTGCTGCTGCACGGTCAGCGGTTTTGAGGAGTTCTAGCGTCGCTTGAGTGGCGGTGAGAGAGGTTTCGTTGGAGGTGACAGTTGTCGGTGTAACCTCGCCAAAGGTTGCTGAAGCGGTATTGGTAATTGGGTCGGCGGCAATTGGCAGTGCTATAGAGACAACACATCCAGTTAGGATAACTGTCCATAGTTGGTAAGCACACCCCAGCTTCTGTATCAGGGATTTCATTGGTAGACACAGCTAAAGAAACGGTTCTTTGATTGCTCAAAGCTTGTAATAGTAGATGCCCTGATGATCTATATAGTTAATGCAATTTCCCTGATGATCGGCTTGTGGAAAGAATAAGCCCCTACGAGAATACACGGCTTTGACTAATTTTCACAAGCAAATTATCAAAAAAATTCTACATAGCCCTGTAGTTTTACGTAGATGACATGATAAGGCGAAAACACTTATTTGTTAACTTTTCAATTCAAAAAAGTGGGGAATTGTCAACTAGTCAGCTTAAAATACCTCTCCTCGGAAAAAAAGATTTCCTGACAAGAGAAGGTAAAGCGGTGTAAACCTCAAAGAAGTTACTGCTGATAGGTTCGGCAGCTTAGTCAGTCAAGATTATAACCAAACTGAAGTATTATTCGATACAGTTTCATAAACTCGTTACAAGAGCACCCCAATCCATCCTTCCCAAAAAAGAGGTTAAAAGTAGCACCTCAGTTAGTGAATTGGGAAATTCTATAAATTAAAGCCCTGTATCTAACTAACACCTTGCACCCAAACCTCTCTCGTTCTCTGCGTTAAAGAAAAGCAGAACCAAACAGCTAGTTAAAAAAGCTGCAAGATTGGCATCTAAATTATCTATTAGCCAAATGAATATGCCGAGTTAAATTTGCAATAGCTGACTTTCAATCCAGAGTGTCTTTCCCTCAAAGATTGAGTTCTGTTATTGTCTTTTGTAAAACTTTACTGGACTGTAGCAGTTGCTGCTTTTCAGTCCCAGACAAAGAGAGATTCAAAGTCCGACTTACACCTTGAGCATTAATAACTGTAGGTAAGCTAAGGCAGACATCATGAATGCCCTCAAACCCATCGATCAAAGTACTAACCGTCATCACCCGATTTTGATCATGTAAGATTGCCTGCACAATCTGAGTCACCCCCAAACCAATCGCGTAGCAGGTTGCACCTTTACGCTGAATCACCTCGTGGGCGGCATTCTTTACGCGTTCAAAAACTTGTTTAATATCGTCATCCTGCGACTCTTCCTCAAACAGGTGCATTCCTGAAATATTGACTTTGCTCCAAACAGGCACTTCACTGTCACCATGTTCGCCAATGATATAGGCGTGGAAGCTGCGCGGGTCAAGCTGAAACTTCTCCGCCAGTAGATAACGAAAACGTGCTGTATCTAATGATGTCCCGGAACCAAGCACCATAGAACTGGGCAAGCCAGATAGCTTCAGGGAAACATAAGTCATGATGTCCACTGGATTTGTGACAATCAGCAAAATCGCCTGCGGACAATGCTTAACGATTTCTGGAATTAAATCTTTAAAGATCTCTACATTGCGATTAACCAAGTCTAAGCGGCTTTCTCCTGGCTTCTGCTTGGCTCCCGCCGTCACAATGACAACATCAGCGTCTTTACTATCCGCTAACGTCCCGGCTCGAATTGCTATCGGTTCAACAAAGGGTAGCCCGTGCAGCAAATCCATCACTTCCCCTTCTAGCTTTTCGGCATTCATATCAATGAGCACCATTTCATCAAGGGTGTTTTGAATCAGCATTGAGTAAGCACAAGCCATACCCACTTGACCTGTACCGATAATCGCCCCTTTACGACGACGGCGGCGATTGAGCCTCAAATCTTGCTCCGGTTCCGGGATGTTGGTAAATAGAGAATCCAGCATAGAGTTTTCGCCTAAACAGTTTGCAATGGCAATTGACGCTCGGCAGCTCTATTAATTATCTAAACTGTATCAACATCTCCTCTTCACTAAGGTAGAGGTTGTCATCAAGTTGTAAGCTTCCCCTGATCTCTCCACATCAATGCCTAGCCGCTTAGGAACCAAAGTAGAGGTCACTCAATTCTTTCAGGGAAACATCGGTTTCTGGGCTGGGATTGCGAAAGTAGGGATGAATAGGAAGCAGGTCATCAGGACGACGTGCATCCGGTGATGCCACAATTTGCTCCAGCTGTTTCAGGTAGTCTTTGGCTGTACGCTCCCAGGTGTAATGCTTTAATACATAATTTCGACCGCACTGGGAAAAGTCTTCCCATACCTGGGTATTGCCAACTATTTTCTCTAACCCTCGGGCAATATCACTGGGATCACTCGGTTCAACAAAAATGCCGTATTCTTTGTCATCCTTTCGCAGGCTCTCATTGAGTCCACCATTCTGGGTGACGACCACGGGGAGACCAGCAACGACTGCTTCTAGGGGCGCTAAGCCGAAGGGTTCATGGTGCGAGGTTAGGGAAAACACTGAACGGCGTTTAGCTAAGAATCGGTAAGCAGCGGCTAATGCGGCTTGATTCGGTAAGGCAAAGGCACTGATTTTCCCCTTCAAGCCGTTTTCTTGCACCACCTCACGAATGGGAGTAAGAACTTCTTGTTCGGTTGCCTCGTCGCTGGCTTCTTCTTGGAGTGGATTATCTAGCCCACTGGTAAAGAAGACCAAATTAGCTCGTTCTTGAAGGGTTTGGCTTTGGGCAAAGGCACGCACTAACCCTAAAAGGTTTTTCTTGGGAGCTAAACGACTTGCTGCCACAATCACGGGTAAGTCCCGCCGTTCCTCAGCTATGTCCCGCGCTAATCGATCCTGAATCAGTTGATAGGTGGCGTCCTCGTTCTTTGAGCGGGCTTCGACACCGAAGATGGAAGGGTCAACTCCTGGTGGAATCAGTGCAAAGCGATCGTCATTATTCACATCCACCGCCCCGTGATAGGCGTGATGAGCGTACTGTTCAAAACGTTCTTGCTTCGTACTCGTGATGTTGATGGCTGAACGATTCATGCTCAAACGTTCGGCAACTATACGCTGTGCGAAGTTGAAGTAATCATTCTTTTCCTGCAAGGTTTCTGGAGTGACATGGAGTTTATCCAGTTTCTGGGCACCAAGAGAATGACCTGTGAAGGTGAAGGGAACGCCGACCGCATCTTCGATAAGGGCACCGCACAACCCTCCATCGGCATAATGACTTGTCATGGCATCTGGCAAGCCGCCAGACTCTTGATAAAATTTCAAAATATTAGGCACCCAGTCCTCAACCAGATGAGACCAGAACAATTCTTTCCGTAAAAATTCTTTGGGCCCTGCTGGTAAGCGAATAATCCGGACATTGGGCGCATTGGGATAGGCATCAAACTGCTCAGAAAATTCTGGCCACTCCGGGTCAACAATCTGGCGAGTAAGAATATCAACCTTGTGTCCTAGCTCTGCCATTGCCAGGGCAACTTGCTTGACGTAGACCAGTTGACCGCCGAAGTCGGGATGTTCTGTCCAGTGGCTATCAGCCGGATCGAAGTTGCCTTGGGGGTTGAGAAATCCAATGTGCATTACAGAATTTAATACTAAGGTTGAGTAGGTGAGAATAAATCAAATTATGTAAGACAAGGTAAAATATTTACGCCGTCCTAATTTGACTCCTTTAAGAATAGAGGTAACTGGCACAAATCAGTAGTTAACTTAGTAACATTGTGTCAGAGATCAGTTGGAATGGTAAGTACTTAATAGAGATGGTAAAACCTGAGTCTAAGACCCAGGTTTTGCAAGATTTGGATAGCGATCGCTGATTAGTCTTTGCGGACTGTTCAGTGGAGATAGGAGTGAAGTTTTTTCGCTCAGAGGGTCATATATTTAACAAAATCTCTCAATTTGGCAAAGGGTCTTTCAAACACAGCTTTGAAATTCTCTGACAGCCCATCCATTGTGGAGAGGTCGGGAAATCTCACCACAATATGTTGATAATTAGAAAACATGGCATCATTTACCATTGTTTTGGCATCAACGACTGTACCAATACGTCCGTCGAATGCTTGGACTTTATCCCCAATATTATGCATAAATCCTCCATCCTTTCAAATGTTTTATTCAAGTGATCTAAAAAGCAGATACAAGCTTCAATCGCAGTCTATAATGTGATTGAGAAAAATTTAAGCTAGGCGATTAAAACTCTTAAATAAGTAGAGCTTTACCTCTACTTACTAAAAAAATAACGGTTGATGATTTGCTATCCTTCTATCACAGGAGGGAGCTACCTATAAGTGTACAGGTAAAAACTTCTACGAAAATACGGCTTTAGATAGATGTAATGTAGGTATTTATTGTAGGGAGAGCAAAGAGTTAAAAGTGCTTTAAAAGGAATATACTTCACTCAGTTTTTGCACCACCCCCTAATACCATTTCCCTTTTAAGAGGCTACACATAGATCTTCCCAACCCTCCTTAAAAAAGGGGGCGCAAGAAAAAGATCTGTAGCAAGCATTTACGAGGATTGGCATTACTTCCCGGTGAGAGTTCGCCACAGGGTTTGGGGAAGTTGGGTAATTTCCTGCCAAAGGTCGGTGGGGCCAATGCCAAAGACTATCTGCAAAATGAGGATGGCGATCGCGATCGCCATTGCTGTCCTGATGCTGGCTTTGACGACCTGAACCAGCACGGTAAATACCAGCCAGGACACAATCAAGGCAACAAGGACGATAAGTAGTTCTACTGGCATAGCGACTTGTTAACGCGGCTCATGGCGTTAGCCTCAATTCTTGCCTGATAATTTGGCTTTAACGAACAGAGATAATGCGATCGCCTTTGGCTAGCAGTTGGCTAACGGTTAAAACTTCCTGTCTTGCCCAAACATCAGCGGCGCAGATGTCTTCTAGGGAAGGAGTGGCAGTATTTTGGGATTGAAAGCGATCGCAAACATATTCAATACAACGGGCAATTTCCAAATATCGAATCTTCTCTTCCAAAAAGAGTGCTACCGCCTGTTCATTTGCCCCATTCAAAACCGCAGGCATCAAACCGCCCGCGCGTCCGGCGGCATAGGCAAGTTGCATACAGGGATACTTGTCGTGATTTGGTTCTCTAAAGGTGAGAGTCCCAGCCTTTACCAAATCTAGTTGTTCCCAGTCGGTATAAATTCGCTCTGGCCAAGAGAGAGCATACAGTAGGGGTAAACGCATATCGGGCCAGCCCAACTGTGCGAGTACGGAGGTATCTTGCAACTCAATTAAAGAGTGAATGATGCTTTGAGGATGAATTGTGATGTCGATATGGTCGTAGTCCATGCCAAAGAGGTAGTGAGCCTCAATCACTTCTAATCCCTTGTTCATCAAGGTGGCAGAGTCTACCGTGATTTTGCGCCCCATCGACCAATTCGGGTGTTTTAAGGCATCGGCAACGGTCACTTCTGGTAATTTTTCCACGGGCCAATCCCGGAAGGCACCTCCAGAAGCCGTCAGGATAATCCGCCGCAAGCCACCTTTAGGGATGCCTTGAAGACATTGAAAAATTGCTGAATGCTCTGAATCTGCGGGTAGCAACTTCACCCCGTGCTTTTCCACCAAGGGCAACACCACTGGAGCGCCAGCAATCAGTGTTTCCTTATTGGCTAGGGCGATGTCCTTCCCAGCTTCAATTGCAGCCAATGTCGGCAACAACCCAGCACAACCGACAATCCCCGTTACCACGCTTTCGGCGTCGCCGTAACGAGCCACTTGTGCCACTCCCGCTTCTCCTGCCAGTAAAATTGGCTGGGGATCGAGGTCAGCTAGGGCTGCTTTTAGTTCGGGAAACTTGTCTTCGGCGCAAATTGCGGCAATTTCCGGGCGAAACTGCCGAATCTGCGAGGCTAGCATCGCCACATTACGCCCTGCTGCCAACCCCACTATCCGGAATTGGTCAGGGTACTGAGCAACAATATCTAAAGTCTGCGTGCCAATAGAGCCAGTAGAGCCAAGAAGAGTAATCGCTTTCACAATTTTTTTATAATCACGCGCCACTCCACTATAAAATTCTTTGGGCTAATTCTTTGGGCTTCTTGGTAGGAAAACGTCAGGAGTGGTCAAGAAGAGGGCGATCGCGTATTTTTGAGAGCGATCGCCTTTATGGTTTGGGGAGATATATCTTTATAGCTGGCTTGGTTGAAGTCATTGGTGTTAGTCACGCCAGTGGTTAAACTTAAGACTTTCAGCGATCTTGTGAATACTCCAGCACCAAATCCTGAAGAACCTAGCCGCCAACTACCTCCTACAAGCTATGAGACACTACGAGGCTTCCTACCTCCGGCTAACCCTGAGGCGGATATTGGCGATCGCGATGCAGCACAAAGAGCCATTAATATAGCAGCGACACGCTTTGGAGAATGTAACCCAAGAGTTATCAAGAACAGTGTAATGAGCTATAGAGAGGCTTTTCGATTAGGGGCAGAACCTCTCGACTCAGAAGACGATCCGCTTGCCAGCACTCCAGTTCGGGTAGTGGAAATTTTGGGTACTTTTAAAAGGAGAAGAGGTCGTCCCCGGCAGGCAGAAGCCTCACCCACTTTTACGAAAGGTTACATCATTCTCCGGGCGGCAGATGGTTTGCCATTAGCCTATTTCTTGAGCGAACCTTCAAGCACGACCAATCTGTAACGCGGTGTGGGATTGCTTCTGTGTCGGCAAGTTGCAACTCCTAGAGATACGCCCTTCGCGATCGCTTTCCTGACGATTAAACTTTAGAGCGGTCGGTCAAAATTTCGTAGCCTGTCTCTGTCACCAAAACCGTATGCTCGAACTGAGCGGATAGGGAATTATCAACGGTTACGGCTGTCCAGCGATCGCGTAAAACCCGCGTAAATTTAGAACCTGCGTTTAAAATTGGCTCAATTGCTAGGGTCATTCCCGCACGCAACTTCACATTGGGCATTTCGCGGGTGCGGAAGTTGAAAACAGAAGGTTCTTCGTGGAGATTGCGACCTACACCATGCCCCGTAAACTCTTCTACAACGCTGAAACCATTGGTTTTTACGTGGTCTTCAATGGCTCCGGCAATGTCGAGTAAGTAGGCTCCGGCTTTGACTTGTTCGATGCCTTTGTAGAGGGTTTCTTCCGCAACGCGGATTAACTTGGCGGCATCTGCTGTCACTTCACCCACTGCAATCGTGATGCAGGAGTCTCCATGAAAGCCTTCAAAATAGGCACCTGTGTCTACTTTCAACACATCCCCGGCACGAATCACTTTTTTGGGGTTGGGGATACCGTGGACAACTTCGTTGTTGATACTGGAGCAAATGGAACCAGGAAAGCCGTGATAGCCTTTGAAGCTGGGGGAGGCTCCCATTTCTCGGATGCGTTTTTCGGCATAAGCGTCTAAATCCGCCGTTGTCATCCCTGGCTCAACCCTTTCCGAGGTTTCTTTGAGCACTGTCGCGACAATTTTTGCCGCCTGCCGCATAATTTCAATTTCCCGCTCTGATTTGATTTCGATGCTGCGGCGTTTTTTCTGGGCACGAGGTTGAGTGGGTTGAGGCAGCAGGTTACTAAAAATGTTCATGGGGAGGGTGACAGAAGGCTGAAATTTTTAGGGCAATTAAAGCTAAGTGTTAATTCAGTCTGGCTGCTTTCTAAAGCATCAAGGGCAACAGAACTGAACAAAAGTTGTGTTGTGAGAAACTGGGAAACAGTAGCCGACACTACTCAATTTTAGGGGTTTCTTCTACTGTAGCCAGCTTAACATTCCTTTAACTTGTAGAGATGTTGTATAACCACGTCTTTATGGGTTGAAATTCTGCACTAGGAGGCGATCGCGTTTTCCCCATCATCCCCGCTTCGGCGTATCCCGGTACAGAACGATACAGTTCTGGACTTCTTTAAGCACTCAACTCATCCAGAAACGCCTCAACCTTCGCATCCGACAAATCCGACAAGGGTAATCTTTGCTCGACGCGATCGTAACTATGACTCATTGAGCGGCTGTAAGTTGGGTCATAGTGAGCTTCCAGCAAATCGCCCACTAAAGTTTCCCACTGATCAGAATCGATGAGCTGGAACCACTGCGTCAGCTTTTCCAAACCGTAGCGAGATTTGAGCCGCATCAGTTTGTTTTTCAGGATATCGGGGTGAGTCACTAAGTGGGGATATTCTTGCAACAGCCAATCAATTCTGGCGGATGTCGGAAGTTGCACTTCTACGCAACGAGCCTGCTTCATCTGTTGCCAGAGGGAGGAAGGGAGATAAACTTGTCCGATTTTGCTGCTTTCGGCTTCTACCCAAACTGGTTTTTGGGAGTTAAAGCGTTGGAGTTCGTGCAAAATAAGGGACTCAAAGCGTTTTTGTGAGGGTTGGGGTGAGAGTTTACCTTCCCACTCTTGACCGAGGAGGGAACCGCGATGGTTGGCAAGTCCTTCTAAGTCCAGCACTTGAACATCGCGTTGTGCCAATCGTCGCAGGATATGGGTTTTGCCGCTACCTGTGAGTCCGCACAGTACCTGATAGGTAAATTGTTTGGGCAGGTGTTCTAGTTGTTCGCGGACGTGGGCGCGGTAGGTTTTGTAGCCGCCTTCTAAGACTGTGACTTGCCACCCAATTTGGCTGAGTACCAGTGCCAAGCTGTTGGAACGCTGTCCACCGCGCCAACAATAGACTAGGGGATGATAGTCTTTGTCTTTGTCTGTGAAGTGATGGGCAAGATGCTGAGAAATATTTTTAGCAACTAGAGAAGCCCCAACTTTGCGGGCATCGAAGGCACTAATCTGTTTGTAGAGGGTGCCGACGTTGGCACGTTCGTCATCATTGAGAACTGGGAAGTTGAGGGCACCCGGAACCCGGTCTTCAGCAAATTCGCTTTGGGAGCGAACATCAATAATTTCGCTGTAAGTTTCTGTCCAAGGGGTGCTGGTATAAACAGGCGATCGCATGACTCAAGTTTACATGGTATCTAGTAGCGATCGCTTTCTTTGTGAGGTCGTTGCTTGGCTTTAGTAGCGAAGGGAGACACGATGGTGAGGCGATCGCGTTTTTACTCACCCAGCTATTTCAGCTCATCCGCAAAGTCTACTCGTGAGTCGTGCCATCCGGCATAATTGCGCCACTAAGCTTTGCCTCTGTCAAAATTACCCCACTCAAGTTAGCACCTTTCATGTTCGCTCCTTCCAGGTATGCATAACTGAGGTTGGCCCCACGCAGGTCAGCAGAAGAGAGATTTGCCCCCCTCAAATTTGAAGAAGTGAGCCATGTTCCACAAAGGTTTGCCCTACTAAAGTTGGCTCTCACCATATTGATTCCCTGAAGGTCTATTCCGGCTAGATTGACATCAGTAAGGATTGCGCCACTTAAATTTGTCCTCTTATCAAATTTGGTGTTTATTAGATTCGCGAAACTGAGATCTGCTGCTGCCAAGTTCGTTTTTTGCAAATTTGCAGAACTGAGGTTTGCAGAACTGAGATTTGCTGCCGCTAAGTTTGCAGAACTGAGATTTGCTGCCGTTAGGTTTGCAGAACTGAGATTTGCTGCCGTTAAGTTTGCAGAACTGAGGTTTGCCTCACTCAGATTAGCGGAGTTGAGATGCACCTGAAGAAGTTTTGCTCCATTCAAGTTTGCTTTAGTTAAGCTTGCTCTACTCAAGGTGGCTTGACTTAAATCTGCACTTCTTAATTGAGTTGAATTTAAGTTTGCCTCTTGCAGGTTTGCACCACTCAAGTTGACTTCATTCAAATTAGCACCAGTAAGATTAGCCTTTAATAAGGATGACCCAGCAGCAATCAAGTAAGCTCCTGCTTTAATAAGGTCAAAATCTTTGGGAAATACAGTTTTCTCGTTATAAACTGCTTGCTGAAGATTTACTCCTTCTAGATTTGCCCCTTCTAGATTGGCACTCGACAAAGCTGCTCGACGTAAATCAGCCTGACTCAGATTTACCTCAATTAATACTGCTTGCCTCAGATTTGCTCCTTCAAGCTTTGCCTTTTTTAGGTTTGCTTTTTCTAATTTTGTTTTAAATAAATTTGCTTTACAAAGGTTAGTGCATTCCAGATTGGCGTTGCTTAGATTTGCTTCCTGTAAATTTGCTTCATAGAGTTCAGCCCCTTTTAATTTTGCTCCGCTGAAATTTACAGCACAAAATTTTGCCTGATTTAGTTTTGCGCTGGTGAGATTGGCTTGACTTAGGTTAAGTCCAGCATATTCAAGGTTTTTGCCAGCTAAGTCAATTCCAGCTAAGTTAATCCCTGTAAAATCCCGTTTTCCCTCGTTAAACCACTGCCAAAATTCTTCAGCAGTAACAGGTATTTCCTGAGTATCTTCCTCTGCTGCATAGATTCTATTTACCAGCCACATCGCTCTTTCAGTTTTAAATTCCTGATCGCTAAAAACTCTGGTAATTTGTTCTACAGCTTCTTCAGCTTCAGCCGTGTCAGTCTCCACTTCAACTTCTGCTAACTGCTCGGATGATGCAATTACCATTTTTTCGAGGGCTTCCTGACGTAGTTGCTGCTCTACTCGTTCAGTAAATCGCCTAACTACCTCAGCATCATCAAGCTTTTCAGGCTCAGCAGGTGCGTCTTTAATCTCAGTATCTAAACCATTGCTCAAAGTTGGTAGCTGCTGGAGGTGCTGTTGCAAAGCGGAAATTTCACTTTTAAAGCTTTCGATTTGCTGCAACTCTGGGCGCGTGTTGAACTCTTGCGTCAGGCTGTCGAACTGTCGTTTCAGCCCTACCATGTATTTTGCGGAAACATTTTGTCGTTCTTCTAGCTGAGAAATTCTCGAAATCAGAGACGCTAAATCCTGTTGAGAGTCAGACATAGTTGTCACGCTTTAGCCGCAGCCGTAATATTTGGGCATCTTGTCTAAAGTATCTAAGTCTATGCGCTGCTGCCGTCAGTGCGATCGCGTAGTCACTAGACGAAAAAGCTCCCTTAAACAGCTTTGCCTCTACGCTCGGTGTATACACAGGTCTCCTAAACTGCTTTTGCACTATTTTGGTTTTGATCCCCCCCAGCCCCCCTTAAAAAAAGCTCACAGGTGTAGGTTTTTTACAAAAGAGAGAAGGGCAAAAGTGGAGGAGGGAA
>NZ_JCACLG010000055.1:0-16873 GCF_059505785.1 Kastovskya adunca | reverse complement strand
ATCACAACCGATCAAACCTTGTGCAGGGGGTCTGGGGGAGGCACTCATCCCCCAGTGGGGGGATTGGGGGGAAGCCCCCCCAAGCTGGGTTTTTCTCAAAAACAACTATTTGCCGCTTAAGTCAGTGCCATTAGCGTTAAGCGCGATCGCTAACTCTATGCTTCAACTACACTTTGATGCCGTATTCTGGTCACAGCATCATCGAAACATGAGGCATAATCGGGTAGTCTGGCACTAAATTCAGCGCCAATTTCTAGGCAATTATTAACCCCATCCTTACCTAAATTTAACCTTGTTTCTAATTATTACACCCTCCGGAAGGTTGATTAAGGATGCGGAAGAAAAACTTACTACAGCACTTAAATTTTCAGGACAAAAGTATGGGAACTAAAATTGAAAATCTTCAAGTCACCAAAGTTATAGATGGTGACACCATCAAAGTCTTACTAAATGGTAAAGAAGAGTCTTTACGGCTAATTTGTGTAGACACCGAAGAAAGTCAGCCGGGTGGTTCAAAGCCTGTAACAGAGGCGGGAAAAGCCGCATCCGCAATGGCGAAACAATACTTTGCAACGGCGAATGACGAACTAGTGCAAGTAGACATTGAGTTTGATACCGATGATTCAGTGGAGGTTTCCTTAGAAAAACATCGGGATAACTACGGTCGCCTCCTCTGTTATATCTATAAAGGTGAAGAAAACTACAACATAAAGCTGGTTGAAGAAGGATGGAGTCCTTATTTTGTTAAATATGGCTACTCTCGGCTGTATCACCGCCAAATGACGGCAGCCGAAGCGGAAGCACAAGCTAATAATTTAGTAATTTGGAATCCGCTAACTAATGTGCGAGGGACAACTCGTGACTACACGACTCTTCTTCCTTGGTGGTTTATGCGCGGCGCGATTGTCGAAGAACACCGCTTGTCAGAAACGACATCGGGAGTGCTTTCTGTGCGATTAGATTACCCAAAAATATTGGAAGCTGCTCAAACAAATCAACGAATTACTATTTTTTGTGACTTGCAAGGGGGTATTAATAAATCATTAGGTGGCGGGGCGTTAATTTTTGCCGGATCAACATTTCACAGATTTGATTTGTGGATACCTAATGCTTACAGTGAGGAACGCGCCCCCTTGATGCGGCTGATTGCAACGCGCTATGCGGGAATGGGACGAGGGTACGTATATGTCAGCGGCGAAGTAAAAATGTATCAAGAAAAGCCGGAAATTGTGCTGACGGGAGTAGAACAACTTTCAGACTTTCCCCCAGGAGGTATTGCTTAAAAATTCCCCCATCTCCTCTAAGTTCACACTAGGAGGGATGGGGGAAAGGTGCTTAATTTATGGACAAAACGGGCTTTTAAACGTTGACGTTTACTTTAGTAACGATGCCTGAATGACCTTCAACCTTGTCTGCGGGTTCGGCTTGACCGCCGAGATAATTGGCGAGGAACTCTTCAGCGATCGCGTAAAAATGCAAGCGGTTCTCCGGACGAGCAAAGCCGTGACCTTCGTCAGTGTAAACGACGTACTCCACAGGCTTCCCTGCTTCTCGCATCGCCTCTACAATTTGCTCGCTTTCGGCTTGCTTCACCCGTGGATCATTAGCACCTTGACCGATCAGTAAGGGCTTCTGGATACGGTCAACATAAAATAGAGGCGATCGCTCTTTCAGGAACTCCTCTTCCGTCTCTAGATTACCGACACGGTGGTACATATTCGCCAGCAACGGTGCCCAATAGGGAGGAATACTCTTCATCAGCGTCACCAAGTTGCTGGGACCAACAATATCTACTCCCGCCGCAAACACATCCGGCGTATAGGTTAAGCCCACCAGCGCGGCATAACCACCGTAGGAACCGCCCATAATAGCGACTTTTTCCGGGTCAGCAATACCCTGTTCTATTAACCAATTGACGCCATCAATTAGATCATCGTGCATGGTGGCTGCCCATTGACGATTTCCCGCATTCAGGAAATCCTTACCGTAGCCAGTCGAACCCCGGAAGTTGACTTGCAGCACGGCATAGCCCCGGTTTGCCAGCCACTGCACAATTGGGCTGTAGCCCCAGGTATCCCGCGCCCAAGGGCCACCATGGACGAGAAGCACGGTAGGTAAGTTTTTCGCTTCTAAACCAGCGGGGGTTGTTAAGTAGCCGTGAATGGTTAGTCCATCCCGTGCTGAGTAGGAAATGGGCTGCATTGCTGCCAGTGGCAAGGCTTCTAGGGCAGGTTGATTGCTAAAGAGTAAGGTGCTGGACTTGGAGGCGCGGTCGTAGGTGTAGTAGTATACCGGGCCATCATCCATCCCGTAGGCGACTAGCCACTGGTCATCCGCTAGGGTGCGGCTGCTGATGCCGAATTCGCCTTCCCGGACTTGGGCGATCGCTTCAAAATCTGCGGCAATACTTTCATCTAAAATTTGCCACTCTACTTTGTCTTTGTAGAAAGAAACCGCCTCGATGACTCGCGAGGTCGGGTGCATGACAATACTGCCCACATCATATTGTTCATCTGCTGCGACCACTGTTTCTTCGCGGCTGTCCAGATTCAAGGCAATCAGACGCTGGGCGTTAACATCGTGAGAGCCAATCATGTACAGGGTGTTGTTATCAGCAGAAAATGCTACTGCCCCACCTTCATCATCCGCTCCCCAGTGCCGGATAATTTCCCATTCTGAATCAACTGTTTCTCGATACATCAAATCCGAACCGCCATCCGGCGTTGCGGCTGTCGCTGCCCGAATTTGGAACTTGGCATCTGCCGTCCAGCTAACGATATTACCAGGGTTATCTGTATCAAATTCAACAGCACCGTTATTGAGGTTGATGCGGTAAACATCAAACTTTTGGCGGTCTTTGAGGTTTAAGCCAACGATGACTTCATCAGGAAATTCGTGGTCTAGCTCGATAGGTTGGGCTTTTACGCCTTGGAAGGGGGTTAAGTCGCGAACGACATCGGACTGAATATTGACTGAGTAGAGGTGAAAGTTCTCGTCACCGTCGGAATCTTGCAGATAAATCAGTTGTTCTGGGTTATAAGTCCAGAAATACATCCGGATACCGCGCTTTTTGTCTTCTGTCAGCTGGCGGTGATCATCTTGTCCGACTGTCTGCAACCACACCTGCAAGACGTTGTTCTCGTCAGGCGCGATATAGGCTAGATACTTTCCATCCGGTGAGAGTTGGGGACGGGTACGTTCTGGGTTTCCGAATAGCACTTCACGCGGAATCAGAGGAGGAAGTTGAGTAGCTGATTCTGCGGTAATTGAACTTTGCATACTGACGCTTTTTAAAGAAACTGCTTTCAAAATATGGCAGGTTGGCTGGGTTGCGCTTCGTCTTGCTGATTCACCTGAACGGGTGAGCGATCGCAACCGACCTCACTAATTCCTATCCTTTACATTTTGTTATTTTTTTTTGACACAGGTGGTAGAGCTATCCTCACTTGCGTCTAAACCATTTGGAGGTAGTTCGTATGTTATCGCCGTTGTGATGGGGCGATCGCGTTGTGTTTTCTGTTGTGGGTTGATGGCAGAGTAAAAAAAAGGGCGATCGCTGCTGTTTTTTGATAGTTAGCTGGTAATCCTGGTCTGTAGTTGGTGTGATTGCTGTACACACATCTCTGTACAAAACTGAAATCCTCGGAGATCCCCCTCGCATCCCTTTTAAAAAGGGAGACTAAGATTTCTATTCCCCCCTTTTTAAGGGGGGCTAGGGGGGATCGAACGGTGGAAAGTCCTCTCGCCCAACTTGTGTGTACACCGTAGCCTTTTTAAGGGGGGAACTGGGGGATCTAAATGAACTGGAGTAATACAGATTTTCACTTACCCTACAACCGACAACTAATAGAAAAGGCAAAAGAACTCCGAAAAAATATGACGCCAGCCGAGAAAAAGCTGTGGTATGGCTATCTAAAAACCTTCAAGTTTCGGGTGTTGCGGCAAAGACCAATTGATAATTTTATAGTTGATTTTTTCTGTGCTCAGTTGAAGTTAGTAATTGAGGTGGATGGAGAGAGTCATTTTACAAATGAGGGCAAAGATTATGACGGGGAAAGAACGCAGATTTTAGAAGGTTATGGGCTGAAGGTTTTGCGGTTTACTAATGATGAGGTGTTGCAGGATTGGGAGGGGGTTTGTTACCGAATTGAAGAGGAGATCCCCCCAACCCCCCTTCAAAAGGGGGGCTAAGATGAGTATGCGATCGCTGCAATTAATATACTTTGTATAAACTGTGCACGCTAAAAATTAGAGGAAGATCAGCCGTTGCTATCGGCTTAACTTACCTGTTTTGGTATATTTTTAGGCGTTTTAAAAAATAAGACTAAATTTACCCCGCAAAATGCAGGCAATAGGGGACTAATAGCGCTCTTGAGCCAGGTCGCGAATTAGGGAAAGTTTGGAACGTAGGTAATCGCTCACGACATGCTCTTCACAAGCATTAAGCGATCGCTCCTGGTTAAATTGCTTCACCAACCATTGAATCAAGCTGGCATCATCTAGTTTTAGCAGTAGATTGGCTTGAGTCGTTTCAACTAAAGACCATAGCTGACGCAACATAGTGGGAGTCATAAAATCTCCTGTTTCGGTAACAACCTTTGCTCTTTAGGCGCGGGGATATTTCCCCAATCTCATCAGTATGAGCATTTTAGCTCAATACTCAGGCTTAAGAATTTCTTTAGAATTCCTTTGCCCCTTCTACAATAGCCGATCTAGAGATACCAGAAACCAGATCGCACAAGATGATACAAGAGTTACCATACGCTTAACAAAGCGCACATTAACTTGACACAAGCAGGGATATCTGCCAAAAACTGAGGGTTTATAGCAATAATATGAGATTTTATATCAAAACTATAAGGAAACGGATTATAACTTCCTCCTGGCTGGCTTTTTTCATCCTTTAACCCTTCAGACTCATTCCCTTTCCCCCTGTCCCTCGCTCCCTAACTCCTCCCCTCCCTAGCTTTCTAGCTCCCCCGCTTATTTCCCATCGCCTGCTCTGTTGGGTACCCAAACCTGGTACATTTACCGAGTATTAGCAAGCAAACTTTATTGATTGATTATGAAGGTCCTGGTTATTGGCGGTGATGGCTATTGCGGTTGGGCAACCGCCCTTTATCTTTCCAATCGAGGCTACGAAGTCGGCATTATAGATAGCTTAGTGCGACGGCACTGGGACTCAGAACTAGGCGTCGAAACTCTAACCCCCATCGCACCAATTCACCAACGTCTACAGCGCTGGCAAGATCTTACAGGGAAGTCAATTGACCTGTTTGTGGGCGATATTACCAACTTTGAGTTTCTCAGCAAGGCGATGCACCAGTTTGAGCCAGAAGCGGTGGTTCACTTTGGCGAACAGCGTTCAGCTCCCTTCTCAATGATTGACCGCGATCACGCCGTCTTGACTCAGGTTAACAACGTCGTGGGAACGCTGAATCTCCTCTATGTAATGCGAGAAGATTTCCCTGACTGCCATTTAGTCAAACTGGGGACGATGGGTGAGTACGGTACTCCCAACATCGATATTGAAGAAGGCTACATCACCATCGAACACAACGGGCGCAAAGATACCCTCCCTTATCCCAAGCAACCGGGTAGCTTCTACCACCTCAGCAAAGTCCACGACAGCCACAACATCCAATTTGCTTGCAAAATCTGGGGACTGCGCGCCACTGATTTGAACCAGGGAGTCGTCTACGGTGTCTTGACGGAAGAAACCGGAATGGACGAACTCCTGATTAACCGCCTCGACTACGACGGAGTGTTTGGCACAGCACTAAACCGCTTCTGCATCCAAGCGGCAATTGGTCATCCCCTAACGGTTTATGGCAAAGGCGGACAGACTCGCAGCTTTTTAGATATCCGCGATACGGTGCGGTGTATCGAAATTGCGATCGCTAACCCCGCCGAACCGGGTCAATTCCGAGTCTTTAACCAGTTCACTGAGTTATTTAGTATCAGTGACTTGGCGATGATGGTGAAAAAAGCCGGAAGCGCCATGGGGCTAAATGTGGAAATTGATCACCTCGAAAACCCCCGCGTAGAGTTAGAAGAACACTACTTCAACGCCAAAAATACGCAGCTGCTAGATTTGGGTCTACAACCTCACTATTTGTCTGACTCACTACTCGACTCGTTACTAAACTTTGCGACTAAGTATCAGCAGCGCGTTGATAAGAAACAAATTTTGCCAAAAGTTTCTTGGCGTCGTAGTTCTTAGGTTTTTACTAAATGAGCCAGACTCGATCCTCTTGACTGACAATACAGGTAGGCTTAATCAGCCCTGTTGTTAAGCCTACCTTTGAGCACAAATCGGGAAATGACAGCTTTATTTTCAGACAAAAAAGAAAAAAATAGTCCCATAGGAAAGATTTATTTGTTAAAAACTTGCCAAAAATGATTTTTTTGTTGATTGATTTACAGAGTTTTCAATGATATTATTTTACAATGGGAATTCTTTGCGTTTTTATAAAAACCTCATATTTCCATTTTAAAAAAGCATTTCTCCTAACTATATTTTAACTCAAAATCTATCCCGAGTATTTCATCTTTTTTATAAAAACCTGTTAGAATTCACGCGACATTTAGCTACTAGCTAAGATATGCGAATTGCGCTATTTACGGAAACCTTTCTACCCAAAGTTGACGGAATTGTAACGCGACTGCGCCACACCGTTGAACACTTGCAACGCAACGGCGACCAAGTGCTGGTCGTTGCCCCAGATGGTGGCATCACTGAATACAAAGGAGCAAGAGTGTATGGAGTCTCTGGCTTCCCGTTGCCGCTGTACCCTGAGTTAAAGTTAGCGCTACCCCGCCCAGCGATTGGGCATGTCTTGGAAGAGTTTCAGCCAGACTTGATTCATGTGATCAATCCGGCTGTTTTGGGGTTAGGAGGGCTGTACTACGCCAAGGTGATGCAGATTCCCTTAGTGGCGTCTTACCACACCCATTTGCCCCAGTACCTAAAGCACTACGGCTTGGGGATGCTAGAGGGAGTGATGTGGGAATTAATCAAAGCCAGTCACAATCAAGCCCAGCTCAATTTGTGTACGTCCACTGCCATGGTGCAGGAACTCATCGACCACGATGTGGAACGAGTAGACTTGTGGCAGCGAGGTGTTGATACAGAGATGTTCCAGCCAAATCTGGCATCAGAAAAAATGCGCCAGCATCTTTCTCAAGGACATCCCGAAAGCCCCATCCTCCTTTACGTGGGGCGAGTAAGTGCGGAAAAAGAAATTGACCGCATTAAACCCGTCTTAGAAGCGATTCCTAATGCACGGCTAGCCATTGTTGGGGATGGGCCACACCGCCAAGCCCTGGAAAAACACTTTGCCGGGACGCCTACTCACTTCGTTGGCTATTTGGCTGGATTGGAACTCGCTTCTGCCTTCGCCTCTGCCGATGCCTTTGTCTTCCCCTCGCGCACAGAGACCCTCGGACTGGTACTCTTGGAAGCGATGGCAGCGGGATGTCCGGTAGTTGCTGCCCGTTCTGGGGGCATTCCGGATATTGTCACCGATGGCGTCAATGGCTACTTGTTCGATCCCACTGATGACCAGGGAGCGATCGCCGCAACCAAGCGTCTTTTAGGAGCGCAAACTGAACGGGAAACCCTACGGCAAAATGCCCGTGCAGAAGCCGAACGTTGGGGCTGGACAGCCGCGACTCGCCAGTTGCAAAATTACTATCGAGCTGTTGTTTATCCTCAGTCAATGACACCAGCTGCGTAGCTGTTAAGGTTTCCACGCGTCTTGCTGCCGTCGTTAAAATGGCATTGCCAGAATTTCCGCTTGTTCCTCCGGGAATCAGCGGATACATTCATAGGTAATAGGAATGAATTTTTTTTCTATCATGAGTAGTGATGGTAGCGATCGCTAAGCAACCCCGATTCTGCTAGTTGTCATTAGTCAGCACCCTAATGACTCACGAGCCCATGACTCACCATCCATGACTAAACTATGACCCTCTCCAACACAGGTAGCGTTCTTGCGACACTGACGCAACTTACCCAACTCAACCGCACCAGCGTCCTGACTCACCGCGTCAAAGACCTGTCTGTTCCTGAGTTTATTTGTTTGCTGGACTTTATCACCGCTGAATTCCAGCAGTTTCTACGGGCGATCGAAATGATCAACAACGAAGCCCTAGAAAGCATGTTAGAGCAGGTCATGGATGCCTTCACTCTAAAGATTGGGCAGATTTTACAAGCTGATCGGACAACAATCTTTTTAGTTGATGCCGAGAAGAGTCAACTTTGGGCAAAAATTCCTCAAGGTGAAACAGGTAAGCCAGTCGAACTACGCATTCCGGTCAATCTGGGGATTGCGGGTCATGTTGCCACCACTGGACAATCACTCAATATTCCCGACGCCTACAACCATCCGCTATTTAACAAAGAAGTAGACGAACGCCCTGGTTATCATACCCAGACGCTGCTGTGTATGCCCATTGTCAGCAGCAATAATCAGGTCGTTGCCGTTGTGCAGCTTCTAAACAAAGCTGGGGGAGTGTCCTTTGATGAGGAAGACGAACAGCACTTCCGGGAGTTTGCCGCCTCTATTAGCATCATCCTGGAAACTTGTCAATCATTTTTAATGGCAGCCCGCAATCAACGGGGGGCGGCTGCCCTCCTGCGGGCAACGGCTTCCTTAGGGCAGAGTTTAGATTTAGAAGCCACGCTGCAATCGGTGATGGATCAAGCGCGGGACTTGATGCAAGCAGACCGCAGCACGCTGTTTCTGCTGAGTAAAGAAACGGGAGAACTGTGGACAAAAGTACTAAATAAAGACGGTACCAAGATTATCCCCATTCGCATCCCTGCCAACCGGGGAATTGCTGGCTACGTCGCCTCTACTCGCCAGCCCCTCAATATATCCGACGCGTACAAAGATCCCCGCTTTGACCCCACTGCCGATCAACGCACCGGGTACATCACTCGCAATATTCTTTGTCTACCTGTATTCAACTCCAGTGGCGATTTAATTGGCGTCACTCAGCTGATCAACAAGAATCAGGGGAGCTTCACCACCTCTGATGAAGAATTTATGCGGGCGTTTAATATTCAAGCGGGAATTGCCCTAGAGAATGCCAAGCTGTTTGAAAATGTCTTGATTGAAAAGCAGTATCAAAAAGACATTTTGCAAAGCCTCTCCGATGCGGTGATTTCAACAGACATGGAGGGGCGGATCGTTACCATCAACGATGCGGCATTGGATTTACTGGGTTTGCCTCGCCAGCAACTGCACAACGCTCAACGGCAACTCTGGGAATACAAACTCACAGGTCGCTACCTTTGGGAAGTGGTGCCAATTGAGCATCTCCAGTTTCGCCTGCAAGATAGCCTAAAAACAGGTGCCAAGCATTACGTACCTGAGCAAAGCTTAACGGTTGGGTTAGTAAAAGAGGCAACGGGAGATTGGGGAGTTGCCAGCAATGGGACAAAGGAGCCGGGGAGCGGGGGAGAGAAGATTCACCTCAACACATCAAAAGAAATCCCCATTACAAATCACAAGTTGCCCGTCACCAATGCTCAATCCCCGGTGACAATTCTGGCAATTCCCGATCACAATAATCCCAACATTTTTCTGCCCTGGAATGAAACACCTTGGGAGGGAGATTCATCCACTTTCCTAGACAAAGAGCAAGTTGATCTGATCGAACGCAGTATTAACTTAACCGTTAATCCCTTAACGAACCCAGAGGGAAAAGTCCGGGGAGGCTTGGTGGTGTTGGAAGATATCAGCAAGGAAAAACGGCTAAAAACGGCGATGTACCGCTATCTCACTCCAGGGGTGGCTGAGCAGGTGATCGCACGAGGTGAGGATGCGCTGATGGTGGGAGAGCGTAAGGATGTGACGATTTTGTTTTCGGACATCCGAGGCTACACCACCATGACGGAGAATATGGGCGCATCGGAGGTGGTGTCACTGCTGAATCAGTATTTTGAAACGATGGTGGAGTCGGTATTTAACCACGGAGGGACTTTAGATAAGTTCATGGGCGATGCGTTGATGGCAGTGTTTGGTGCCCCTCTGCAACTAGAAGACCATGCTGGGCTGGCGATTAAGACAGCCCTAGATATGCGTCAGCGTCTAGCGGCGTTCAATCAGCGACGGATTTTTACGTCGCAACCTCAAATTCGCTTTGGGATTGGAATTAGTTCTGGGGAAGTGGTTTCAGGAAATATCGGTTCACAAAAGCGGATGGATTACACCGTGATTGGCGATGCGGTGAACTTGGGTTCGCGCTTGGAAAGCGTTACCAAAGAGTATGGCTGCGATATTATTTTGAGCGAATATACTTACAAACTTTGCAGCGATCGCATTTGGGCCAGAGAATTAGATAAAATTCGCGTCAAGGGGAAAAACCAAGCCGTCAGGATCTATGAGCTAATTAGCGATCGCACAGAATCCCTCGATAGCAAAACTCAAGAGTTTTTAGAAGTCTACAAGGCAGGGCGGAACGCCTACATGTCGCGAAACTTCCGCAAAGCGATCGCCTATTTCCATGACGCTCACCACCTCCAACCCACTGATCAAGCCGCTGTTGCCCATATAGAACGCGCTCACTACTATCTCAGTAGTCCTCCCCCAGAGACGTGGGATGGCGTTCATATCCTGTCAGCAAAGTAAGGGGCGCTCCCTGTTGATTTTGCAGGTAAAAACACCTTTGTCTAGCCCTCAGCTTTAGCCTCAGGGCAGCTTTTAAAGTAGAACTAACGGTTTAAAAAAACTTGATGCAAACCACTTTCACCCCTTCCTCTACTACCATCATGGCTGGCTTTCATGCCCTATCCGACCCGTTACGGTTTCAGGTGGTAGAGTTGCTACGCTCTCAAGAGCTATGCGTCTGCGAACTATGCGAAAAACTACAGGTTTCCCAGTCTAAATTATCGTTTCACCTCAAAACCCTCAAAGAAGCTGCCTTAGTTCGTCCCCGCCAAGACGGACGCTGGATTTACTACAGCCTTAATCTGCCCCAGTTTGTTGCCCTAGAGCAGTATCTCACCGAGTATCGCCGCTTAGCGGTCATGCTACCAGCTCATCCGTGCTCAGATGATACGCCATCCCTGTAACAACACTTCCTCCTCCCTTCTCCCCAGGCAGTAATCTTTTTTTACTTGACATATCAATTTTTTTTGAAATGATAGAGATGTACCCCAAGGCAAGCCACCGGGGAAAGCCATAAATTCACCCCAGAATCAATGGTCAAATTGGTTCGGATTTAAGCCTTGAACGATGAAGTAGCAGGCTTTTCTTCCTCCTACCTAGTTTCTACACAAAAAATTAAATCAATTTAAATTGATATGTAGCCTTACTGACCCCTGAATTATTGAGGAATCCGCATGAGCACCAATACTCCGCAAGCGAGTCAGCCTGCCGTCAATGCTGGGGGCAAGCTGAGTTTTTTTGAACGATATCTCACCCTTTGGGTGTTCCTATGTATTGTGGCGGGAATTGCCTTGGGCAGGCTATTTCCAGGTGTCGCTGTGGCACTGGATGCCATGAGCTTCTATCAGGTATCGATTCCCATCGCCATCTGCCTGTTCTTCATGATGTATCCCATCATGGTGAAGATTGATTTTACCCAGGCAGCACAAGCCGTTCGTGCCCCTAAGCCAGTGATTCTGACTTTGGTTGTGAACTGGTTGATTAAGCCATTCACAATGGTGGCATTGGCTCAGTTTTTCCTGGGTGGGCTGTTTGCTCCCTGGCTGACAGGTACAGAATTGATTCGCGGTACGGAAGTCACACTAGTGAACTCTTACATCGCCGGAGCGATTTTGTTAGGCATTGCCCCCTGTACCGCGATGGTATTGATGTGGGGGTATCTTTCCTACAGCAACCAGGGACACACCTTAGTCATGGTGGCGGTGAACTCCCTAGCGATGCTGTTCTTGTATGCCCCCTTGGGACGGTGGTTACTCTCAGCCAATGATTTAACCGTGCCTTGGGAAACCATTGTCCTGTCGGTGTTGATTTATGTCGGTTTGCCCTTAATTGCAGGAATGTATAGCCGTTACTGGATTTTTAAACACAAAGGCAGAGAGTGGTTTGAAAGGCGATTTCTGAAGTATCTGACTCCGATTTCTATTACAGCGTTGCTGCTTACTTTGGTACTGCTATTTGCTTTCAAAGGCGAGCTGATCGTTAATAATCCGCTGCACATTTTGTTAATCGCTGTCCCGCTATTTATTCAAACCAATTTCATTTTTCTGATTACCTATGTGGCGGCGTTGAAGCTGAATTTGGCTTATGAAGATGCGGCACCAGCGGCGCTGATTGGCGCGAGCAATCATTTTGAAGTGGCGATCGCTACTGCTGTTATGCTCTTCGGCTTGAACTCTGGCGCGGCACTAGCAACGGTAGTTGGGGTATTAATCGAAGTACCCGTGATGTTGATGTTGGTGGAATTGTGTAAACGCACAGCTATGTGGTTTCCACGGGAGCCAGAAAAAGCAACATTACGCGATCCCCGATGTGTCAGTTCTTTCAAGTAACTTCTACACTAAATTTTTAAATAGGAGAAACATTTATGCTGCTCTAAAAACTTTAATAATTAGCAACATCCTAAAAAACGATCTGCGTATTCTTTCAATTCAAAACCTGAAATACAACCACCAATAACTGCCATGAAACGAGTTATGTTTGTTTGCAAAAAAAACTCCTGTCGCTCCCAAATGGCAGAAGGATTCGCTCGCACCCTCGGAGAAGATAAAATTGCTGTAACCAGTTCGGGATTAGAGGCAAGTCAAGTCAATCCCACGGCAGTTGAGGTGATGTCCGCAATTGGCATTGATATCAGCGCTCAAACTTCCGACGCTCTTAGTGACTTTAAGCCAGAAGACTATGACGCTGTAATTTCCCTCTGCGGCTGCGGCGTCAACTTACCCGACGCTTGGGTACAGCGCGAGGTGTTTCAAGACTGGCAGCTTGATGATCCGGCTGGAGAACCAATAGAGACTTTTTACCGGGTACGAAATGAAATCAAAGAGCGAGTTGAAACATTACTTCAATCCTTGGGTGTCGAGCCTGCATCTGAACAGATCTCAGTCGGTGAGTCGGTGAGTCGGTGAGTCGGGGAGATGAGGGGAGCAGGGGAGCGGAGGAGCAGGGGAGCAGGGGAGATGAGGCGATGAGGCGATGAGGCGATGAGGCGATGAGGCGATGAGGAAAACTGATAACCTCCTTCATACTTCACCCTTCATACTTCACCCTTCATACTTCATACTTCACCCTTCTTCCCATCTCCCCTTAATCTTTAGCTGTGATCTCCACCTTCATCTCCTTGATCGCCCTCATCACCCTGAAAGGGATTTTCCCCAACCTTCAGTTGCTCTTTGCTGCGTTGCAATTGCTTCCAGAGTTCCTTAACTTGACTGTAAGCCTCTTCTGTAGAGATTTTTCCAGAGGTTTCCAGATTACAGATAAAGTTTACCCGTTGAGCAAATTCCTGTAAGTTGGCATTGAAAACCAAATTCTCTGGCTTAACTGGGCCGTAATAACGGCTACGAGGATACAGAAATTCAGACCTATCTGCCACAATTCCCCCTTGTCTTACTTACTTAGTTACTTTAAGTTGTCAATCATCTACAGTCCCCTTTACTAATCTACACACTACCTAGAAAAAGGTTATCTTTCCCCATGTCTGACCCCAAAAAACTTTACGAAGGCAAAGCCAAAATTCTTTATAGCACTGAAGATCCAGATATTCTGTTGACTCATTACAAAGACGACGCGACGGCATTTAATGCCCAAAAACGTGGTCAGATTGTCGGTAAAGGGGAAATGAATTGCGCGATCGCGAACGCCCTCTTTCAGTTGCTAGAAGCCGCCGGAGTCGCCACCCACTACATTGATTGCCCTGCTCCCAACCAAATGCGCGTCCGCCGCGTGGAAATCGTGCCATTGGAAGTGGTGGTGAGAAACATTGCCGCCGGGAGTCTCTGCAAACAGACAGGCTTACCGGAGGGGAAAATACTACCCCAACCCTTAGTGGAGTTTTACTACAAAGATGATGCTTTGGGCGATCCCTTGTTGACACGCGATCGCCTCTTACTGCTCGACCTTGCCACCCCCGAACAGATAGAAGAATTACAACGGCAAGCTTTGCAAATCAACACTATCTTGAGCGACTTTTTCTTGAGCTGTGACATTACCTTAGTAGACTTCAAGCTGGAATTTGGTTTAACCAGCGATCGCCAACTCATCCTTGCCGATGAAATCAGCCCCGACACCTGCCGCCTCTGGAACCGAGGAGAAACAGACCCCGATCGCCGCGTCATGGACAAAGACCGCTTCCGTCGGGACTTGGGGCAAGTGGAAAATGCCTACCAACAAGTCTTGGAACGCGTCTTATCAGCCACCAGTTCAGCGGGATAAACAGGCAATTTAAAAATTTATTTACAACTAGCCAACCAAGCGCGGTAAAATTTCTCAGCCGAGCTTCGGGTAAGAAATGGAACTTCTTTCCCAATCCTCAGTCGGTGAATGAGTCTGTTAGCTGCAGATTTATTGGTGTGTGGAAGTGTCCAAAGGCCTCAAAGACATGCGCTTATCTCCCTTGTTAGCAGCAGCACTTGCTGCATCAGCCACTTTCGGTATATCCAAACCCATTCATGGGCAAACTATTGACCAGCCCCCCCTGGATATAGATATAGAACAGAAAGAACCAGCAAGCAGCGAGATATTGCCGCCCGCTGGAACAGTATCCACAAAGCCTTCTGGTTCAATTTCTCAGTCTATATACGTTGATCAAAATGCTGTTTCCGTTGCGGTGGAACAGCAAGAGCCAACAGCAGTGAATTCAGCCGTAGCAGAGTATCCCGTCAAGACGATTAGCAACAACAACGTTGTCGTCGAGACGCTATCTGTACCGGAATCCGCCAGCAC
Source organism: Kastovskya adunca (assembly GCF_059505785.1). Classification (NCBI taxonomy): domain Bacteria; kingdom Bacillati; phylum Cyanobacteriota; class Cyanophyceae; order Coleofasciculales; family Coleofasciculaceae; genus Kastovskya; species Kastovskya adunca. Next base: position 1,973 of record NZ_JCACLG010000055.1, on the reverse strand, counting down.
GAATCCTTTGAGGGCACAGGCTCCTCTGGAACCCGCTCCCGCCCCCGATACTGAAGCCCAGCCAACTGAAGCCCAGCCAACTGAAGCCCAGCCAAACGAGGCAACAGACCCCCGCGTGCTAGTTTCTGAAGTGGTTGTACAGGGGGCGGAAGGAGACCTGGAAAACGCAGTCTATCGAGCCATTCGCACCGTTCCTGGTCGAACAACTACTCGTTCTCAGCTTCAGGAAGATGTTAATGCGGTTTTTGCCACCGGATTCTTCCAGGATGTAGAAGTTGTCCCTGAAGACACTCCCCTAGGAGTACGCATCACCTTTGCCGTAGAACCCAACCCAGTATTGCGTAATGTGAATGTCTCCACAGTGCCCCCTGAAGGGGAGCGCGTACTGCCTCAAGACGTAGTTGATAGAATTTTTGGGGAGCAGTACGGTCGTATTCTCAACCTGCGAGACTTGCAGCGGGGTGTTCAGGAGTTAAATGCTTATTACAAAGAACAAGGGTTTGACTTAGCTCAGGTCGTTGATGCCAGTCAGGCGGACGAGACGGGTACCGTGACGCTGACGGTGGCAGAAGGGGTCATTGAAAATATCCGGGTACGCTTTCTCAACGAAGATGGCGAAGCGACTACCGAAGAAGGTGAACCAGTTGAGGGTCGAACCCGTGACTTCATCGTCACGCGAGAAATTCAATTGGAACCGGGAGATGTTTTCAATCGACAGACCGCCGAACGAGATTTGCGGAGGATCTTCGAGTTAGGAATCTTTGAAGATGTACGGCTTTCCTTTGAGCCGGGTACCGACCCTCGCCAAGTTGACTTAGTTGTCGATGTCATTGAACGGAATACAGGTTCTATTGCGGCGGGTCTGGGGATCAGTTCTGCGAGTGGATTGTTTGGCACCGTCAGCTATCAAGAGCAAAACCTGGGGGGAAATAATCAAACCCTCGGTGCAGAGGTGCAAGTCGGTCAGCGGGAACTGCTGTTTGATGTCCGCTTTACCGATCCTTGGATTGGCGGTGACCCTTACCGCACCTCCTACACCGTCAATGCCTTCCGGCGACGGTCGATTTCTCTAATTTTTGATGGCGGTGACGTAGATGTTAACCTGCCGGATGGCGATCGCCCACGCATCCTCCGAACAGGAGGCGGCATCAGCTTTAGCCGTCCTCTGGCTCCAGATCCCTTTACCAGAAGCCCATGGACAGCAAGCGCCGGATTGCAGTACCAAGCAATTTCTGTCCGGGATAGTGATGGTAACATCCAACCGAGAGATGAGCTAGGCAATCCCGTTAGCTTCAATGAAGACGGGACAGACCAATTACTCACTGTCCAATTAGGGGCAGTGCGCGATCTCCGCAACAACCCCCTCCAACCCACAAGTGGTTCTCTCCTGCGATTCGGTGTTGAGCAGTCTATTCCCTTGGGTGGTATTTTCCTCAATCGCCTGCGGGGTAGTTACAGTCAGTACGTTCCTGTGAACTTCACCAATTTTTCTGAAGGAGCAGAAGCCTTTGCCTTTAATGTCCAAGCGGGAACAGTACTAGGAGATTTGCCTCCCTACGAAGCTTTCTCCCTCGGTGGCAGTAACTCAGTCCGGGGCTACGATGAAGGAGACGTTGGGGCAGGACGGAGTTTTATTCAGGCAACTGCTGAGTATCGCTTTCCTATCTTGCCAATCATTGGTGGGGCTGTCTTTGTAGACTACGCCAGCGACCTGGGTACGGGAGACAACGTTCCTGGCAACCCAGCAGGCGTCCGTGGCAAACCCGGTGGTGGATTTGGCTATGGTGTTGGCGTTCGCGTCAACTCTCCCCTTGGCCCAATTCGGGTTGACTACGGTATCAATGATGATGGGGATAGCCGTATCCACTTTGGGATTGGAGAACGATTTTAAGAAGTGTGAAGGATGAAGGATGAAGGATGAAGGGTGAAGGATGAAGGGTGAAGGATGAAGGGTGAAGGATGAAGGGTGAAGG
>NZ_JCACLG010000054.1:0-17886 GCF_059505785.1 Kastovskya adunca | reverse complement strand
GCAAGTTGGGTCTATGAATGAAGAATCCCCTCGCCTTTAGGCAGGGGAGTGTCAATAAAATTTCATCCTTGCCTGCTCTGCCTCGCAAGAACCCCCCACCCTGCATTTTGCCGCCGAGTGGAATCAGCTAAGATATCAAGGCACATGTGAACCACAAGAACTTAGGGAAACATCGGTGTAAATCCGGGGCTGTGCGGCAACTGTAAGCGAGGCGGATGTCCTCCGAAGCCAGAACGCCTGAGTTATTGTTTGTTTACGCTACATCCTGCCTCGCACAGGATTTGGAGCTTTATCGATGCCTACGGTTAATTCCACTCTTCCATCAACAACGAATCCACTCCAATTACCGCCTTTACCCCTACAACGTCCCCTATTAATGATTGGTCATGGTACCAAAGATGAGGCGGGGCGTCAGACTTTCCTTGACTTTGCTGAAGCTTATCAGGCTTTAGACTCTTCTCGTCCAGTTTTGCCCTGTTTTTTGGAACTCACAGAGCCGACAATTCAAGCAGGAGTCGATCGTTGTGTAGAACAGGGATATACAGAACTTTCGGCGCTGCCAATTCTGCTGTTTGCAGCGCGGCATAACAAGTTTGATGTCACCAATGAATTAGACCGGGCAAGGGCGAGACATCCCCAGGTAAAGTTTCACTACGGGCGTCATTTTGGAATTACGCCGGGAATTATAGATTTGTGGCGATCGCGTCTTTCCCAACTCGATAACGAGAAATGCCACCCTTCAGAAACTGTATTGCTCTTTGTTGGTCGCGGTTCCAGCGACCCCGACGCCAACGGCGATGTCTACAAAATGGCTCGCATTCTCTGGGAAGGTAGCGGTTACAAAACCATAGAAACTTGCTTTATCGGCATTACTCACCCCCGCTTAGAAGAAGGCTTCCGTCGCGCCCGTCTCTATCAACCCAAGCGGATCGTTGTCTTGCCCTACTTCCTATTTACAGGCGTTTTGGTGAAAAAAATCTTTGACATCACCGCCCAACAACAGGAACAATATCCAGAGATTTCCATGCACTGCTTGCCAGAAATGGGCATTCAGCCGCAACTGCTACAGGTGCTGCGAGAGCGAGAAATCGAAACCCAACTCGGAAGAGTGCAGATGAACTGCGAGATGTGCAAATTCCGCCAAGCCGCAGTAGGAAGTAGTGGCGATCATGGACACTCCCATGGTCACGATCATGGACACCACCATCACCACGGACACGATCATTCTCACCCCGCCCTCGATCCTTACGCTGATTTAGAGCAATACCATCAACGGATTTGGCAGGTTCCTTAATCGAGTAGGATTCGAGATTAGGGATTGATTGATCCTCTAAAATCTAGAATCTCAAAGGATTACACAGATGTCGAATGACTTTGCCGTTGGCGACAGAATCCGGATCGTGGCACTACCCCAGTATGTCAAAACCGCAGAACCGATGCCAATGCTGCGACCTCCAAACGTGATTTCCGTTGGGGAGGAAGGAGTAATCATCGATCGCCGTCCTGGAGGATACTGGGGCATCCGCTTTAGCAGAGGTGCTTTCCTCATGGAGAGCCAGTACATTGAGTTAGTCCCCTCAGGACAACAAGCAACCAACGAGGCGGAAAAGCCCCCTGAAGCCAGCCCAGAAAATGGACTGCAAGAGCAACAGTAGCGAGCCACATGCTCATTTTCCAAAACCCACTCAATTGAGTAGAGCCTTAATCGAGTGATTCCGTGTACTGTTTATGCTTAGTAATCATCACTGGCAGTCTGGGAATGAATTGGGAGAAGAAACTGTACGGTTTTCTACAGTCCCTTGGCATTGCTAACCCTGGCGGTGCTGGGTGGTTAGCGGTGGTGCTGACGTTTCTTTTGGCGTTGGCAGTAACTTGGCGTTTGATTCCGACAGTACGGGAGTTTGCATTGCGAGTCGGTTGGGCAGATCAACCCAACGCCCGCCGACTCAATCGAGAACCGTTACCCAATGCTGGGGGATTGGTAATTTATGCGGGGGTGGTTGCTGCCTTAGTATTGGCTACCTTCCTCAGACCAATTGTGATTGAAAATGTCTTAGCAGAGGTGCTGACCATTTTATTGGGAGGCTCGATGCTGGTACTAGTCGGCTTCATTGACGATCAATTTGGTTTACCGCCTCTATTTCGCCTGTTAACCCAAATTCTGGCAGCACTACTGCTCATTAGCAGTGGTATTAGCATCGAAGCTGACCTTGGCACCCCGATTGATTCGACGATTTCTGTATTCCTAACGGTGCTGTGGGTGGTGGGGATTACCAACGCCATCAACTTAATGGATGGGATGGATGGTTTGGCGGGTGGAGTGAGTTTTATCACGGCAATGAGCCTACTAGCCGTTTCTGCACAGTTTGAAGCGCGTGCGGCGGCTACGTTGCTTTTAGCCGCTTTGGGAGGTGCTGCACTCGGTTTCTTGCGGCATAACTTTTACCCCTCGCGCATCATCATGGGCGATGCTGGAGCCTACTTTTTGGGCTACGTGCTAGCCGGGACAGCTATCTTAGGCAGCTTGAAAGTAACAACGCTGTTTGCTTTAGTTCCTCCCGCACTCTTTCTACTCTTACCTGTACTGGATACTACTCAGGTATTTGTGCGGCGGCTGATGGCAGGAAAAAACCCCCTCAGCACTCCCGGTAAAGATCATTTGCACCATCGCCTACTAGAACGGGGTTTCTCTCAGCGTCATGCCGCGCTGACGCTTTGGGGAATCACACTACTGTCTAATTTGGTAGCGATGAAGCTACAGGGTATGACAGGGTTTGCCACGCTTGTCACTATCATCAGTATTGTTGTGCTGTTGAGCTTTTCAGTGTGGCGGAGAGTACGGGCGAAGGGAAATTAGGGGAGTTTCGCCTTTTCTGGGTAACTACGGCTGAGAAGTCCTGAGTCCGAGGAAAAATAGACTTTCAGCCAATGCTAGTGAGTGATGTTCATAAAAGTCTCTCTTGTGAGATTGTTAAGAAATTAATAAATTAATTCAGCAGTTATATACTGCTCTTATTGAAAAATACGGGATAGCTGGAAGTTCACGGAGTCAGGCTTTTTGACAATCCTTAAGAATTCAATTAGGTAAAAGTGCTTAAGTAAATTAAAAGTTTTACAAATATAAATTAGTCTTAATTTTTGAAAATTTCCTTTAGCTTTATTTCAGATTTAACGAAAAAATACTTTATATTTATTGCCAAAATTATTCGTTAATCTAAAAAGAGGCAGAAAGTAGAGGAAAGATATGCAAGCTGTTCCTAGCGTTGAATCAAAGCAACTCCCTTGGCAAACAATCGTCTTGTTTGCTTTAGGATTTTGGCTAAGTAGTAGCTTGATTTTAGATTTGGTGATTATGCCAGGTCTATACGGTGCAGGCATGATGACAAGTGCGGGATTTGCTGCAGCGGGCTATTCAATCTTCTGGATTTTTAATCGCGTTGAACTGTTGTGTGCAGCCGTGGCACTCACAGGCTCACTGGTACTGTGGAGTACAACGCATCTCTCTAGTCGGCATCGCAATGGGTCAATTATCCTATCCACCCTGCTGCTGACAATTGCCCTTATCTATACCTACATCCTGACCCCACAAATGAGTGCTTTGGGGCTTCAGTTAAATCTTTTTGAGCCGGGTGTGGGAATGCCTGAGGGAATGCTGCCGATGCAAGCTGGCTATTGGGGGTTAGAAACCTTGAAATTAGCCGCAGGTGGAATCCTTCTCAGTTGGTGCTACCAAAGTCAAACGCGATCGCTCAACTAAGCTGTCTCCGTAAACAAGCTGATGAGTCCCCTAGTATTAGGGGATTTTTTAATTTATTCAACTTAATAATCTTGTAAATCATTGTCGCGCCCAAAAACCTGTGCCAATCTAGGCAAAGGTTTTTCATTCATTAAGGGTGCATGTATGAGCTATTGCCTGAGGATTGCTGATATCCCTACAACTGAGCGACCGCGCGAGCGTTTGTTGGCTCAGGGAGCAAAAAATCTGGCAACAGCAGAACTGATTGCGATTCTCCTCGGCACAGGACAAGGGCCAGGAAAGCTTTCTGCGGTTGGTTTGGGGCAATATATTTTGCAGGAACTAAGCCAAGACCAACGCGACCCCTTAGAAGTGCTGCGGGATATTAATCCTCAAGAATTAATGAAAATTCCCGGTGTAGGGCCGGCAAAAGCGACGACGATTTTAGCAGCAGTGGAGTTGGGGAAACGTGCTTTTCAGTCGCGACCGATAGAACGCACTCCCATTGATAGCCCTACCGCCGCCGCTGCTGCACTCAGCCATGAATTGATGTGGCAGTCTCAAGAACGGTTTGCGGTGTTGTTATTAGATGTGAAGAATTGCTTGATTGGGACGCAGGTGATTACCATCGGTACGGCAACAGAAACGTTGGCGCATCCACGGGAGATTTTTCGACAAGTGATTCGCCAAGGCGCAACACGGGTAATCGTCGCTCACAATCATCCCACGGGAAATGTGGAACCGAGTCCAGAAGATATTGCACTAACTGAACAATTAATGAAGGGAGCGCAGTTTTTAAGCATTCCCCTGTTAGATCACTTAATCTTGGGCAATGGCAATCATCAAAGCCTGCGGCAAACGACAACCTTATGGGATGAGTATCCGCAGGGAGACTAAATTGAAGTTTGAAGGGCGATCGCGATGGGCTTGATTCCGCTTGCTGCTACATATCACCTTGTGCTACGCTAGAAATCCTTCGGGCGATTAGCACAGTGGTAGCGCGCTTCCTTCACACGGAAGAGGTCACTGGTTCGAAACCAGTATCGCCCATACAAAGTGTACGGTGACTGATTATTGGTCATTGTCACTACAAGCATAAATTGTCCAAAATAGCCGCTTTATGCTTGTAGCTCGTCGAGGGCGAAGCAGTAGCTTTTAAACTTGATTGAGTTACTATCTGCTTACTTACTCAGTGCAGATTGTAATTCTTGCAAGGTTACTCAGACTTTTTTGTTTCGTAAATCTCCTCGTTTAGTCGTTAGTTCTGATACACGACCTTCAGAGGGAAATACATTCTTATTATCGAGCTTGAGCGCAATCTGCCGCACTTCCTTATAGGATTGCTCTAAGTTTTTCTGAGGACGGCTGTCCTCTTGTAGTGGCGGGAGAACGGCTGGTGAGGAAGGCAAAGAACGGGGTGCGATTAGCGCTGCCAGTAGTCCAAAAATACCTGTTGCAAAAAAGCTCAGTAAGCTCATGTAGGCAATAACCAACGTAGTGTTCTCGGTGCTGCCTTGACTCATCTGCGAAAGATGATGCAGCATTTGAGCGAACTGACTATTAGAGTTAGGTATTTGCTTGCGTGACATAATTGATATGGGGTAAGTGGATAAATTTGACCGTTTGTTGCTTACCTAAATTAGGTGGAGTGCCTGCCTGGAAGGTGAAAGAGTCAGGCAGGTTACTCTTTGAAATCATTAAAGTCGTAGGTTCATTGAGAACCAAATGTTCTGTAGCTTGACTTGAATCCAGCCTCTGAACATATTCAATAAGCAGATAGTGATGCGAACCCTGATTAACCATTGGGGGTGCTTTTGCTTGATGAGTCGATAGAATACGGTGTTTAAGTCAGCACGGAATTCCTCTGGTAGAAGACGTGCCAGCTTAGCAGTGATGGCATACCCTATATCGCGCCTCGATTTTTTGCGCTTCGCTGACTTCTTATCTAATAAAAACTCCTGCACCAGCCCCGCCACCAGCCCCGCCACCCATCCCGCCACCAGCCCCGCCACCAGCACCGCCCATCCCTGCACCAGCCCCTGCTTCTGCACCAGCTCCGCCACCAGCCCCGACACCAGCGACATCACCAGCATCGGCCCAGGCCCCTGCACCAGCCCCAGCACCCGCCCCAACCATTTTTTTCGCTTTTTTGTCTGCTTTTTGCGCGTGTGCAGCTTATATTTTCTTCTTTCCATCACCTCATCCTTTTACTAAAGCAGTGCAGTAGAACATCAAAGAAAGTATTAAAGGAATTACTGATCAATCCTGCTGTTTTTTCCAGGTAGCCAGTTTCTGCCCTAGCTTCAGCTCTAGCACCTCTGCCTGATCGAAGACTACACAAGCAGCCCCAAATCTATGAGCGATCGCACACCCCAGATTCGCTACAGTTTCTGTCTGGTGTCTCTATCCATCGCCTCAAACTCCTCCCAAAGCTGTTTGTCCAGAGCGCTGGGCTAACAAAGCACGGTATTCTTGAACAGCATGAAGGGCCGTTGCACCTAGACCAGTTACTTGGTAGTACTTGCGTCTTGCACCGCCTGTTTCCTCACTCTCATCACCCCAGCGCCATTTAAGAAGTCCTTTCTTCTCTAAGCGGTTTAATGCAGGGTAGAGGCTACCAAAGCTCAATGGAATAGGTCTATCTGGATTGAGTTGGTCGAGGATTTCCAAGCCGTATAGCTCTCTACCTAGTAGAAGAGTCAAGATGTCTTCATCAATGGCTGAGAGCTTAACTAGTTTCGTCTCTTTCTCCTTCGGATTCTTGGGCATTTTCCATTTCCTGTTTTACCAATCAGAGTTGACTATCTCTATAGTTGCCATAGTACTTGAAAAACATATAAGTGTCTATGTTCCTCTCATTAAAGCTCAGAGAGCTTATGGGCAGAAATTCTCTCAACTGCCATTAGCAAGATTTGCCAAGCGATGCTCACTTGCATGAAACATTAGTTGAAGGTGACTGTACTTCCCTAGCCTTTGGGAAAGCGTGAGGTCACTTCATCACCAGCCTCACAGCGTTAACCAACTGAAAACCTGCTCAACCGTTAGCTCCAACGCAATCCCGCTTAGAGTTGGCAACTGAGCTGTTCCACTCAGCAGTTGCACTCTCTGTTCAGGGAATACAACTAAAATGCTCTCTTCCTCTGGATCGATTAACCACCCTAACTCTGTGCCATGTTGAGAGCAGTGGAGTAGCTTCCCCATTACTTTCGTTTGACTTTGGTTGGGGGATAAAATTTCAATTGACCAATCGGGATGCAGCTCGAAGCGATTAGCAATCCTCCCAGAAGGACGAACTGGTATTCTCTCCCACCGAAACACTACAACATCTGGAACCACCGAGTCTCCGCCAAACGTGCAGCACAGCTCTGGAAAGGCGCAAGCGATTTTTTGGGATTTAGCCACTCGGTTGATGGCTTCGCAAAGTTCCCCCTGAATTAGGCTATGTTCCCCTTGTGGCATAGGTTTTTGAACAATCTCTCTGTTAATAAACTCAGATGCGGGTTTGGTTTCTGGGAGCTTTAAGAACTCCTCCAGAGTTAGGGTTTGCGTAGCTGTACTCATTTGTCTCCCTCACTCTAATAATTTCTCCAATTCTCCCACTTCCTCTTTGCAACCAGGGAAAAACATTCTGGCGATCGCCTCCCCAATTTACTCCGGATTAATCTTACTTTCTCGTTTCCCTAGCGGTGGTGCCTTGAAAATCTTGTCCCGCCTCCCGTTCGGTTTGAAGTTCAGTAGATTCGTCGTCAAACATTGTTACCCGATTTGCCAGAATTACCTGAGAAATCAGCATAAAAACTTAATTCGTCAACTGTTTAGGACGGATTTAGTCTACTAGTTCGGACGAGCATCAGTTGTAGTGCTGTGATCCAGCGATTGATCGTGCGTCCCTGCGTCTCCCACTCAGTTGTTTATGGACTAGTTCGTTCTGCAACTCGGAGTTTTGCCGAGCGGGAACGGCGATTTTCGTCTAGTTCCTCGGCTTGAGCCATGATCGGCTTTTTCGTTAGCACCTTCAATAGAGGGGAATTGCGGAGGCTGTGCTTGACGATGCGGTCTTCTAAGCTGTGGAAGCTGATAATAACGATTTTGCCTCCAGGTTTAAGCCAAGTGGGAGCCTTTTCCAAAAAGGTTTCTAGGGAGGAAAGTTCCTGATTGACGGCAATCCGTAAGCCTTGAAAAACGCGAGTAGCAGGGTGGATTCTGCCGTAGCGGTATTGGCGCGGGACGCAAGAGGCGATCGCTCCTGCTAGTGCTGTTGTCGTTTGAAAGGGACGCTTCTCAACAATCGCCCTGGCGATCCGTCGAGAGAGTCGTTCTTCGCCGTACTGATAAAAAATATCAGCAAGTTTCGCTTCGTCCCAATGATTAATCACCTCCGCCGCCGTTAGGGGTTGTCGTCGATCCATCCGCATATCCAATTCAGCCTCATGGCGAAAACTAAAGCCCCGCTCAGGAGTATCGACCTGGGCAGAGCTAACTCCTAAATCTGCAACAATACCGTCAAATTGGATATCTTTAGGTGTATAATCAGCAAAATTACCTTGCCAGAAGTGGAGGCGATCGCTGTATTGTGTGAGGTGAGACTTCGCCGCCGCGATCGCCACAGCATCCCGATCGATCGCCGTTACCTGCACATCTGGGTTCTCTGACAAAATTAACTGGCTATGTCCTCCACCACCCACCGTGGCGTCAAGATAATGTCCTCCCGGTTGGACAGCTAATCCCTCCACCACTTCCTGACTTAACACGGGGATATGCAAAAATGCAGATGCCTTTAACTCTTCAGCCTGAGTCTCCATTGTCCTTATAATAAAAAGAGTGCAACAAAAGTCAACATAACGTAAGCAATCAGCGATTAGCCGGATAAATGGCTTGTTACAGCACTTAAAAGAGTTCCTACTCACCAAACCTATCAATATATAAGAAGCTAACCGCTAACCGTTGGGGAAACTCCTTAATCTATCTATGGCACAAATTGAGACTAGAACCGAACCCATGGTTCTCAACCTGGGTCCCCACCACCCCTCAATGCACGGCGTCCTCCGTCTAATCGTCACCCTTGACGGAGAAGACGTAGTCGATTGCGAACCTGTTTTAGGTTACCTGCATCGGGGTATGGAGAAGATTGCCGAGAACCGCACCAATATCATGTTCATCCCCTACGTTAGTCGCTGGGACTACGCCGCCGGGATGTTCAATGAAGCGATCACCGTCAACGCTCCAGAAAAGCTTGCAGATATTCCCGTCCCCAAACGCGCCAGCTACATCCGCGTGATTATGCTGGAATTGAACCGGATTGCCAACCACCTCCTGTGGCTAGGCCCGTTCATGGCGGACGTAGGGGCACAAACGCCCTTTTTCTACATCTTCCGCGAGCGAGAGTTAATTTACGACCTTTGGGAAGCGGCTTCCGGACAGCGGCTGATCAACAATAACTACTTCCGTATCGGTGGCGTTGCCGTTGATTTGCCCTACGGCTGGGTTGATAAGTGCTACGACTTCTGCGACTACTTTGACCCCAAAGTTGACGAGTACGAGAAGCTCATCACGAACAACCCCATTTTCCGCCGTCGCGTGGAAGGAGTCGGCACTATCAGCCGCGAAGAAGCGATCAACTGGGGACTTTCGGGCCCGATGCTGCGCGGTTCGGGTGTGAAGTGGGACTTACGGAAAGTTGACCACTATGAGTGCTACGACGACTTCGATTGGGACGTGCAATGGGAAACGGCTGGGGATTGCTTCGCCCGTTACCTAGTGCGGATTCGCGAGATGCGCGAGTCAGTCAAGATCATTCGCCAAGCCTTGAAAGCGCTGCCCGGTGGCCCTTATGAAAACCTGGAAGCTAAGCGGATGGCGGAAGGGAAGAAGTCGCAGTGGAATGACTTTGACTATCAGTTCATGGGAAAGAAACTTTCCCCAACCTTCAAGATTCCCGCCGGAGAACACTACGTTCGTCTGGAAAGCGGCAAGGGTGAATTGGGTATCTTTATCGTCGGCGATGATAATGTTTTCCCCTGGCGCTGGAAGATTCGTCCCGCAGATTTCAACAACTTGCAAATCATCTCCCACATCGTGCGGGGCGTGAAGGTTGCCGATATTATGGCAATTCTTGGCAGTGTTGACATCATCATGGGTTCGGTTGACCGTTAAGTCATAAAAAAAGGCACAAGCCAAAATCTTGTGTCTTTTTAGACCCTTTCTCAAGATTAGTGGTGCATCCAAAAAATAGATGGGTGCACCTTTTTTTATTAGAGGGATGTCAGGGATTCTGCCACGGCGGCTAATACGGCATCATGAATTGCCCCATTGCTAGCAATAATGCCTTGGTTGTTAATCAACTTTTTTCCGAGGGAGAAGTCGAGGGGCTGACCATACATATCGGTGACTTTCCCGCCTGCTTCTTCTACAATGATCGCACCAGCGGCATGATCCCAAATATTTTCTCGGCGTTCTGAGGAAAGGGAATAAGGTAGGCGGATATAAAGGGCAGCTTCCCCTCTAGCAACGACACCGTACTTTGCCTGGGAGTCCATGGGGAGGGCGGGAGCCGTCAGTCCTACCGCAGAAGCGATCGCTTCTTGCAAAGCAAAGTTTCCATGCTCCGACTCCACACTTTCTGTTAATCGCTGAGAGCCAACCCCCTCAGCGTCGGTAACGTGAATCGGCTGGGATTCCCCACCACTGAGGGGAATCCTGAATGCTCCTTGACCTTTAACGCCAACAAACACCACACCTTGCTCTTGTTCGGGATGAGCCGCCTCTACCGCCAAGCCAGGGCAAGCTAAGACACCAAGCTTAACCTCTCCCTCTTCTACTAAAGCCAGAGCAACGGCATAGTGATCGCCGCGTAAATAACCTTTAGTCCCATCAATTGGGTCTAACGTCCAGTAACGAGAGGCAACGGTGCCGTTACCCTGGTCGATCCAATCGGTGATAGATTCGGGAGTTGCCCTCGGCAGCAGGGTTTGCACATAGTGCGTGACTTGAGCAAGTTGCTCAGACATCTCTGGAGAACGTAATAAGTTAGAATCTTCCTCTCCAATGATGGGATCATTGGCAAAGGCCGCCATAAGTGCTTGACAAATTACCGCCTGTGCGCCAAAGTCAGCAATCGTGACGGGGCTGCGGTCAGGTTTGGCGATCGCTCTAGAATGGCGATCGCTTCGCACTTGTTCGCACAACCTTGCTGCTGCCGTTGCCGCTGCGATCGCTACTTGTTTTTCTCGCTCATACAACATAGTCACCGCACTCCTTACACACACTCACCTCCCTGGCGATCGCCTGGAAAGCCCACCTATTTTAGAGGCAGGAGTACCACCCTGCCAAATTTACCTGACCATTTCTTGGTCAATCCAGGCACCATGAAACCCATAGGGAACTCGTTGGGGCATAATAATGCGGGCGACAGGTTCGGTTGACATCTCCTTGGCACTCACCACAACCAGTTCTGAAGTCTCTTCTATCTCGTCATGGACAAAACTCAGCAGCCAACCGTCATCTTCCTCCGTAGCACCGGAACGAGGGACAAACACCCCCTCACCCCCATAACGTCCATTACCAAATTTGTGAACCTCAGCACCACCATTAACCAAGTCGTGCTTGATCAACCCCTCAACTAGCGGTACGTCCTTCCCTCCCATCTGAGACGTGTAGCCGTAACGAGTGGGTCGCCCCATATACTGCTCATTAATTCGGGGAAAATCGGAAGCCATCGTCGAGAGTGCCTCTTCCTTGACTTCCCCTGTAGTGAGATTGAACCGCCACCGATGCAAGTAGGGAGTATCGCCGCCTGCTTCCCCGTGCTCTGATGCCGCCAAAACAGTCGTGCTGTTCATCCGACAAGCAACCAGTACCACTTCCTCGCCTTCTTCATAAGCATTGAGCGTATGGAAAACATAGCAAGCAGGCGCTTCAAACCAGCGGATGCGGCTGTTGTCCCCGTGACGCGGCAAAATCCCGAAACGGCTGGGACGGCTTGCCTCAAACTGTAATACTGGTTCGCCTCGCTGCATCCGTTCAGGGCGGAAGGTTAAGGGCAAATCCATAAAGACGGTGTAGTGTTCCGTAATGGCAAAATCATGCATCATCACGCCCACAGGGAGGTCAATCGGCACAGTCCGGAGGAGTTCACCCGTAGCAGAGACGATGCTGTAGTGCAGATAGGGGGATTGGAAAAAGGAGTAGCCAAAAAACATCATCTCACCACTCAAGGCATCCACTTTCGGATGGGCAGTGAAAGCACTCGTCAATTGACCGTTGTAATTATAAGAACCAACGGTTTCCAATCCTGGGAGTTTAATTTCATGAGGTGCGCCGCCTTCCCAAAGTGCCAAGAGGCGACCATCGTGCCACACTAGGGCAGTATTGGCAACATTTTTCGAGGGCCCGTGGGGATTGTCCCTTTTGGGAGGTTCCAGCAACCCTGTCCAAATCGCCTCACCTGCCTCTCGTTCCAGTTTGTAGCCGCGTGTCTCTATGTAACGGTTGCGGTATTGAGCTTTGCCGTCACTAATCTGGACACCGTGCAACATGCCATCGCCATCAAACCAGTGGTAACGACCCTGAGGCGGAAACTGGGGATTGGGGCCATTGCGGACAAACCAACCGGATAAATCTGGAGGGAGTTGTCCAATTACTTTGAGAGATGACTCAGTTATTTCCGAGCGCATGGGAGCAAAATTACCGCTCAAAAAGGGATTAGTTGCTGTTGTTGTTGTCATTGTTTGGGGCTGGGAAGATGTTGAATCAGCTACTCTTCTTCTAACAAATATTGCTGAGAATGAACTTTGACCTAGTGAGTAACCTTGTCGTGCCGACAGAAAACTTACAACTAACTAATGACTACTCTCGATCGCCTGCGTCTAGCGATAGACTTACGTGACGTGATGCGTAAAGCCAGAATGTTTCAACCGAGGGATATAACCGAAGTACCGGATTTATCCGGTCAACAAAAGCCTTGTTGAGTATAAGTTCCCGGTAAAATTAAGTGATGATCGGGTTGGCTTCACCTATAAGGATGTTCAAGTTCGTCTGACTCCCCTTCAAAGAAGTAAGAGAATTGAAATTTGTACTAAGTGTAGAACTTGAGGCGGCTTAGTACATCGGGAAAGACTCGCCACACAAATACCGTGGGACACACGGCAATTCAAGACTTCGGCGTGAGCGCTCAGTCGAACGCTTGAGGAGTGTTCTGTAAGGAACAAGTATGCTTTGTAAGACGGGAAGAGACTAACCGCAGAATCAGCCCAAGAATCACCGTCTATTTATAGCGGTGAGTGTCAAAGACGAAAGAAGTAGGATAAATCTTTGGGGGAACCTGTGCGTCTGTTTCAATCTATAGCTGGGTTGCGCTGCTTTTTAGAACGCTCTCGGCTGGGTAAGAAAGTGGGTCTTGTTCCCACAATGGGAGCCTTACATGCAGGTCACTTGAGTTTGATCGAGCAGGCTTGTCGTGACAATGAAATCGCGATCGCTACTATTTTTGTCAATCCGCTGCAATTTGGCCCGACAGAGGATTATCAGCAATACCCGCGCACCCTAGAACAAGACCTGCAACTGTGCCAACAGTTAGGGGTAGCGGCTATTTTTGCCCCGACTGCGGAAGAATTGTATGGCAATCACATACCAAGTTCAGCTGAGGGGGAACGCCTGACGCAAGTGGTGCCACCGACGACGATGACATCGGTATTGTGCGGTCGCTCTCGTCCCGGTCACTTTCAAGGCGTCGCCACGATTGTGACTAAGTTGTTAAATATCGTGCAGCCGACTAATGCCTATTTCGGTCAGAAGGATGCCCAGCAATTGGCAATTATTCGCCGTTTGGTGGCAGATTTAAATTTGCCTGTAAATATTGTCGGGTGTCCGATTGTGCGGGAGCAGTCGGGACTAGCTTATAGTTCTCGCAATCACTATTTAACGCCAGAAGAAAAAGAGCAGGCAACCGTGTTGTCTCGTGCCTTAAAGCAGGCGGAGAAGATTTTTCAATCGGGAGAACGACAAGGTATCAGTTTATTGAATGCCGTCAAGGAAGAGTTTGCGGCGGTACCGGAGGCGCAGTTGGAGTATGTGGAGTTGGTACATCCTAAAACCCTTAAGCCTTTGGAGCAAGTGGAAGAGGCTGGGTTATTGGCGATCGCGGCTCGTCTTGGTTCAACCCGCTTGATCGATAACTTCATCCTCCGGCACCGTCGTCCCATTGTCGCCATTGATGGTCCAGCAGGGGCAGGAAAGTCTACCGTTGCCCGTCAGGTGGCGCAATCCTTGGGACTGCTGCATCTAGATACAGGGGCGATGTATCGAGCCATAACTTGGTTAGTGCTGGAGTCGGGGATTGATATCGGGGATGAGTGCGCGATCGCTGAACTTACAAGCCAAGCACAGCTTCAATTCAGTATGGATGAAGTGTCAGAAACTGTGCTTCGGGTGTGGATTAATGGCAAGGAAGTCACGCAAGCGATTCGCTCCTCCCAAGTCACTGCCAACGTTTCCGCGATCGCTGCTCAAGCCGCCGTGCGTCAGGCGCTCGTCCGGCAACAACAACGCTGGGGGCAAACCGGAGGCATTGTCGCCGAAGGTCGCGATATCGGCACCCACGTCTTCCCGGATGCGGAAGTGAAAATCTTCTTAACCGCTTCCGTTCAAGAACGGGCGCGTCGCCGCCAGCAAGACTTAAAAAGTCAAGGGCAAGGAGAGTTCAGTTTAGAACAACTCCAACATGATATTTCCACACGCGACACCTACGACAGCACCCGCGCTTTAGCTCCTTTACAAAAAGCAGCAGATGCCAGGGAAGTTAACACCGATGGGTTAAGTGTAGATCAGGTGACTCAGGAGATTGTCAGTCTCGTCCGGGGTTGAAAGTAGAGACGTTGTCACCACGTTTCTACAACTTCTACTTGTACTTATTAATCACCCCTCCTGCCAGGATGATGTCGATTTGACGGGGGCTAAGGCTGTGGGTCATGGGGTAAACCTTATCCTTAGTTTTGTTGCTCACAGTCAGGGGACGCCGATCTTTTAATGCCTCCCGCAAACCCTGAATTTCAATTTCGTCTCGTTCTTCAATCTCGTCGTAATCGTGGGGATTGACAAATTCTAGGGGCATGATGCCGAAATTGACCAAATTTTGCCAACCGATGCGGGCGTAGGATTTGGCGATCGCGGCTACTTGTCCTAAATAGCGGGGCGCGATCGCGGCATGTTCTCGACTCGAACCTTGAGCGTAGTTGCTTCCCCCCACAATCACATGACCGCCAAACTTTTCTTGGGCAATTTGCGCCCGTTCTGAGAACGTCTCATCAACCATGTAATAGACAAATTGGCTAATCCCCGGAATATTACTCCGGAAAGGCAAAACCCGTGCCCCCGCAGGCATGATTTCATCTGTCGAAACATTGTCGCCCACCTTCAAAAGTACGGGAACGGAAAAGTCATTGGGTAAGGCTGCAAATTCTGGGAAGGACTTAATATTTGGCCCTTTTTCCAACTCAATGTTGCTACCATCCTCTGGCGGAGCAACCAGCATATCTGTATTGATAATTTCCCTTTCCGGCGGCACATACTGGGGATAGGTCATGCCGTAGATTTTTTCTAAGGCGCGGGGGTCGGTAATTTCCCCCGTGAGTGCCGCCGCCACAGCGGTTTCAGGGCTGCACAGGTAAACCTGGTCATCGGCAGTACCGGAACGTCCGGGGAAGTTGCGGGGCATGGTTCTCAGGGAAATTTGATCCGAGGCGGGGGCTTGTCCCATACCGATACAACCCAAGCATCCCGCTTGGTGGAAGCGTGCGCCACTGTGGATGAGATTCAGGAATGTGTCATCCATGGCTGCCAAGTTCTCGATCAATTGGCGAGAGGTGGGGTTGATGTCAAAGGAAACTCGGTCGTGGGCAACTTTGTCTTGGGCGATCGCACTGACGATCCAAAAGTCCCGTAACCCTGGATTGGCAGAGGAACCGACCACCACCTGGTTCACAGGACGCCCTGCCACTTCTGTAACCGGAACCACATTCCCCGGACTGCTGGGACAAGCGATTAGGGGGACTAACTCCGAGAGGTTGATTTCGTCATAAACGTCATATTCCGCCCCTTGATCAGCGACGAGTTCCACCCAATCTTCACCTCTTCCTTGAGTCGTGAGGAAATGCTGAATTTCCGCATCGGAGGGGAAAACCGTTGTGGTTGCGCCCAACTCCGTTCCCATATTGGCAATGACGTGGCGATCCATTGCCCTGAGTGCTTCTAGTCCGGAACCATAGTACTCGACAATCATCCCGCGACAGCCGTGGACATCGTAACGCCGCAGCATTTCCAACACGACATCCTTGGCACTGACCCAATCCGGCAATTTCCCTGTCAGTTTGACGCCGAGGACTTTGGGCATTTTGATGAACATGGGTTCGCCAATGGCCGCGATCGCCACATCAATGCCACCCGCACCAAAGGCTAACATGCCCATAGAACCTGCCGCCGGGGTGTGACTGTCGGAACCAATCAGCGTCTTACCGGGAATGCCGAAGCGTTCCATGTGAACGGCGTGAGAAATGCCATTACCAGGGCGGCTGTACCAAATTCCGAACCGCTGACAAGCCGACCGCAGAAATAAATGATCGTCGGCAT
Source organism: Kastovskya adunca (assembly GCF_059505785.1). Classification (NCBI taxonomy): domain Bacteria; kingdom Bacillati; phylum Cyanobacteriota; class Cyanophyceae; order Coleofasciculales; family Coleofasciculaceae; genus Kastovskya; species Kastovskya adunca. The sequence goes on along the minus strand of NZ_JCACLG010000054.1, from coordinate 1,529 downwards.
TTTTATAATCGGTTTGCAGCAAATTGTGGTCAACGTATTGCGCGGAAAGCTCCGTTTTTACCCGGTCAATGCCCATCGCTTCCAGCTCCAGCATGACCATTGTGCCTGTCGCATCTTGCGTCAACGACTGGTCAATCCGCAGTCCGATTTCCTCCCCCGGCACCATTTCGCCAGACAATAAGTGGGACTTAATCAGCTTTTGAGTGACATTCATTGCCATGATTTTGCTTCCTACTTTTCGGTTTTTAACAACAAGCTAAGCTTGATTTTTTGTAGAGATACGTATGTTTAAATAATCAACGCCGTTGCAGCGGGTGCGATTCTATAACTAGGGTTTTGACTACTAAGATAATTGCCGGGACTGAATCGGAGTCCTCGATATCGTAAGGCGTTTTTGAATATTAAGGCTCCTCCGAGGAGTAGATTCTCTAACATAAATTCGCAAGTTTGTGGGCAAAATGGTATAAATTCTAACAAATTTTAACTGAACAATTGCTTGGTTGAGTCAGGCAAAAAAGTCTACTGTCTTTTGATAGTCGCACCATTTAGCTTGCCTAAATTAGGCTTCACAGCAACAGATTCAGTTAGTAATAAGGGGGTAGGTTGATGAGCAAATCTAGCCATAAATCAAAGGACGCTACCGAAGCTCATAAAACCCAGCAAGAGGTACATAAGGCAACGCAAGATGTTATTTCCCAAGGATAAACTGGCGGTAAAGGTTAAATGGTAGTGGTTTATGGCGGTTGAAAAATCAGTGACAAATACAATTCCAGAGCAAACGGTGATGCCCAAATTACCGCCGCTAGAAAATGGCGATCGCATAACGCGCCAGGAATTTGAGCGACGCTACGAGGCGATGTCTCATGTTAAGAAAGCAGAATTAATTGAAGGAGTCGTATATATGGCGTCGCCAGTTCGGATTACCAGTCACGGTAGACCTCACGCCCAGATTATGACCTGCTTAGGAGTCTATCAGGCTGCCATACCTGGGATTGACTTGGCTGACAATGCCACAGTACGCATAGATATGGACAACGAACCTCAGCCTCATGCGTTACTACGATTAAATGAAAGTGTGGGAGGACAATCGCGCATCAGCGATGATGGCTATGTGGAAGGTGCGCCGGAATTAATTGTGGAAGTAGCCGCTAGTAGTGCTGCTTATGATTTGCACGATAAGTTAAGGGTTTACCGCCGCAATCAGGTGCAGGAGTATCTGGTGTGGCAGGTTTACGATCGCCGCCTAGATTGGTTTCGGTTTAAAGAAGGCGAGTATGTTTCTTTGCAACCGGATGAAGAGGGTGTGGTGCGTAGCGAGGTTTTTCTGGGTTTATGGTTAGCAGTATCGGCGTTGCTAAAAGGAGATTTAGCTAAGGTGCTATCGGTGTTACAGGAGGGGTTGGCAACATCAGAACATGGGGCGTTTGTTGAACAGTTGCGTGCGAGTTCTCGATAGACTGATTGCCAAACGATGTTATTGACACTCCCACGGTTGCGCTAAAAGCTAAAACCGTGGGATTCTTGGGTCA
>NZ_JCACLG010000053.1:0-18129 GCF_059505785.1 Kastovskya adunca | reverse complement strand
ATGAGTGCCTCCCCCAGACCCCCTGCACAAGGTTTGATCGGTTGTGATGAATTTTCTTAAATCAGTGCCATTCTGCTTAACGTCGATGGTGTAATTCCAGAAAACCCCTGTTCCTGTAACGGCGATCGCACCTCCAATTCTCAGGATGTAGGGACGAAGCATTCCGATATCAGATCTTGAGTTTGACCGCCAAATTGAGCGCCTTTCCATCTGCTTAAAAGTTAATGGTTGAAACAATTATTGTCTTTCTGATCATTGGGCTAATTATCGCGGGAATTTTAGTCCATCCCATCCTGATCAAACAAAAACGAAACCGAATAAGACAGCGTCCTTTTCCTGCAATTTACAATGCCATTGTTGAGAATAATCTTCCTATTTATCACCAGGTTCATCCCGCTGAACGAAGGCGACTTCGAGGACACATTCAAGTGTTTTTAGCGGAGAAACAATTTATTGGCTGTGGAGGATTGCAGGTGACGGAAGAAATGAAGTTAACTGTTGCGGCTGTCGCCTGTTTACTCTTACTTAATGAGCGCGGAAAGTATTTTCCTAAACTGCGCTCAATTCTGGTTTATCCCAGCGCTTATCTGGTGAATGAAACGAGTTCTTTGGGGAATTATGTTGTTGAAGAAGAGCGGGTAGCAAGACTAGGGGAATCGTGGACAAGAGACCAATTGGTACTGTCTTGGGAACAGGTGAAACGAGACACTGGCAATTGGAGGGATGGACATAACGTTGTGCTGCATGAATTTGCCCATCAGTTGGATCAAGAAGATGGTAGTGCTGAGGGTGTACCGATTTTGCCGCACAGCTCAGACTATCCGATTTGGGCAAAAGTGATGACGGAAGAATATCAACAACTCTGTCAGGATGTGCAACGAGGTGCAAAGACTGTAATGAATAGCTATGGCGCAACCAATCCCGCAGAGTTTTTTGCTGTAGCGACTGAGACTTTCTTTGAAAAACCGCAGCAATTACTGAAGAAGCATCCAGCACTTTATGAGCAACTGCAACATTACTATCAACTCGATCCTGGGCAGTGGGTTTAGATATTTGTGAGAGGCGATCGCCTCAGATCCCCGACTTAATAGGACTTTGGGATTCTCGCCTTCACGGAATCATTTAGGACGGCTATATTTCTTTCTCAGTTTTCCTACTATTCGCTGGTTGAGTAATTTTGCAGCACGTATTTTCGTCAAGCTTTTGATGTTGGCGGGGTGATGTTTTTTATGGTCAAAGAAATTATTGATATCCGCTAAGATTACTTGGAGACGTTTAGTAATATTTGCCGCTCGATACTCTGCAAAAAACTGCTCAGATAAGGTAACTGATGCAGAAGCATCCAGAATCTTTAAGATACGTTGAACATCATACTCTTTGGAATATCCGGCGATTTTGTAGCAGTTGAATCCGGGATCTAAATAATCCGCTAACCCGCCATTGACGCTAGAGAAAACCTGACAGCCACAGGCGAGAGCTTCCATTGGTTGCAGACCAAATCCTTCACTCACCCTCTGTTGTGCCCAATACTCAGCAGAGTCATAGAGATAAACTTTGGTCTGATTGAAGAGTTGGGCTATATCTTCGACATAGGAGTCAACAACGCATACTTTACACTGCTTCTGCAACGCGGGAATCAATTCCTGGAGTAAATATTCAGACGACTTTCGAGCCTGAACTAAGACATCAATATCCCGCTCAAGGTTTAAATTTTGAAATTGATCAGAAATCTGATTGGGTAAATAATAAATCAGTGAGTTGGGTGATTGTTGTCCCCAGTATCCCATCGTATTTCGGCTAACGGTGACAATCGGAATACTTGAAGGGAGTCGGAATCCGTAGCCTGCACTGTGGGCATGATAAATGACGTTGTGAGGTTTGAGCTTAGCCGCCAGTTTGGGAACATCAAATCCCCAACTGATCACAAAAATGACATCCTCTAAATTTTTCTTTTTTAGTAAGTCATCAATAAAAAGTGTGTCTTGTTCTCGTTGACGGTAAGTCACGACATCAGCACTGCAAACCTGTTTAGCCAAATTCAGGGTTTTTAACTCTGCCCACAAACCACCACAGGCAAATTTACCATCTGTTCCAGGGACTAAGAAATACAGTTTCCTCACGACAGCACTCTCCTCTGCACAATTGCCTGTAGGTTAGCCTACCTGAGTGCAGCGCGATCGCAAACAGTGTTAGCGTAGCCGCAACGTTTCCACGTCTTGATCCGATTGGGCTTGAGGAGGGGGAACTGGTGGATATTTCACAGCCTGAGGATTTACAGCGGAAAAGGCGATCGCCGGAAGAGAGGGTTGATTAGGCGATCGCATCCATCAATTACAGCAGCAGATTGAGGCGTGGGAAGCATTGCGGTCGAAGTTGGCAGGGAATGAATGAGCGATTCCGTTAAGGGCGATAGCTCCGCTTCACACATTATCCGCTGACAGATTTCGACCATCTGCTGCATTTAATTGTTAAATCGAGTCGCTTCGTTTTTGCTTGACTTTCAACTTAATTTGCTCGTTTGAGCCATATGGGACTCACGTTCACGTCGGTTGAATGCATAAGCTTTGTTATAAAGCATTTTCAGCGACTATCTTCCGGCAAGTCTAGCCCATCACGCATTAGATGATCGGTGGTCACATCGAAAGTATCCGCAACTTTCAAACGTTATCTCAGCGTTGGGAACTTTTCCTCCCCTTCTCTAGTTGCGATACGAATGTATTATGAACACCTAACCGATTGCCTAGATATATTAGTGTCAACCCATGCCGAGTTCTCAGTTGATATAGTTTCTCTCTAAACCACTTCATAAAATTTAGTTGACCTAGCATAATAAATAACGCTATGCTTTTATCGCATTAGCTATGAATCTGCGAAATACATCGGTAACGTAAGAACTATGGCCTTTTCGGTGATGAAACACAAGGCTCTACCCAGTGTGGGTGATACCGAAATCTCTGACAAGCTTCTCACCTGTGCAGAGTATTTTGCAGGAATTGGTTTAGTAAGATTGGGGCTAGAGCAAACAGGTTGGAAAGTTGTCTTCGCAAATGATTGGGCGCATGACAAATTTGAGATGTACTCTGCTCACTTTAAGGATGCAAGCAAGCATTATAGGATTCAAGATATTTTTTCTGTTTGTCTTGCCGACATTCCTAATACATTACTTGCGACAGCTTCATTTCCCTGTATCGACTTATCCTTGGCAGGCAACTTAAAGGGTATTAGTGGTCAACACTCTAGCGCTTTTTGGGGCTTTACTCAAATTCTTGAGAATCAGGCGAATAAACCTCGTCTTGTGATGCTTGAAAATGTGACGGGTTGGCTTACTTCAAATAGTGGGCAGGACTTCCGAATTACAATTCAGGAGTTGAATCGGTTGGGTTATGCCTGTGATGTTTATGCCATCAATGCAGTTCATTTTGTGCCTCAGAGTAGACCACGAATTTTTGTAATTGGAGTGCATACACCCTATGTAAATCAAAACCTATCAATTTTTACAAGACGTTCTTCCTCACTTAAAACTCAGGCTCTTGAAAAAGCGATTGCGGCTAATCATGATCTACGTTGGAATTTTGTAGAAGTTCCACCATTACCTGAAAAAGTGAAAACTAATTTGAGTTGTGTTGTAGAAAATATATCAGATGATGATAATCGTTGGTGGCTTGATAATGAAGTGAAACGTCATTTAAATATGATGTCGCCTGTCAATCTCAACTATCTAAAAGAATTGCAGGACTTACCATATTACTCCTACTGCACGATGTACAGGCGGGTTCGTGACGGAAAGCAACGCGCAGAACTTAGAAAAGATGGTATTGCAGGTTGCCTAAGAACAGCTAAAGGTGGTAGTAGTCGGCAAATGTTGGTCAAAGTTGGACAAGGAACTGTCAGAATGCGCCTGATGACACCTCGTGAATATGCAAGGCTACAAGGCGTTCCGGATAATTACCCTATTCCATCGCAAATCAATCAAGCTTTAACTGGATTTGGTGATGCTGTTTGTGTACCTGTCATTGCCTGGGTTGCCGAAAATATATTGAATTCTCTAGTTAAATTGCTTCAAGGAAATACGTTAGCTCTCCATCGCTAATTTCTAGAAGCCGAATACCTTGACTCCTGACAAATCCATAAGTGACCGAGCGTCGGAACCTTTGCCTTTCTGCAATTTCATAGTTTTGAAGAAGTTCGGGTAGCCACCTATCGAACGTGGGAATCATCTTAGTACGCTCGACCAGCCAAACCTCAACATTCATATAAGTTTTACTTCTAGCAACAAAAATGTGATCTACATCTCTGTCATCGGTTAGTTTGTTCAGCCCACGATTCCTATGATATTGATACTCAAAGCTGCCTCCAATGACAGCAGATTTAACTTCGTAGTTCACCAAATCTGCTCCATCACCGCTTCTCGCTCTATCGTTCAGTAAAATTGCAGCAACTACCTCCCAATCTTTTGAACCTACGCTTCCTTGCAAGGAGAAACCATACCGCTGATAAATTTCCGCTTTATCGCGGCTGTATTCAAGGATGTATGTTCTGTAAAAATAGTAAGCTTCTTGGACTTGAAGCGTTGGCACACAAATCACCCTCACAAGTACTGCACATCAGGGATGAGTATAGGAAAGAATTCACCATTCCGTTTTTAAAGACATCTAATTCATCCCAACGACAGCAATCTGTCACTGATGAAAAATAATTAGTTACTCTAAATCAAGAAAAGCGGGCGGCGAGAATCGAACTCGCATCATTAGCTTGGAAGGCTAAGGTTTTACCACTAAACTACGCCCGCAGATTGGCTGATTTTTGGTCAGCCTATATAGGGTAGCATACTTTCCCTTGTAATTGAACCCCAAAACTAGCCTTTCTTAATTAGCCTGGGGAACTATCCTGAATTCGACTCTTAACAAGCTGTAGACAGGTTGACCAGCTTGATAAGCTGGCGTGAACTCCCAGTTTTGAAGAATTGTCTGGGCTAACTGATCGGGGGCAATCGTCGGGTTTCCTTGTAGCACTTGGGTAGACTGCACTTCTGCTTTACCCGTGTCATCTAGCAACAAGTCAACTTGCAACACCACAGATGAATCACCCGCCTGGGGCAAAGGATAGGTAACTCCAGAAATTAACTTCTCCCGTTGCTGGGGTTCAGGAAGCACATCAGGAATATCCTTGTCAGCATTCGCCAGACGATAATTAGACACTGTGGTAAGAATTCCCTGGGCTATCTGCGGTGCAGGGAGTGGTGCAACGGGTGAAGGTGAAGGTTCACTTTGAGGGGGTGTAGGCGGTGGGGAAGCTGGAGGAGCAGGCGGTGCAGGCTCTCTGGCAGGTGAAGGTTGGCTTTGAGGGGGTGTAGGCGGTGGGGAAGCTGGAGGAGTAGGCGATCGCACTGGCTCTTGCCTTGCAGGAGAAGGGGAGGGAGTGGCTTGCCGGATTGGTGATGGTTGAGCAGCAGGCGATCGCACTATTGTTTGTCGTTGTGGAGAAGGAGAGGGAGTGCTTTGCCGGATTGGGGAAGCTGGAGGAGCAGGCGATCGCACTGGCTCTTGCCTTGCAGGAGAAGGGGAGGGAGTGCTTTGCCGGATTGGGGAAGCTGGAGCAGCAGGCGATCGCACTATTGCTTGCCGTGGAGGTAAAGGTGCCGTTTGGGAGGGCAAAGGTTGAGCAGCCGGAGATGGCTCTGGTGTGCGCCAGAAGGGAGACGGTCGAGAGGGAGAGAGAGAGGGTAGTTGAGCCAATCTTCCCTCCCCTGGTGTCCTCGCAGGAGAGGGTTGCACGGCATCCGGGCGCGTGCTGGGTGCAGGCGAAGGAGTAGGAGCAATCCGGGGACGTTCAGTTCTTATCGGAGTTTGGGGCTGAGGCGGGGGAGAAACAATGCGAGTGGGTTGACGGGGGACAGGTTGCTGAGACGGCTGAACAGTAGTCCTAGTCGTCCTTGGCTGGCTTGTAGAGGGAACCTGCCGACTGGCTGGTGCGGATGTAGCCGATACTCGCTGAGGCGGTGGTGAAGGTGTCTTCGGCGCTTGAGTAATGATCAAATCAATCGGAATCGGCTCGGTAGTCGCTTGATTAGTCGGGGCGCGTCCTAGCAGTGAGGGACGCAACAACCAAAACAAAGACAAATGGATAACCACAGAGCTAAGGAATACAGCCCCCCACAGCACGGGAGGATCGGCGTGACGTCGCTCTGATATAGCAGGCAAGTTAGTTAAATTCACGCGTTGGTAGTGCCCTGAAATTGAAATAATGCGAGCGCCTGATATTTATACACAGTTAGCACTTAAAAAACCGGATAATTTTTTCTACAACGTTTTTTACTCAGTGTAAAACTTCTTAAATTGCTTTGTACTAAGGGCTTAGGCTCTAGGCACGAGGGCTAAAGCCTCACTACAAACCGCTTAGAACTTGGCACTGTGCCTTACCCCCAAATTTCATCCTTCATCCTTCATCCTTCACACTTCATCCTTCATCCTTCTCATCAACAGTTTTCACCGAAAAGGCGAGAACCGTCTCATCCACACCCTTAAGCTTTAGCGGAGTGAACTTAGTGATTTCATCGTCACTTAAATAATCTGCAACAGTGGCGGAAACGAGTAAAGAATTGGGTTCTGCCGCTTCTTGTAGTCGAGAAGCGATATTCACAGAAGGGCCAATGGCGGTATAGTCCGAGCGTTCGCTACTGCCAAACATCCCCACCACAGCGGTGCCTTGGTGAATGCCGCAGCGGAACTGGACTGGGGGTGGGCCATTTCCGCCAACAATCCCTTGCTCTTGCCAGCGTTGGTTGAGTTTTGCTAGGGAAAGGTGCATGGCTCTAGCCGTGGCGATCGCTCGCCGCACTTGTTCGTTGGGAGTCAATTCTTCGGGCGCACCGAATAGGGCGATAATCGCATCTCCCATAAACTTATCGACCGTCCCACCGTTGTCAAATACCGCGTGAGTCATTGCCTGAAGGTATTCATTGAGCAACTCGGCAACGCGACGCGATCGCAACGTATTAGCAAGCTGGGTAAAGCCGACAATATCACTAAAGAGAATCGTCACCAAATGAGGCTCCGGACGTAAATCTAGTGCCATCTCACCTGTAGCGCATTGTTGCACCATCGCCGGGGGCAAAAAGCGTTTGAGTACTGACTCCGTCAAATAGCTATTTAGCTCAACGACTCGCCGCTCCGTTGCTTTTAGCGCTAGCAGGTTCCGGACTTCTGCCAGCAATTCCCGGTCGTTAAAGGGCTTTGACAGATAAGCATCTGCTCCCTGTTCTGCCCCTTCAATTCGGGTCGTCTCATCAGCTTTTGCCGTCAGCAGAATAATCGGCGTTCCCTTCAACTCCTCATTTCCCCGAATCATCCGAATCAAATCCAAACCGGATACTATGGGCATCATCAAATCAGTCACAATCAAATACGGACGGCGCTCTTGGGCGACACGGAATCCTTCTTCCCCATTGCGAGCACTAAAAACCTCATAGCCTTCTGCTTTGAGAATCTGGGACACATAAGTCCGCAAATCCCGATTGTCGTCTACAACCAGGATGGGGATTGAAGATTGGGGACTAGAAGCCACTTCCGACTGAACTTCCGACTCCGTAACCTCCTCAATGGGAAAATCAACTTCTAAATCCGCCAATTCCACAGCGGCTCGGCTTGCTTGAACTTCCGTCGGCACTTCCAGCACCATATCTAGAGGTAAGTGAGTGGTTCCCGTTTGCAGCCAAACGGTAAAGGTTGTGCCTTTGGTATACACAGACTCCACTGAGATTTGACCGCCGTGGAGTTCGACTAGTTCTTTCACCAGCGCCAGCCCCAAACCACTCCCTTCATAGGAACGGTTGACGGAGCCTTCTGCTTGGCGGAAGCGCTCGAATAGATGGGGGACTTGTTCTTTGCGAATCCCGATCCCCGTGTCTTGCACTTGGAGGCGGATATGGTCGCCTGCGGGTTCTATAGCGACCGCAATATTCCCCCCTGGACTCGTAAACTTCATAGCATTCGATAGGAGGTTGTATAGCACCTTGTCGAATTTTTCTAAATCCAGATAAACCGGAGAGCAAGGAGTCAGATGGGTGGAGATGGAAAGATCTTTTTTCTCGCAGTAGGGGCGAAAAGTTTCTACGATTTGACTGACGAACTCCACTAAGTCGCAAGGACGGAAACTCGCTTGCATTCGCCCTGCATCCAACCGCTGCAAATCGAGCAACTGATTGACAAGCCGCAACAAGCGGCGGGAATTTCGCAAGGCGATCGCGGCTTGCTCATAGGGCAAATCCTGCTTCTGACTCATCGCTGACTCCAAGGGGCCAATCATCAGCGTCAGAGGCGTGCGAAACTCGTGGGAGACATTTTGGAAGAACTCCGTCTTTTGGCGGTCTAGCTCCAGCAGACGTTCCGCTTGCTGGCGGGTTTTTTGGTAAAGTCGGGACTGTTGCACCGCGATCGCCGCTTGAGAAGCCACAGCCTCAGCCAGCTCAATATCAGACGAATGCCAGCGACGGGAGCGGTCAGTCTGACGCAACGTAATGCTACCAATAATCCTGCCATCGGATAATAAAGGCACAACTAGCAGCGCCCGTGCGGGTTCTCGCAGTGGCAAATCTAGCCCGTGCAATTGGGGCTTGGTTTCCAGATCGCTGATCACCACTGGCTTTTGGGTAGTCAGCAATTGCTGCAACACCGGATTGCCCGCAATCGGAACAATCGACTGCGGCAAAGAAGACGTTGAGGCATGGGGATTGGAGATTGAAGATGAGGAAGACGGTTGTGCTGAAGAGGTGGTCGGGGTTTGTTGATCTTGCCAATCCTCCGTCTCCTGCGTGCCTAACTGCCACTGGCTAATGCTTTCGTGGGTAGAGAGGGCTTGGGCTGACTTGCCGTCATATAACCCCACACACTGAACAAATTCATCGTTATCTTTCCAGAGGGACAAGGCGCAGCCATCGACTTCTAGTGCTTGCCCTAGTTCCTGGGTAATCGCCGTAAAAATTTCTTGAGGGTCGAGACTAGAACGGATCGTGGTGGTGATTGTATTGACCAACGCCTCCCGCGTGGCTAATGCCCGGAGTTGCTCGTATGCCCGTGCCTGAGACAGAGCTAGGGCGGCTTGATCGGCAACCATCACCACAAGCTGGATTTCGTCATCTTCCCAGGTATAGGGTTCGCCGCATTGATGCAACGCCAGAACAGCCATCAACTCTAGTTGACTAAACAGTGGGACGACTAAGCTAGAGCGAATATTGGCTTGCTGATAAGCCGCAACCCGTTGTTGGATTTCAGCGCTATCGTCCAAGAAGCGATCGTCGCTCAGGATATCGTTAATTACTTCAATATCCTGGGTTTCCCACACCATCTGCTCTAATAAGGCCAGGGGAGGTTCTTGGTTACTGGCGTGGCTCCCTTCACGGGCTTGCGCTCGGTAGATAAAGGAGTCCTCAACCAACTGAGCATCCTGAAACGGTCGCAAAATGCAGATATCTACCTCCAGCATGTGCCCGACCGTCTCCACAATCCGTTGCAAAATTTGCTGTAGAGGAGAGCCGCCACTGCGTCCATACTGGGCGTTACGGATTGTGTTTGTGACTGTATTCAGGAGCGATTCCCGGCGCAGCGTCCGGCACAACTCCTCTGTCCGCACTTTCAAGACGTTGTGCGTATCTAAGGCTTGACGAACTACAGTCTTAAGCTCATCGGCGTCCCAAGGCTTCGTTACGTATTTAAAAACCTTTCCAGCGTTGATTGCCTCCACCAGGTCTTCAACATCGGTGTAGCCCGTCAGAATAATCCGAATAATATCCGGGTAGCGGGTAGCGGTGAGGCTGAGAAACTCTGTCCCGCTCATCAAGGGCATCCGCTGGTCAGAAATAATTACGGCAACATCTCCTTCCTTCGCCAAAATCTCTAAAGCAGCAGGGCCGTTGTCTGCCCGCAGTACCTGATACTCGCGGTGAAATGTACGGTAAAGCAGGTCGAGATTATCGGGTTCATCATCAACGACCAAAAGCTTAGGCTTACTACTTGCTTGAGGTTTCATGCACCGCTCTCCTGGTGAGCTGGGCTTTAAAGGACAAAGACAGTTTCCTCTGATTCACAGATTCTTTCCGCTGCAAATGGCGTTACGTAGGTGGTTGATTTAAGTAAACGTTACTAATCATCATTAAAGTTCCTGGCTATAGCCGATCAGCCCACCGTAGTAGTTGGTGCGATCTGTCGTTATCGTAAGTCCTACACCCTGAATAATCTTGATTCCTGTCTGACGGTGTGACCTTCTCAAGTGTGACAAATCTTGATGATACTTCTCTTGATTGCCTACTCGGTTGAGTCGTTGGCACTCCTTTTTGCCAAGGGAGAGCGTGAAGAACCGCGTTCCCCAGCGAAATGACAAAAGACTGTGCCACAGGTATCCCCGTAGTCTTGAAAACGTTGTATCTATTGTCTTTTTCCTGAGGTTGTCCCGAAAAAAACTGCTTCTAACGTTTTAGCATCCTACTTTCCATTCAAAAGCCCACGGTTTGAGCGCGACTACTAAGCTAGCGATCTGAATACTCAGTTATATCTGAGCACTCTTGAGACATACCTTGATGATTACTCTTCATCCGGACAGCAAGCGTTGCGTTAAGTCAGAACGCAAGCGGCTTATGGCTGAACTTTTACTTTTATCGCTCGATGCACTATTTGTACAATACTATCCTTCTGGAAAGGTAGCTAAACTACGTTGTCTGACAACTGACGACCCATATTCCTCGAAAGAGATTATCTGCAGCCCTCAGAGTACTATCCTATGGGGTTTGCTAAGCTATTGCTAGCTTAGGTAGCTGCCTGATAAGCAAGCTGCCGTTAAGACTCTCGATGTCTTAGTCTAGAAGAGATGCCAGAGACAGGATAGAGATTGTTCCTGCACGTTGAAAACCACTACCGCTTTTACCCCCGTTTCGCCCATAATTTACTGCAAACTTTAAGCTACACGAAAATGTCCAAAACGAGGCGGTAAAGTCCCTAGAAAAAACAACTGATTTGGTTGAACATTGGTGTTTAGCTGTAGCCGACATTTATTTTCTTCAAGTAGTGATTATCAATTTTTGATCGGTTGTTCGTATTGAACATTTTTGTTGTATATTTTTAGCCAAAAATTCTTGTGGTTGTGAACCCAAAATCCTTTTGCTTGAAGCCTTCTGAATCCTCCTGGGGTAGTCAGGATTCTAATACTACCGGGACTCACTTTTTGATCCGCACCGCCCAGACTGGTGACTTAACTGAGCTGGCGGAAATCTTAGCGGACAGCTTTCACTCACGCACCGGGATCGGTGGCTGGGCTTACCCGATCCTACGCTTAGGAATTTATGAAGATTTACGCAATCGGTTGCGATCGCCTGCTCCCCATTACGCTTGTTTAGTGGCGGTGCAATCGGTGGCTACGATCACAGGAAATCGTGAGGAACTAGTGGGAACCGTAGAACTTGCTTTGCGTTCTCCCCCCTACTGGCAATTAGGGAGTTCTCAATATCCTTACATCTCTAACTTGGCGGTGAAACGGTCACATCGACGCCGGGGGGCGGCTCAACAATTGCTTCTAAGCTGTGAACGCACGGCTAGAGAGTGGGGGTTTTCTGATCTTTACCTCCATGTCCTAGAAAACAACCATTCAGCATGGCAGCTTTATCGTCAGCTCGGCTACCAAGTGCGCTCTGTAGATTCCAGCCTCGGTACCTGGTTTTTGGGGCAACCCAAACGTCTGTTTTTGCATAAGCATTCCACACTTCCGGCGATCGCTTAACCGCACCTGTTGAACGTTGGTTAAAAAATTCAGACGGCGACTAATTGGCACTCCTAGAGGAGACAATCCCTTCAGGCTTTAGCTTTGGCGCTATTGAACCGGAACATATTTTTCCGGAAGCCTGGGGCAATTTCTTGAGCATTACTTTAAAAAATGTCCGGAATTTCTCGAACTTCCTTGACAAATGTTTTGAGAATCTCAAAAAGAGTAGCTTGGGATAACAAGATTTTCTGTAGGCAAGCCGCGTACCATAAAATGAAATTATTAACGGAGAGGACGATCAATAATATCAATCGAATTGTCTGATAGGGTAATTGAGAACAAATTGCACCGCTCCCTCAAAGCATGTGTGGATTGTACTAAACTCACAAAAATTTAAGATTATCAGCCAGACTTTTGATTTTCGTGCATTCTCCCTTCGGGTCGTTGAGCAACATGAGTCGCAATGGATAGTGAGAATATACAGCGTAGCCAAACGGCTCTTTACGGTGAGGAGGTACCTAGGCGCGGCCCAAGCTCCGCCAATCGAGGCTATAGTGGCATGAAAAAGGATAGCCCAGAGCCATACGAGGACTCACAAGCATTGGGTATTCTCAAGCAGTTGCATGACCAACAGTTGCTGGTTGTCAATAGTCGGCGACGAAATGGCTTAATTCTTTACAAGCAATTTCACGCCGAGTTTGCCGGCCCCGGCTCGGCGGTTGGCGGTTCCTTTGATGCCGATTGTCAGCGAGTGTTGCCCGTTGGTAATCTCTCGCTAATTGATCCGGAAACATCAGATGAGCGACAACGAGCTTATTTGATCCGGCGGCAATGGGTACGACTCACTAAACAAATTACAGATAACCCCGTACCGCTGCAACGGGCGCAGATGATTCTCAATCAATTTGAGCAGTACTTTGACGCCAAAACAATTGCCCAACTACCGGATGAAGCCTTTGCGCTGCTAGTGGGTGTCTTACCCGAAACTATTCGTAAGGTAAGAGATACGGCTGACCGAGTAGATATTGGGATGAAAAGCTAGCGCGGCGGTACTAGGGGAGTTTAGACGCCAGAGGCTGAAGGAAAATGCTCCGCCAAAATGGCTTCTAGACGATTGAGGGTTCGGGCGTTTTCATCGGTGCTACCAATAGTAATTCGCAATCCTCCGGCAATCTGACGCCCTAAGGTTCCCTGAGCTTTGAGTTTTTGATGGATTTGGGTTAAGGCTTCCCCATCGGCAGTTTGGAGACGTAGGTAGATAAAGTTAGCCGCACTTGGCCAAACTTGTAAAGCTGGATGCTGGGCGAGGGTAGTGAGAAGTTTGTCTCGCTCAGAAATAAGTTGAGGAATTGAGGCGAGTAACTGCTGGCGGTGGGTAAGGGCAAGCAAAGCAGCGGATTGGGAGAAAGTGGGGAGGTTGTAAGGGAGGCGGATTTTTTCCAAGACAGCGATCGCTTCTGGGTGAGCGACACAATAACCCAGGCGGTGCGCGGCTAGGCGGAAGGCTTTGGAGAAGGTGCGCGTTATCACCCAATTGGGGTGCTGTGCCAGTTCCCCTACTGTAGAGGTTTGGCTAAATTCAAAATAGGCTTCGTCAATGACGACGAGGATGTGTTCCGGGAGACTCCGCAACCAGTCCAATTCCGCCGGGGTGAGGGCGTTGGCGGTGGGAGAGTTGGGGTGGACGACAAAGACGACCCGAATCGGGGGCGTTTGGGTTTGTGCGATCGCGGCTTGGGCTTGTTCGAGATTGATTTGAAAATCTGCTTGCGGCGATCGCTCTACCGTAACTACTGGAATCCCCAAGGTTTGAGCGAGAATCGCGTACATGGAAAAGGTGGGATTGGCAACAAGAACTGAGCCTGCACCGCCTAAACAAGTGGCAATCAGTAAAGAGCGCATTAGTTCATCCGAGCCATTACCGACCGAAATCTGCTCTGGTGCGATCGCCGCAAGCAGATTAGCCGACTCGGTAACGTATTGCGCGATCGCTGTCTTCAGAGCCGCATAACTGCCATCAGGATAGCGGTTTGCCTCGATTTGCTCTTTGTAGCTCCAGGCAAGTTTTTCCTTTAATTCGTCAGGCAAATCAAAGGGGCTTTCATTCGTATCGAGGCGGTCTAAAGGCAGGCTTTCAATCTCAGCCGGCTTTCCCGAAACACCACCAGGGTGAGGTTGATAGGCAGAGAGATTGGCAATATCAGAGCGGATGAACCCAAGCATTAATTTTCCCTTTACTAATAGTTAATGGCTAATTGCCCATATTAATTTCATACTTCATCCTTCATCCTTCATCCTTCACACTTCATACTTCATCCTTCATCCTTCACCTGCCACTACACCAACGTAATAACAGTCACCTCTGGCGGACAAAACAGGCGTCCCGGTAGATAGGTTCCCAGTCCCCGGCTGATATAGAGCTGATTAGTTCCAACTTGATGCAGCCCTTGTGCCCATTTCCAATGCTTCATCACGCGGGAACATTCTTTCATAAAGGGTATCCAATTCCACAACGGTTTCGGCAAATTGTCTCGCAACTCCTCCAGTAGCACTGGGGCAGATCCGAACCCAGGAATCACAATCTGACCGCCGTGGGTGTGACCCGATAGCTGCAAATCAACCCGCCATTGCCGCAAATCCTCAGCACTATCCGGATTGTGGGATAGCACTAGGCGGGGGGTCTTGGCATCTAGCTGCTGCATCACTGGACGGGGAGCGAACTCCCGCGACCAAAAGTCAGCTAACCCTACTAAGGGTAATTCTGCTCCTAAGGGATAAGCTATCTCATTCCATAAAACTTTAATGCCGATGCTGGTCAATGCTTCGGTGACAATTGCCTGTGAGCGACGGTAGTACAGGTCATGATTTCCTAAAACAGCATAGGTGCCTAGACGACTTTGTAGATGTTTGAGCCGCCGCACTAACTGGTGGATCGGATCGGGGTCGTCGGTGATATAGTCTCCCGTCAGAACAATTAGATCCGGTTCAATTTGATTGACAAGGGCGATCGCCTCTGAGAGCATTTCCTCCGATAGCCGCAGACCATCGTAATGGAAATCCGTAAGCTGGACGAGTGTTGTCCCTTTTAACGACGCGGGTAAATCAGCGATCGCGATCGTCAATCTTTCGACACTCAATGGGCCCGATAAAATCCAGTGCATTGCCTAACTTTACACTCCCCAAAGTGGCGCTTCCAGCATAGCGCGGGGGAGCGGGGGAGCGGGGGAGCCGGGGAGCGGGGGAGAATTGATAACCCCTAACTTCATACTTCACCCTTCACCCTTCATACTTCACCAAGCGCCTCCGGCAACGGCTTCACCGAACATACTTCATACTTTCTTGCCTACTCAGGACTCAGGACTTTTTTCATACTTCATCCTTCATACTTCATCCTTCATACTTCACACTTCATACTTCACCCTTCATACTTCACACTTCACACTTCATCTCGTCCCAACGGCAAAACAACGATAAAGGTTGTTCCCACACCGGGGGTGCTTTCAAACTCAATTAGACCGCCGTGTACATCAACACACTTTTTAACGATCGCTAGCCCTAAACCTGTACCGGGAATTTTGCCAACATTGCTAGCGCGATGGAATGACTCAAATAGTCGTGATTTTTCGCTGGGAGGAATGCCGATTCCCGCATCTTGCACCTGAAAAATTGCCCCTCCTTTTTCATAGGTGAGTTGCCAGCAAATCCTTCCCCCTTGAGGAGAATACTTAATGGCATTGGAGAGTAGATTGCCAAAGATATGTCGCAACAGGCTTTCATCAAAGCAAGGTAGGGCGGGTTTATCAACGTTGTTTGGAGGTGGGACGAAAATCAGTTGATAGTGTTCGCCTGCACTAACTTGCAGCTCTTCGAGGAGTTCGTAGCAAAACTTTTCTAAATCTAGGGGAGCAGGTTGACAGCGAAGCTTTCCCGCCTCAGCACTGCTAATGAGTAAAACCTCATCTAATAACGCCGTCATGTTTTTGATTGAGGTTTTGATGCGATCGAAATACAGATGTTTTTTCTCTGCTGTTGATTTGTGACCGTAGTGTTCTAGCAACTCCGCTGAGGAGCGAATCGTTGCTAGGGGATTGCGAAAGTCGTGGGAGAGCATCGACACAAAGTCGGACTTGAGCTGATTCAGCTCTTTTTCTTGAGCAAGGGCTTTGAGAACTTCTGTCTCGGCTTGTTTACGTTGGGTAATGTCGCGACAGACACAGATGAATCCGTCTTGGTCAATGAGAGTCAGCCCAATTTCGGCGGGAAAGGTTGTACCATCGCGCTTTTTACCGATGGCTTCGCCTCGCCATTGTCCGTTTTCCCAAAGTAGGGGAAATGTATTTTGTTCAAATTGCTGATTTTCTTCGAGAGAGGAAAGCTCGCGCCAGGTTTTGCCAATCAATGTAGTGGCATCACTGTAGCCATAAAGTTGCAGGTAAGCATCATTGAGATAAATGTATTCCGAGTCTTGGTTGAAGATGGCAATGCCATCGGTGGCGGCTTCTACGGCGGCGACTTGACGCCGCAGGGATTTCTCGATGGATAAGCGATCGCTAATGTCTCGTCCTTCTGCAATCAGCAGTAACACTCGTCCTTCGTTGATGACGGGTTTGATAGAGAAGTCCACAGCCGAGACAATATCGTTGGTTTCGACTTGTTCGACTTCCATTCGCACAAACCTCCCCGCCGCCGCCGCCGCGATCGCATTTTTTAACCGTGCTTGCACCTGGGGCGATCGCGACCACCACTGTGTCTCTTCTAAGGGGCAATTGGTCACCTCTGCTTTGGACTTTTCTAGCCAATCCAGTATTGTTTGGTTCGCTTCTAAAATCTTCCCCTCTGGGGAAAGCAACGCCATAAACTGGAACGTTTGGTTAAAAATTGCCCGAAAACGCTGTTCGCTCTCACTCAGTTGCTTTTGGGTTTGGGTTCGCTCAATGGCGTAGCGAATTGCTCGGACAAGCAAACTTTGATTAATTTGGTCTTTAACTAAATAATCCTGCGCTCCTCGTCGTAGTGCTTCTAAACCAAGCGCTTCATCATCCAAACCTGTCAACACTAGCAGAGGGACTTCGGGGGCTGCTTCATGAATTCTTATGACTGTCTCTAATCCTTTGGCATCTGGCAAAGAGATATCAGACAGCACAACATCAAAAGCGCTCTCACTTAGGCATTGGAGGGCAGCACTGAGGCGCTCGACGTTGACAACTTCCCACTGACCAACCGCACTTTCGCTTAAAATTTCCTGTAAAAGTTCAGCATCGTCAGGATTATCTTCTATCAGTAAGATTTTTAGCCGTTGCCTATTCATATCATTTACTTACTGCGACCGTCACGTTCTGGCTGAAGTGATAGAAATTGCTCAACTTCAGTACCTGACGAAGGGTTAATTGTTCAACCAAACTTAGTAACGTAGCAGATTGTCTGCCATCAGGAGTCTGTCAAAATTTGCTTCTCTTCAACTAAATTGAGCCATAACCCTAAACTTGATGCAGTTGTCTTCATTAAAGACAGGCTCCGACTGAGTGTCACTCAATCGGAACTGATATCGCTCAAAATTTTATTAACCAGAATTGAAGGAAATTGCCGTTGATATTCTGCGGCAACTCCAGTCCCCAGCATGTGTCGGAGATCACACCGATTGAGTGATCGCCACCAATAATAGTTCTCATGTTCTCTACCGGAAATCGATTCCTTCGCACTAGAGCAACGCTTTCAATCAGCGTTTGCCTGATTGTGAGATGCGATCGCCTCAGCGCCCCAACTTCTCTAAGAAGCCGGGGAGTTCACCTTCACAGAATCATCTAGGACTGCTATAGAAATAGGATGCTATCTCGTTGCTAGAGAGCAAGTGCAACTTCCCCCCATAAATCAGGGCAGATAAGAGGGAGGTGAACAATTTACTTTCGCCGCCAAGATTATCCCAGCACAGCCCCTTGCTGAATCATCACTGCCAGAACAACCACCCCTAAAATTGTCATCAACCCCGCAGGCATGAACTTGCGTGTCTTAAATAAGCGAATCAGAAAAACAACAATCAAAACAGCCGTAATAACAGCGGCTAATATCAGCCCCCAAGCCTGTCCCAGCGTGGCAACGACGCCCCCTAGGATGAGTAACGTCCCACTGACGCTGCCAGAGATCAGGGACATTTTGCTTTGTGCCTGCTTGTAACCAACAATGCCACCGATAATAGATAAGACACCATAGGCGATCGCTACAATAACCGCAAGATTCATCTGGGTACACCTGAGTACTGAATTCCACCTACTGTACAGCTACAGGATGGTGTGCACAGCATTTTTGTTATTTCTTGTTATGTCAACAGGGTTGGAGCAGGGAAGCAGAGGAGCAGGGAAGCAGAGGAGCAGGGAAGCAGAGGAGCAG
>NZ_JCACLG010000052.1:0-154957 GCF_059505785.1 Kastovskya adunca | reverse complement strand
ACTCCACCTGCTACCTCAGCCACTCCAGCACCGCAGGCGACAAC
Source organism: Kastovskya adunca (assembly GCF_059505785.1). Classification (NCBI taxonomy): domain Bacteria; kingdom Bacillati; phylum Cyanobacteriota; class Cyanophyceae; order Coleofasciculales; family Coleofasciculaceae; genus Kastovskya; species Kastovskya adunca. The sequence goes on along the minus strand of NZ_JCACLG010000052.1, from coordinate 154,913 downwards.
GACTCCACCTGCTACCTCAGCCACTCCAGCACCGCAGGCGACAACGACTCCACCTGCTCAGCGCTCATCTCCACCTCAGCCTACTCAACAAGCAAGGACGTCTTCTTCCCCAATCTCCGATGCTCAAGTGGCATCACTAGTAGAAGCCCTACGGTTGTCTTCTCCCCAAACCGGGAGGGAAGACGATGGACTCTACAGTGATTGGCAGGTGAAAGCTGACAATATTCCTCGTTGGTCTAGACAATGCATTGGGCGAGAAATCACCCCTGCCGACTTTGAAGCTAGCCCCGTCACAGCACGTAGCATTCTCGTTTGCGTGATGCGCGATGTGCTGCGCGATCAATATGCTGCTAGTGAAAACCGAGAAGCTGTTGCTATCCGTCGCACGGCGGCTTGGTGGATGACAGGCGACCCCAGTCGCTATAACACCAAACCTACTGCCTCCTACGCTCAAAAAGTGCTGGATTTTTACCAACAGCAGCGTTCTCAATCTTCCAGTCCGCGATAACTTGAGCCTGTCTATCCCCCCTTGCTTTCACAAAGTCTTCTTAGGGGGGAGGATAAAAAATCGCTCTCAACAACAAGGGAGCGAAGGGAAACGCGATCGCAGGCGACGCTGGGCGTCAGGGACAAACTGCGACATCGCCACTAAATTTGTATTTATACGTAAGCAGCTAATCCTTCACCCTTCACCCTTCATACTTCATCCTTCACCCTTCATACTTCATTCTTTATTAGAAGCCAAAGCTAAAGTCATCGACGATGAGTTGACCGTCGAAGGCTGAAAGGGTGATGCGAGAAATGTTAGGGCTTTGGACGCTTAGTTGAGTATTAGGCAGAATTTCTGAACTAGAACCCGCGAGATTGGCACTCGGCATCTCACTACGCAACAGAAGATTATCTTGAGCGTCATAGGCGGACATGATTGTTCGCTGAGAACTGGTGACGTAGCAGCAGACAAAGCAAACGGGTTTGGGAAAGATTGCTTCTATCCAACCACTGTCTGGTGCTCCCATCAAGACTGTCGTACCAGATCGAGGGGGGTAAGCAGGATTGGAGGGTTGGAGAGCGATCGCATTTCTAAACAGCACTCCCCAATAATGAAACTGCTTCTCCACTCCTTCAAAGCATTTAAGATCTTCCAGATTGAGACGAGCGCAAACGGGTTTGACAGTAAGATGCTTCGGCTCTGAATTACCTATTTCCCTTACAGGAGAAGCTATCACAGCTTGGGACTCTTTAAAACTAGCTGCCGATTCAAAGGCTTCCGAATCTCTGGCTTCCTCCCACGGAAGACTGCTTTGCTTTGCCATAACACTCTCTCTTGTGCAGTTTCTCAAAACCAAACTACCTTCAACGGCTTTGACATCAGAAGGTTGAACCTTCTGATCAATTTTTCAAATATTAACTACGTACAGCACTCAATACCCTCCGGATCATCCTGACTCCTTACTTCGTCGCTGGCTACCAAGTGGACATTTCCATTTGTGCTTCTAATACAGCTTGCAGCATGGAGATTTAACAGGAGTGTGATACTAGAGGCTACAAAAGTTTTTAAGCCATTACAGATACTTACTTTTCCCTGTTGGTAAAAAGCTCACGATTTGGTAAATATTTTTTGAAGAGAAAACCGTCGTGAAAGTTCCCTCTTTTGCCTTTTTGCAGTAATTACGAGCCGTCTGTTGGTTCTGATGCACCCCAATAAGACGACTCAAGACGTAATGCAATAGTTAATGCCCCTAGTGTGGATTATCTCCGATCTTTCATAAATTGGGGAAAAATTGATCGGAGGAGGGGGAGAAAGGCTGAAGGATGAAGAGCAGGAGCAGGAGTGATGAAATGATGCTAGCAGCGCTTGCTAGTAGCCCGGAGATTAGGGGAGAAAAGCTAAACAGGGGGGCGGGGAGCGATACTTCAATCTAACAACGACAGACCTCTCCTAGCCCCCTCAAAAAGGAAATCCTCAGAAAGCAGCACATAGGCTGATTAGGGAAAAAATATTTCTCCCTGTTGACACTCAGCGTTTTAAAAAGAGGCTGATTCTTGGGTCGTTGAGGAGTTAGAGAGCGCTTAACCTCTTGTCAAGCTTCTCAGGTATGTCTTACCTCAGTATGTAGAGAATTACTCTATTCTTGCTTTTCCTACAATGCAAGGAGTTTAGGCTGTTGCCGCTGTTGGTTTTCGCTATTGCCATTGTAGTAGCGGCCCTACAAACTCGCTTTTTACGCTTTTCCGCTGATGAAGGCGATTTTAGCAATTAATGCCTGAATAAATGCAGCTCCTAGTTTATAGCCGCCGAAATCAATTCGGCGGCTATAAGCATCCCGTGAGTTAACAGAGATGAGGCTATGACCTCTGTTTTTAAAAGATCGGGGAGTCTGAAGATGCTAGCGGTAGGCTTGATGAGCCGTAAAAGCTACTTCAGGACGCGAACATCAATAACACTGGCATTGAAGTTGTACTCTAAACCTTCTAACTCAACAGGCGTCCCGATTTTGATTTTGCTGTTACCTAGTACAGCACCACTGTCAGTCACTTGTCCTCGACCTTCCAGCGTCATTAGCAGATCGGTGCTAAAAGAGTAGGAACGAGGGTCTGGCAACTCTTTAACAGAGCCATCTGGCTGGGGTACGGCTAAGGTTCGTTCCAGTTCTTGGACAGATTTCACATCAACCTGACCGTAAGGTTGATTGCGGATAACGATATTTGTCTTTTTTTTGTCGCGGAACTGCTGGATTAGAGATTGAGGTTCCTTGACGCTCAGCCCCCGGACAATGACATCTACTTCGATGGGTTTTGTGGCATTGACCTGGGCGATAGAAGACCCAGTTGTCCCTGGAAAAACAAAGATACCGAGAATCACTAACAAAATTACTAAGGCAGCACCAACATCTAAGATGCTGACTTTACCGAAGACGCGTCCTTTAGAATCCAAAATAGCCATTGATACTGTTGCTCTGTGTGCTAACTACAAGAAAGACAATGAAAGCAGCTTTTCGCTAACTATTGAAAAGGCGATGAGGCTTGTACTTGTAGTCTGGTGTTAAATTACCACAACTGTTGCGCTGAGGGCGAGGTGATGAAAAGATTGCGACTTATGACTTTTTTGGGTGCTGAAAGTTCCAGCCAGGGCAGTGAGCGATCGCTAAAAATGGATAAGTAAGCGGTGAAAAGGCAACATACGGTACTTAAACTGCGTCTACTTGATTGGCAACTGCCGCTAAGGTGGAAGTCGGTAAACCTGAGCAGGACTACATTACCTGTATTTTCCTTTTCCCCAATTGTTCCTCACGCTTAGTCTACGATGAAATTGAACTTCCTTTCTTCTTTCAATCGCTCCCGGCGTAGCTGGTTGTATCCGTTGCTGTCTGTAATGATGGCAATTTTGATCGTGGTAAGTGCCCCACAGGCGTCTTACGCCCGTTCATGGCTGGATTTAATTTTTCGTGGCGTCCAAATTATTCAGCTTTCTAATGTGGGCGATCGCCAAGAAGTCCAGATTGGGCAGCAGATTAATCAACAGTTGGTGAGCAACCGAGTTCGGCTCTATCGCAATCCAGAAATTAATCGCTACGTTAATAATATTGGTCAGCAACTAGCAAAACAGAGCAGTCGTCCTAATATTCCCTACACCTTTCAAGTGGTTGCCGATGATAGTATCAATGCCTTCGCAACTATGGGGGGCTTTGTCTATGTCAACACTGGCTTAATGGCCGCCGCAGATAATGAAGCGCAATTAGCCAGTGTAATGGCTCATGAAATTGGTCATATTACAGAACGTCACGCACTAAAGCAAGCACGACAGTCTGCTGTTGCCAGTGGTGTCGCGGCGGCGGCTGGGCTTGACCGCAATACGTTGGTGCAGATTGGGGTAGACCTTGCCTTGAGACGCCCCAACAGCCGTGAGGATGAATTGGAAGCGGATCGAGAGGGGTTGAAGATGTTACGAGGAGCAGGCTATGCGCCATCCGCTATGGTGGAGTTTATGGAAAAGCTGCTCCAAAAGCGCTCGGTTCCCACCTTTCTCAGTACCCATCCAGCAACTAGCGATCGCATTGGGACGTTGCAACGCCAAATTCCCTCTACTGAGGCGAATACTGGGGATGGCTTAGATGAAGCTGCCTACAAGCGCCAAATTCGCCCTGTACTATGACCGCATTACTGAACGACGCGGGAACACCTGAGAAGGCTCAACCCACGTCACGGCTTCCGCTAAGGGCAGGGTTCGGCGACGGTGGCGAAAGGTGTTGACTTGATAAACGAGGGAGTTATTGATATCTAGGGCAGTCATCCAGCCGCTTTTGGGATGATAGGCACCTGTATCAATATCGAGCCAGCCCTGTCCTTGAGCAATCTTGCCTGGCTGGACGCTGGGAAGTGTGAAGGTGATGGTGTGACCTGTAATGATCAGCTTGTCGGGGAAGTAGGGTTGAGTCATGCTATGAAATTCATCTCGAATCCAGCAAAGCTGATCGGAGGTTTGCTGTTCAATGGGGATTGTAGGATGGACGCCAGCGTGAACGAGCCAAACATCCCCAAGATCTAGATGAGTAGGGAGTGACTGCATCCATTTGATATGTTCAGGTAAAATGCCCCCTTCACCATAACTATTAACTGTGCTATGACCGCCGCTGTAGAGCCAGGCTTGCAGTGCTGGACCATACATTTGCCCGTCACCCAAAACATCGATGAGCATTTGCTCATGGTTTCCTAACAGGCAGTGGTAAGGGCTTTGCTTGACAAATTCTACAACCTGAGCGCTCTGAGGGCCGCGGTCGATTAAGTCTCCAAGAAAATAGACGTTGTCATCGCTAGTCGGTGCGATCTCGTCCAACAATATCATCAGAGTTTCGTAGTGACCATGCACGTCACCGATAACAATACGACGGGGGGTCATTTTTTTTCTTCCATATCCGATTGCACTGAACTGTTAGATAGCACCCTTAAAATTTGGTTAGCACAGTTGTTGTCGAAAACATACTTTCGCTAGTTACTGTACTTAGTATGCCCGATTACTTCCACAATCTTTCCTTTGGGAATGATTTATTATTTGTTAATACAATTAACAAGCCAGAACTTACTGTTTCGGGAGAAAATTAATCAATTTCAGATGAAAACTTTGGGCGTTGAGTACTGCCTTTAATAACAAAATTTGGCTGTAGTTTCTTTGATAAAATAACTTGAGCCAAGAGGGATGGGTTTCTTGCTTGAGGGGGTTTGCCGCTGTTGTTGCTGTTCTCTACTCAGAGAATTCTCTATTTGTAATAAAGTTTGTTGGTTTTTGAACTATGTCTATTATTACATTGTCTCTTATTAATATTCTGAAACAACCCACAAGCCCTACTTGGGTTGAGCAAGCGATCGCCAACCTTGATGTAATTCTCCTGGATCACTCCCATTGTGAACGCAAGGCGGCGGGAGTGGCACTGAATTTAATGTTTCGCTACCCTGCTTACACGCAGTTGGTGCGGCAGCTAACTGCGATCGCCATTGAAGAGTTAGAACATTTTGAACAGGTCAATCGGTGGCTAGAACGTCGGGGGATTCCCCTAGCACCGCTTTCCTCTCCTCCCTATGGTGCGGGACTCAAGGCGCTAATTCGACGCTCGGAACCGGAGCGGTTACTGGATTCTCTATTAGTTTCAGGATTGATTGAGGCGCGTTCCCATGAGCGGTTGGGTTTGTTGGCAATGCACTGTCCTGAGCCGGAGTTAGCTAAGTTTTATGGTGGGTTGATGGCGTCGGAGGCGCGTCACTATGGAGTTTATTGGTTGTTGGCGGATGCTTACGGTGAGCGTGAGGTGGTTAAGCAACGGCTGGAGGAGTTGGCGATCGCGGAAAGTGAGTTATTAGCGACGCTGTATCCTGAACCGAGAATTCATAGTTAGCTGATTTTTGGGGAAGAACCAAGATTTGGGGGGCTTCCCCCCAATCCCCCCACTGGGGGCGCAGCACCGCCCCCAGTCCCCCCGTGCAAGGGGTGATCGGTTTGTGGTGTTGGGTGTTGGTTAGGGGGAGTGGGAATAGGGAGTGGGAATAGAAATATGAAGAGTTACTATGGTGAGTTTTTAATTCGTTCTTGGACTGCGGGCGATCGCTTTGGTGCGGTGGAGGTGATTCGGGAGGTTTTGGTTGAGTATGGATTGTTTTGGGAGCCGACTGGAGCGGATCGGGATGTGGTGGAGGTGGAGCGGTTTTATGTTGAGGCGGGTGGGGAGTTTTGGGTAATTGAGAGGGAAGGACAGGTGGTGGGGACGGGTGCTTATTATCCGGTGGAACGAGGGGAAAAGGCTGTGGAGATTCGCAAGATGTATTTTTTGCCCCAGATTCGAGGGCAGGGATTGGGGCGGTATTTGCTGGAGCAGTTGGAAGTAGCGATCGCTAAACGGGGGTTTGAGCAGGTTTGGATTGAAACGGCAAGTGTTCTGGCGGAGGCGGTGAAGTTGTACGAACGCAGCGGTTATCTGCCCGCTACGGGGGTTGAGACAGAGCGCTGCGATCGCATTTACGTTAAGGATTTACGTGAGAAAGGTTAGGGAGTTATTGCTCTGGGGCTACTGACTTAAGGCACGCATGAAGCGCTGTAAGTTGGTCAAGAAACCCGCTTTTTTGGGAGTTGGGGCTGGGGTCTCGCCTACTGTTTCGTCGGTGGTACTGGTTGGCTGTCTGCTTAGGATTTGGTCAAGTTCGTCTCCGGCTGGTCTTTGTGATTCTTCGGTAATGAGCTGGTACTCGCCGTCGCTGATTTCTTGCCAGACTTGCCAAAGGGAGGGGTAGGTGCGGAGGATAGCGGCTCCTTCGAGGGGTTTGAGGTAGTAGCAGGACTCGATTGTGTTGAGGAAGCGATCGCGCATTTGACGAGCGGAGTAGCCAATACCAACGATGGAAATATCTTCCATCTGGGGATTGAGTAAAACAAAGGGGCGATCGCCTGCTAGGTTGAACATTTTTTCAACTTGAGCCACTTCCACGGCTGACGGGGAAATGACCAAGAAGGCTTCGTCCTCCGGCTCAATTTTTTTTTCGGGTGATGTCCGGCTACTACCAACATCACTAACTTTGAAGGGAACTTCACCCCAGTCCCGACGAGCCAGAGCCGCCGCCCCTGTGTCGGGAAAGAAGACTTTTAGCCCGGAACCATAGCTTTGAAATAGGGGGATAAACTGCTGGGCAATTGACTGGGCTTGGAGAGCAATTTCTGGGAAGACTAACTGGACTTGTAGGAGGCGGTGACCATCATCCAGAGCCGCTTGTGTCGCCTCTTTGGCTTGGGCGATCGCTTCTTCTAAGGTTTTGGGAAGTTGAGCCATTTATCGTCTGTTTACTAAAAAAGCTTATCTTTTGAAGACATCGTCAGGGAATCACTTTCTACACTACCCCTAAATTTAGCTAAACGTCGGAAGCCTCACGCCATATTTGTACTCAAATTGGCGTGAGATGGATAGGCAGTCAATCGACGGGGTTCAATACCCCTGAGATTGACAACTTCCTGATAAGTTCTCGCAGTACATCATTTTGTGTCCGTTTGGTCAACTTGCAATACTGCGCTAAGTGCTGGTATTCCTGGTCTGATGGTCTAACTGTTATTTTTGTCATGCCGCCATATTGCCGTCACTTCAGTTATGATTATGGCATGAGAACTTCATACCAGTACAAATTAAAACCAACAAAACACCAAGCCAAAGAGATAGACAGATGGCTGTCCATGTTATGCGCTCAGTACAACTATTTGTTGGCTGATAGGTTTAACTGGTATGAGGAAAACCGTTCTCCTATTAATGCTTGTCCTCTGGTATGTCACCTGCCTGAATTGCGGGACAACCCCAATTATTTCACTCAGAAGAAAACCCTACCTCAACTCAAGAAAACACATCCTTGGTACGGAGAGATTTACTCACAAGTGCTTCAGGATGTAGTCAAGCGAGTGAAGGTAACTATGAATAGATTTCTCAAGGGTGACAGTAACGGTAAGCGTAGCGGAAAACCAAGGTTTAAAGCTCGTAACCGTTATCGCACTTTCACCTATCCCCAGATGAAAGAGGGATGTTTGCAAGGCAACCTAATTAACCTGCCAATGTTCGGGAAAGTTAAGGTTGTCCTGCATCGCCCTATTCCTAATGGGTTCAAAATCAAAACGGCATCTGTCACCAAAAAAGCTGACGGGTTTTACCTGACGCTCTCGCTGGAAGATAAAACGGTTCCTACAATTAAGCCAGATTTCAATCCAGATAAAATCACCGGGATTGACATGGGACTGAAGGAATTTTTGACAACTTCTGAGGGTGAAACGGTTGCTATTCCACAGCATTACAGGAAAGCTCAAAAACGGTTACGGGTTATCCAGAAGCGGGTATCACGCCGTAAGAAGGGGAGCAATAGTAGGCTTAAAGCTATTAAGCAATTAGGAAAGCAGCACAAGAAGGTTGCGGATGAGAGAAAAGATTTTCACTTCAAAACAGCCAATTGGTTGTTGTCAAAATATGACGTAATCGCTCACGAGGATTTAAACGTCAAAGGACTTGCTCGTACAAGGTTGGCTAAATCTGTGTTGGATGCTGGTTGGTCTAGCTTTCTGTCGATACTGGCAAACAAAGCCGAAAAAGCTGGTTTGTTGGTTGTCCCAGTAAGTGCCCATAACACCTCACAAGATTGCTCCAGTTGCGGCGAGAAAGTACCAAAAAAGCTGCATATTCGTTGGCACAACTGCCCTCACTGTGGGTGTAGTCTAGACCGTGATCATAATGCAGCTATAAATATCAGAAACAGAGCGGATGGGCAAACCGTTCTTAAAGCTCAGTTAATGTCCTATGCTCTCTTCAGGAGTCGCTGAGAAGCCTACACCATACTGTACTCAGTTGGTGTAGGAGTTGTCACTGAAATTAGACAGTCGATAAGGCGGCTTTGGGTATCAGTCGCTTGAGGATTTGCTTGAGAACCATTGCTGTCCACTCTACATCGGCTTCTGTAGTCTCACGTCCTAGGGTTAGGCGAATTCCTCCTAGGGCTTCTACGTCACTGTAGCCCATGGCAAGCATGATGGGGCTAGGGCTGAGTTTCCCGCTATGACAAGCGGAACCCGCGCTGATCCCAATGCCAGCTAGGTTAAGTTGCCGCACCAGGGTTTTACCTGTGATGCTTGTGTTGTCTGTGTTGGTTATACAGAAACTAACGTGATGAGGTAAGCGGTGCAACCGAGAACCTGTGGGTTTTAGATTGGGTGTATCTGCCAATTCCTCGAAGAGTTTGTTGCGTAACTCGATTAGTCGAGGTGTCTCTTTGGCTAGTTCATCGGCGGCAAGTTCCGCCGCCACGCCGAAACCGACAATCATTGGCACAGCTTGGGTGCCGGAACGCAGTTTCATCTCTTGTCCCCCACCTAATAAGAGGGGAACTAATTTCACGCCGGGACGGATATAAAGCGCTCCTGCTCCTTGAGGGCCGTAAATTTTATGGCTGGAAAGCGAAAGCAAATCGATGGGGAGCTGTTGCATGTCAATCGGCAGACGTCCGGCAACTTGGACGGCATCGGTATGAAACAAAACGCCGCGATCGCGGGCAATTTCTCCCAGTTCTACAATCGGTTGTAAGGTGCCGACTTCGCTTTGACCGTAAATGACTGAGACTAAAACGGTATTGGCTTGCAGGGCGTTTTTTAAATCCTCTGGGTTGACTCGTCCCTGGCTATCTACTGGTAGCCGCGTCACTTCCCACCCTTGTTGCTCTAATAAGTTAGCTGGTTCGGCGATCGCAGAATGTTCAACGCTGGAAATAATTAAATGCTGGGGTTTCTGGTAGGAACGTGCCACACCCATGATGGCGAAATTATCCGCCTCAGTGCCACCGGAGGTAAAGATCACTGATTCGGAGGTAGCGGCATTAATTAGTCCTGCTACCTGCATTCTCGCTTGTTCAATTAACGTCGCTGACTGTTGTCCCCACTCATGCAGGCTAGAGGGATTACCCCACTGTTGTGTGAGAACTTTTTGCATCGCAGCGATCGCTTCTGGGCGCGTTGGTGTTGTGGCACTATAATCCAGATAAATTTGCATCTTAAATTTCGCAACGGGCTATCTCTTTTAGGATATAGCGCTGGCTTGTCCGTTGTCTGTTGTTGTGAGTTCTCAGTCGTGAGATCAGGGGATAGGGAGAACCAATAACCTCCTTCATACTTCATCTAAATACCCGGTTTACTAATGTTATAAACCTCATGGGAGATGACGGCTTGTGGTGCTAGGAGTCTGCCGCAACAGATAAACCAGACTCGTAGACTTGGTGTTTATGTTAAGGCAAATGGGAATAATGATTGAGGAATAATCTTCATTATTCATTCCTTGGTTCACTATCAAACAACGCTTGTGTCTCAACGTTCTCCAACTCGGTTGTCTGTTTGCAGCGCCTTGCTGCTAACACTACTGCTTTCAGGGTGTCAACAAGCCCGCTCCCAACTACAGCGTCCGGCTCCTCTGCCTCAAGATACGTTTGTACAGGTTTACTTTAATCAGGCAGAATCAGCGGAGTATACAGATTCTTATCGACAACTCAAGCGTTCAGGGGATGATTTGGAGGCGCTCATTGTAGAAGCGATCGCCTCGGCTGAGTCCACTGTAGATGTTGCGGTGCAGGAGTTACGTCTGCCCAAAATTGCTCAGGCGTTAGTAGAGCGTCATCAAGCTGGGATACAGGTGAGAGTGATTCTCGAAAATACCTACAGTCGTCCCTGGAGTGAATACACCGCTGCTGAAGTAGAAAAATTGCCGGAAAGGGAGCGATCGCGTTACAACGAGTTTCGCAAGTTAGTAGACAGCAATGACGATGGTCAACTGAGTCCGGAGGAAATCAACACCAAAGATGCTTTGGTTGTGCTCCGTAATTCTGGTATTCCTGTTATTGACGATACGGCAGACGGCTCTAAAGGCACTGGATTAATGCATCACAAGTTTGTCATTGTTGATAACAGTCGGCTGATTGTTACCAGTGCAAACTTTACAAGTAGCGACATCCACGGCGATCTCAGTGTGGCGGAAAGCCGAGGCAATGCCAACAATCTTTTGAAAATTAGCAGTCCAGAACTCGCCGTTCAGTTTACCGAAGAATTCAATCTTATGTGGGGCGATGGACTCGCAGGGCAGCCTGATAGTCGATTTGGTGTCAAAAAGCCGATGCGAGCGCTACAGCCAGTTACCCTCGGTGATGTCACTGTTACCGCACAATTTTCTCCTGCCTCTGCTACCCTACTCTGGAGTCAGAGCAGTAACGGTCTAATTGGCAAAACGTTGAGTACAGCTACTCAAAGCGTTGACTTGGCGTTGTTTGTCTTTTCTGAGCAGCCGCTCGTGAACCTTTTGGAAGTGTCCGCTCAACAGGGTGTACAAATCCGCGCTGTATTTGATCCGGGCTTTGCCTATCGCTACTACAGTGAGGCACTAGACATGATGGGAGTGGCGCTGAGAAACCAGTGCCAGTATGAGGCAAATAACCGTCCCTGGCAAAACCCCATTGCTACAGCTGGTGTTCCTCAACTTCCTCAGGGAGATTTGCTGCATCATATGTAGGGCGACACTTACATTGATTAATTCGAGACTTCTTGGAACTTAGCGGGAAGTGTTGGTATAGCGTCCTTTCAAGGGATTACCGCTTTTGGACTATGACAAATAGATTGATTAATGTTGTCGCGACTATGACAAATAGATTGATTAATCAGCCTATTCTTACTGAGTATATTTTGCAATAAGCTACCTTCTATTTTCTAGTGACTCGACTTTTATTTGTAGTTGACTTATTAGTTGTGCGCTCGAAGTTTGCGTAGCAGATTGTCGCTCCACTGCGACTTCGATTTTATTGAGCTGCTCTTTGATAGCTTTATTCTGTTCTTCTAACCGGGCTACTTGATTGTTTGTGTTGCTGACTGTCGCGAGTGTCGTTAAGGTTGCCGCTGTCGCGATCGCTGCGATCCAATTTGCAAGGTGGTCGGTCAGTATGGACGATTTGCTTGGGTTTAACATTGCTAAAAAGGTCTGGGTAGTTTAACGCTACCTAGACCTTCTAGTGATATTCAGGCTTATTTGTTTCGTTAGCAGCAGGCTTGGAGTAGCTCGAAGTGGTGATACTCGGATCTTCTGATGGGGACGCCGTTGTAAATTTCTTTGCTGAACTTTCCCCAGAATCGCCCGAAGTCGCCGTTGGTGCGGAAGGCGGTTAGGAAGCCGTTGATTACGCCGTCTTGTTCTAGTCGCGAGTTGAAGGCGTCCAGGTCGTCGGGCTGCAAGCCTGAGCGTGACTGGAACTGCTCTCTAATATCGGGCGGTGCGATCTCATCAAAGGGCAAACCTGTGAAGGAAGGCATTTTGGGATTCATGTAGAGGATCTTGCCATTCCGTAGGCTTGCAAAACCTACGGGATTGGGAGCGGACTTTGCCTCAATCTCTAATTCTTCTGTGCGAGACCTGGGGGAAGATATCAAAGTGCGTTCCGGTTGAACGATGACGCGATCACCTTCAGCCTCATTGGTTGACGTAGTAACCATCTCTACCGGAATCTCTAGATAATTCCCTATCAACGCTTGCTGGCAACCTACTCGATAAGCCCACAAGGCAATTTCCTCAAGGTGCTTATCTAAAAGCTGTTGATGCTCTTTAGGATTTTTGAGGTTAGATATCTTGAGAGTCCGGGACTGAAAATCGACGGAGACTTTCCAGTCTGTATGGCGAATTGTCTGCCAAAGAAGATTAGATCCCATTTTTCACTCCGTTTTCGGATTTCTTTATTTTCATTAGCTCTCTTGTACTTATACCCAACTCAGCGGCTAAGGCTACAAATTCGCGATTATCTGGAGTTTCTCCCGCTGCTACTTTTTTGAGGAATTCAGCCGCCAGATTGGATGAGGTACTTTCGTTAGAATCAGCCTCGCACCAAGACTGAATGAAGTCTCGCAAGACTGGACTCATCTTAGTGCGCCGTTCTGCACACTTAATTTGAAAACGTTGTTTTAGAGCAGGGTTTATCTTTAGTTTGATTTCTTCAGTATCTTCCATGCCCTAATTTTGGCATTGATGGGAAAATTCCTCTAGTGGTAATTTTCCCATTTTCCCATTTGGGAGTAAACTACAAGCAAAAGCGATCGCCGCTCCATCCACCAGATATCGCAAGCGATCGCTTACCCCCAAAGGAGGCAATTTGATTATGCACCCGATCGCTCTCTTAAGAAAGTGGAACTTGTCATATACTCAGCTAGCAAATGAACTGCATCTCACTGAGGCAACGGTGAGAGCTTGGGGCTTCCGCTCTACAGCTAAGAAATTTAGGCATCCATCCGATCTGGTACAGCGTACCTGCCAGCTCCTGGACGAAAAGTGGGAGCGCGAAAAAAAAGCAGAGACAGAAAGCCAAGTTGCTTGAAGTGGAACTAACACCTATGAAAATTAGAACTATCACTGGGACTATCCACTATTGCAACTCAGGCAGAAAAGAAGTTCAAACAGTTAACTGCCTATTTGATGACAGAGCTGAAAAGTACGAACTAACAAGGGTCTATGTTGTCGAATTTAAACAGGAATTAGTTTTCAGCAAAAATGACAACACATTTCTGGTGAACGATCATGAAGAAGACTAACGGCTGAAGTGGACAATACTACCGCTCTTGCACCTAGCCCCTCAACTTGAGGGGCTTTTTAATGTTTACAAGCCTCTATGCAAGGTGCATGGAAATTTGAATGCAAGATGCATGGTATCCAAACACAAGTCCCCAAGAAGAAAGTGATTGCCGACATTTCACTCAAACGGTGGGGAGTATCACAAAGGACAGTCAACCAATCCACTTTTTGGCGATGGTGCGACTGTTTAGAAATCTCTTCAAACGCTGATTTCTTTTCCCTTTCTGAATACAAAAAACTGCTCAAGTACGCGCTGCACCTTAGGTGTGGCGGCAATAAATATAATTTCACCGAGGAAAGCTATGACGACGATTGCTCAACTGTTTCAAGGTAAAAAGGTTGTTTCTAAGGCTCGTGGAAAGGCAATCGCAGAGGGTATTGGAGCCTCTGAGCCGTTCACAAAAAACCAGTGTAAAGAGATTGATGAGATCGATTCCTTAATGACTGCCCAAAGTATTAGAGAGCCAGGTGAAGCAATTAAACGTTACCGTGCCGGAGAACGGGCTGTCACGGCAAATTCTAAGACGCAGGCTTATACGGAAAAAATCAATGAGGAAGGTGCCAAGACTGCCGAGGAAATGCGGCAAGATCAGCTTGCACTAATCGATCGCAGTGCTGAGAAACAGGCGGCAGGACTAGTTATCACCAAAAACGTCCGCACTGCCCAATATCTGGCAACGGGGAATTTTCACTCCCCAGAAGTCAAGGAAAAAGTCCGTCAATCAGAGCGACTCGTGGAAGCGTGCCTGCTAGGAAACATCCTTGGGTATGACGAGGGAAACTTACTAGATGGTTTCTCGACCGATGCGAGGACGCTAGAGGGCGCGGCTTCAGAGAAGGCACCCTCCTCTGCAACTGCCTAGAACTCCAAAGGAGAATGTTCGTGAACCTCTTAGTAAAAGCATTAGGTGTAGCAGCGACGGGAGTTGTAGGCAGTGCTGTTGCGATGCAGCTCCTAGTCTTGCCTGCATTGGAAAAGTCTGTTTCCGAAGAGCGAATGATGGCGATCGCCTACCAAATAGGAACGGGGGCTGGATTAGCTTCCGCCGCTACCCTGCTGGTGGCTGAGTTTCTGGGAAAGCGGAAGATTCCAACAACCCCAGAGGAAGCTATCTTGATGCAACTTCAGCGCTCTGAAATAGAGCCAGAGCAAGCAGCAAGGCTTTCGGAAGCCTACGCAGCGCTATCGGGCCAGAATCGCCTGGGTTCGTAGCATCTAACAACCAGCAACCAGGCTCAACCACTGATTTTTCCATGTTGAGCCTGCAACCAAACAACCGCTATTTGCAACCGAGGCTTTTGCCATGATGGGAGGGTTTGAAGGATTTGAAATTTGGGAGCCGCAGGAAGAGGAAGAGGTTTCTGCTCAAAGTAATGGAAAACCTCAACCAGAAGAACAAGAACCCGTTGACGTTACTTCTCAACACAAAGAACTTGTAGATTCAGCACTGAAGGCGAAAGACGTTAATCGCCGTCGAATTTTCACTGTACTAGTAGGACTTGCGGGATTGGGGATTGTCAGCAGCATTCTGCTTAACCGCCCTCAGCGGGAAGTTAAGCAGCTCCAAAACGTTCAAGTTCAAGAGCCTCAAACTCAGCAGCCGACTCCTACTCCTTCTACTTCCCCTGCTGAAATTGAAATTCCCTCATTACAAATCGACGCTACTACTCAAGCTAGGGACGAAGCGCTGGGACTGGCACTTCTAGAAACAGAGAGCTTGGTAGACAATGCTAAGAATGCCCGTAGGGCTTTTATGTTGAGCAAGTCTCAGAAAGAGCTGGAAGGAAATAGCATTCCCAGAGATATTACTTTGCTGAGAGAAGTGTATCGGCAAGTTCAAGAACAGCAAAAACTGCTGATCAACTCTGGTGAATTTAGCGGCACTGCTGCTCATCAGAAAACTCTTCTGCCGCTACTCGCTGATAGTTTCGCTGTGCTAGATGCCCTGCGGATCATCTGGGATGTTGAAATTCCTAATAACAATCCTGAAATAGAGGAACAGGCAGCAATGGCTATTGAGGCTGTATGCGCCAGCAGCGAGTATGCCTGCCCCTCATCCTATGACTTAATCAAAGCAATGGAGCGCTCTGGGGTTGCTCTTCGTCCGTTGCCGTCGCGCCCATCCGCTAATAACGTAGTCCAGGAGACTATCCGCCCAGCCGAGTTGAATCGACACATGGCTGATATGTGGCGGCTTGGTGCAGTTGTCCGACGCCGCACTCACGAGCAAAAGTTGAGAGAGCTGGGCATTTCTGATTCTGAGGCTGTACCTCCACAACCTTCTGCCTCACCTAAGCCGGAAGAAAAAGACAATGGCTTACCCAAATAGATACCAAGCAAAGCACCTCGCCATTCTTGGCTTTGTTGCTTCTATAGCTAGCGCTGTGACGTTTTGGGGAGTTTCGCTCAAAAGTGAAAGCTACATCGGCGGATTTCATCCGTACCTCAATCAGGCTCAGGCTGGCTACCAGATTGATCATGGTAAAAACCCCATCCGGAACCGGGAATTTTACCTGATTATGATGGGTAGCTCTATTCTTATGGCTGGGTTAATCCTCAGCGCCGACGATGGTGCAGGCAATGCCCTAATTGATTTGCGCCCTGATGCCTTTAGAAAAGACTTTGCAGAAACAGCAATCATCACGGGGCAAATCTTTAACGAGTCGCTGGGGACGGCGATCGCTGGCGGTCTGTCTTGGGCTGTTCTGAGAGGAAAGAAAACCGCTGAGGTTGTCTGGCTTAACACTGCACCAGCCCAGGTAAAAACGGCTCTGGAGAAAAAGACCCTTGCTGTAACTTGGCTTAAGGAATTTCTCAAAGCGCCTCACGCCTGGATCGCGGGGCGTACAAGAGCAGGAAAAACCTTTTTGATGCTCTGGATTTTGAAAGAAATTCTCAAAGCAGATTCAAACGTGGAACTTCGGATTTGGGATATTCACTATCTCAAACCTGACCCAGTAACAGGCCGGAAGAACGACTGGATGCGCCTGCCTCGCAGCTACGTGCAGCGCAAGCCGGAAGATATCATGGCAGCCTTCTTAGCAGAAGACGAGGAGCTAGAAAGACGCAAAGAGCTGGGGATTAACAAGCCCAAGCGCATTATTTTGATCGACGAACTCAACTCCACCGCCAAAGCTTGTAATGGCGGGAAAGGAAAGGACGGCGAGTTTAGCCGATTGTTAGCCAAATTCCTTTACGAATCCGCTGGCTATGGATGGAAGTTCTTGCTCTCTGGACAAGCCCTAGCAGTTGGCGAAGCGGACATCAGCGAGGATACACGGCGCAATATGGCTCTAGCGATCTGTGGAGATGATGCAGCAGACTCGGATGCGTTGCTCAGGCTCTCTAAGAGCAAAGCCAAGGAACTTGCCCAAGAAGCAGGAACCTTACTCAAGCAGAAAGTAAGAGTCGCCTGTGTTCAAATTCCGGGCAGGGGAGCAACCATTCAAGTCATTCCAGATCTTTCAATGGCTCCTACCTGGGAAATCAAAACCAAGCAGCCCCAAGATGCAGACCTAGCTTGGTGGAAAAGTATTTGGACTTCTGAAAAGAAACAGTGGCTTGAAACCCTTGCCTACCGCTTCGTGGCAGGGGAGATAAAATCGCCGCTGAAAGAGGAAGTCTGTCAGGGCTTCGGTGTTCCTTATGGCCCGCGATCGCCTAGGTATGCAAGGTTTGTCGCGGACGCCTGGAGGAATGCTGTTGAGATCGCAAAACAACGACTAGAAAAGGATGAAGAGTAATGGACGGAAAAGGAATTGCTGGATTACTTTTAGGAACCGCAATAGTTATTTACGGTGGTGGCCAATTTGCGGGTGGACTGATTACTCGCAGCCTCAAGCCTGACGGAGATGTATCACGCCCACAGGATGTGGGGCGGAATGCTGGTGCGGCAATCTCCGGAGGATTGCACGAGTTCATCATGGGAACTTTTCCAGCTTTTCGCAATGGAAAAGATGCTAGCAGCCTTGATTCTGGTACAGGTGGGAAGCTTCGATTTGAGGTTCCTCTACCTACACTACCTAGCTCAGTTAACTCGATTGGTCAGGGGAGCGTACAGCCTGTGCGCTCTTTTGAGAGTAGCGTCAATCCGGTCAGTGCGTCCTTGCGCTCTGCCCAGATTAACGGTGGCGGCGTGGTCAGCCAAGACCGTAACGGCGATGGCATTGTCACCCTTGACGAACTCTAGGAGGATTTGATGGGGCGGACGATTTGGAACCTTTCGGCTTGCTTTGGAGTATTTTGCTTCTTGGTCTGGACAAACATACTCCCGTCTTTGACAAAGATGGTAGGAATGCTCAAAGGAATTGATGAAGCCAAAGCCACAGCGCAGAGGATTTATCAATCAATAGAGGCTATTCCTGATTCACCCTACCTCAGCAACGATAAGGGGCTAGATCGTCCCGCCCCTAAAACTCCTCACGGTCGCGTGATTCCGTTGTCTGCTGGCACCAGTGAAGCAGAGCAGACAAAAATTGATTGCAAAACTTACCAGACCTCGCTAGCCAAAACCGCAAAGGATTTGGGCGGGACTTTAAAGATGGAGGATGTTCCATGCCCCGCCGAATAACGAGTGAGGAGATAATTGAGCAGCTTCGGCGGGACTACCCCAATGGGTTTCCTTCGGAGAAGACGCTGGAGGAAGCGATTAGCGCGATCGCCCGTCACCATGCTCAAGAAGAAGTCGGTAGTCTGAAGGGATTTATCGCAGTTGTTTTGCTAATTGTCTTGGCGTTCAAACTTCGTTTACCAGTACCTGCGCCGCCGCAGTTACTGCCCAAGCTAATGACCAGCGAAACTGGATCGTCACTGGCTAAAACAACCTCTTTTGAAGCTTTAAAAGTGGCTACCCCATTTCTAATCGATAACTCTCCCCCTGGTAGCTGGGACTTTACCCTAAGCCGCAATGGTTCAACTTCTGTAGAGATTCCCAGTCCCTGCACAGGGGTTGTTAACCGAGTTTGGTTTCAAGGTGTCAGTGGCAACTTAACAACGGGCAGAGGGGCAGGACAAATAGTGCAGGTTGCCTGCGAAGGCAAAGATTACGGCTGGCTTATAGCTCACATGGAGAAGCCTTTAGTCAGAGAGGGCGACCAGGTGCTTAAGGGTCACGCGATGGGGATTCAAGGATCAACTGGACGCAGTAATGGTGATCATGTCCACGCTCAGATTCACAAAATCCAAGGCGACAACTGGGGGGCAAGGATTACCGATCGTGCCCACACCGCGCCACTGATTGAAAATTACTTTGCTTTTGTGAGGAAAGGTCAATGATAAGCAAAGAAGTTGAAGCCGTTTTGTCTACTGGCTTTTGTGAGGTATATACAGACTCTGAAGGGGTGCATCATTACGAGTTTCCTGAAATGGTGGGGGACTTGGGTTACTCCCCAGAAAATTTAAGAATTGTGCGCCTGATATGGCACGCACATCCAGAGTGGCAGGGTCAGGATGAAAACAGTGTCCCGGATTGGGATGCCATTGACGAAGAGTTTGTCTCATACATGGAAGATACGCAATGAGCCTAAAACAATGGGCTAGGCGCTCTAACTCCTCACCTGACTATTTGGGCGATTTGATCTTACTGGGGTTAGTGGGAGCGATCGCCCTCAACTCGTTGCACAACGTATTGAAACGATTCTCTTTAATTCCTCAGTCTTACCAAGAGGCAACCTATACCTTGCCTTCTGCGATCTCTTCGGATACGGAATTTGTTGAAAAGACCCAAGCGATCGCTCATCGCCTGGGAACCAAACCTGAATATCTATTTGCAGTCATGCATTTTGAGAGTGGCGGCTCCTTTAGCCCTAGCAAAAAAAACTTAGCAGGCTCTGATGCCACCGGATTGATTCAGTTCATGCCTGCTACGGCAAGGGGCTTGGGAACTTCAACTGCTGCCCTTGCGCGAATGAGCCGAATTGAGCAGCTTGATTATGTAGAGCGATATCTACGCCCGTTTAAGGGGCAGCTTAACACCCTAATCGATACTTATATGGCTGTCCTCTACCCTGCTGCTGTCGGCAACGGTGGGAACTATCGCCTCTTCACTAGGGGAACGATTGCCTATCGGCAGAACGCTGGGCTAGACAGCGATCGAGATGGCGTGGTTACTGCGAAAGAAGCGGCGGCAAAGGTCAGTCGTTTTCTGCCACCAACAGACCGTAAACCTTAGTCAACTTTTAAACCATCTATGAGTTCTGGCGTCATTCACGACCGCGCTATTTTGCTATCTTGTCCGGTTGTTGCTGGGGCTGTAGCGGCAACGACAACACTCCAATTAGGAATCGTAGTTGGCATCTCTTACCTGATAGGTGGACTGTGGCTTTCTCCCGATTTAGATATCCACAGCCGCCCCTTTCTTCGTTGGGGCTATTTGAAATTTTTGTGGATTCCCTATCAAAAAATTGTCCCTCACCGCTCCCGGCTTTCACACAGCGTCCTTCTCGGCACCCTTGGGCGTGTGGGATACTTCATGATCGTGCTTTTTCCCTTCTGGGTACTGGGAATTATCCCCTTACCAGAAGTTAAGGCAGCGCAAATTGCCGCTATAGGCGCGGGATTAGAGTTAAGTGCGTGGTGTCACTTGCTATTAGATAAGAAGTAACCTTCCACACATCAAATCAAAGGGAGGTTCGGTTTATGTTCCCCAGTGACTTTCTAGATACAAATGTCTTTTAATTCTGTGTTTGGTCATACTGCGGTTTTTCAAGCCAAAACAGCAACGGCTCTGTGAAAAATTCCTTGTGGCAAGCATTACATTTAAAACTGATTCGGATACAATCTATTTCGTCAGTTTTCCTGGAGATGTAATCTCTGCTGGTGCAATAGGGGCACCCATACCATTGCACTCGTTTGGTCATTGAGCTGTTGGTTAGTCTACTTCCAGATCTTGGTATTCAGGCAGTATCTTCGGATAGTCCGAAGATACTTTTTTCTTCTCGCCAATGATCAGAGGAAGACCTGAAATAAGATACATGGACTTGCTGGATCAATAGCACCTTCTCGTCAGCTTCTACAACTCTGTAGGACGTTAGGCTTCCTGGCACAGGAATCAGGGTGAAATTGAGAAGACTGGGGACTACCAGCAGTCCTGGCTGGATCGCTTTTGGTGGCATAGGAAGATGGGAGATAGATAACTTCTATTTTATTCCCTCTTTAGGCGTATGCCTTTAGACAGACTTATTTAGAAAACGCAGACTGAAAATTTCTAGGTTTGTGGAGTTTGATTGAGGGGAAGAACTGCATTCTCATTCTATAAATGTCTTACAGACTGGGTGAATTGCGTCCGGAATATGAGCAGATGTTTGCGGAGATCAAAATCCGCTCTAACTGGATCGGGCGAATCCAATCGACTTGCACCAGGATTCAGGAAGGAAGGGAGCGCTACGAGCAGATTGCGAAGGCGGTAAACCCGCTCATGCCCTGGTACTTTCCAGGAATCATACATAGCCTAGAATCTAGCTTTGCTGAGGCACATCTTCACAATGGGGATTCCCTAAAGAGTCGGACTGTGAGAGTGCCTGCGGGGAGACCAACCGCGCCTCCCAATAACGGGATAAGCTACAGCTTCGAGGAATCTGCCGTAGACGCCTTGATGATGCAGAATCATCAAAAGGCACAACAGTGGGATATCGCTGCACAGCTCTGGCGTTTGGAGCTTTACAACGGGTTTGGATATCGGACTAAAAAGATTTTTACTCCTTATTTGTGGAGTAGTACAAATTGGTATCAGCAAGGCAAATTCGTTGCTGATGGTCGATTTGACCAACACGCTTGCTCTGAACAGGTAGGCGCAGCGGCTGTTATATGGTGGCTATTAAAAGAGGCTCCCGAAGAAACCTCACCGCAGAAATTTGATAGTAACGCATCAATTCAACTGACCCAGGCAGCTCAATATTTTCAAGATCTACCTCACCAGACTGCGGCATTGCAATGGCTCCAGTCGCAAACCAACAGTGAGATTTTAGAAGAGTTTGCCAAGCGCTGGCGAGATGCCCCTATACGCCCTTTGAGTATCTTCACGCCTCCATCGGATTTGCCGAAGTTAGCGGTGTTTGAGATGAAGCTGGGGCGATCGCCTCAGTTATTGCTAGGCAATCTCACCTTCTATAACGAGTCGGGGCAGCAGCTTTTAAGGGTCGTTGTTACCAGTGGTGCTTCCGGTTATCAGAGTGCATCGAATTTCTCTAGTCGCGGTCGCGGCCCTTGCCCCCCAGCAAAGAATCTACAGATCAGCACCAACGGCATCTACATCCCAAAAAAGGGAGTAGAGGGAATGTTTTACCCCATCTTGCCGTTCCTAATGCGGGAGTACGGACGTAGCGACATTGGCTTGCACTTTGATGGCAACGTTCCTGGCAGTGCTGGCTGCATTGTTGTTCAGAATCGGCACTCATTTGATTCCTTGGTCGTACCGCTGCTGAACAAGGCGAAGTCGGCTGGTATCGACACTATTCCTTTAGAAATTAAGTACTCCTGATGCAAGTAAAAAATTACTTTTCTACCTCTTCCTTTTGGTCGCTAGTGTCTTTGGTTTCAGCGGCGGTCTATCCCTACGTTCAAGAAGTTGAGGCGGGGGAGAAGCTGTCAGCGTCAATGACAGTGGGATTGATTGTGGCGGTGTCGTCGGCGATCGGGAACGCGATTGGACGACTCAATGCTAATGACACGGTGGTTTATACGCCGCCAGGTGTGCTGGGTTTGAATCGCAGCAATGCAAAGCAGAAGGCGAGAATTCAATCAGCGCCTCTAAATCAATCGAACTTTCCTAAAGCTGTTGATGAGGAGTTTTGGGAAGAGGAGTATTAGATTTGGTAGGCTTTGCCGCAGTTTAGACAATCGAGCATCAGAGCGATTTGAGGAATGCCGCAATGAGGGCAGCGGTTTTCCTTAACCCTCTGTCGCATACGCTCGTTTTGTTCTTCCTGTCGTTTGATGTGGTACTGTCGCCACCTCTCTTCTCTTTCGGCTTCTTTCTGGCGCTTTTGTTCTTGCTTGCGCTGCCACTTCTCTAGCCAAATCTTAGGTAAGAAGTCTGGGTCTTTGCCAAAGATGTAGATTTGCTCCAGAAAATCTATCTTAAATTCCCAGTTACCTTTGAGATTCCAGCCCTGGTATTGGTATCTGCGAGGGTGATTATCCCAGATAATCAACTGGATTTTGTAAGCATCCCAGAGCGCTTGGCGGTGAGTGCGATCGAAACTAATAAGATGGACAGCACCAGGCACAGCAGAAAGAATTTCGTCTGGATCGGCGAAACCCTTTTTCTCAACTAAAAGCTCACAAATACTGCGCCACAGAAATAAGTCTTCGTAGTTCATCACTACAACTTAGTGAACTTATTTTAAATTTTATCGATTTAGGAGAAGCTGGAGAACTAAACCAATACCAGCAATAATTAAGAAGCCTAAGACAACTCCTGAAGCTACAGAGCTGGTCAGGTTTTTTCTTAATATAGAGACTTCTTTCCTAATCTCCTGTAACTCCTGACGCATTGCCGCTAGTTCTGTAACTACTTGATTTTGGGCATTGTTTTGAGGTGGTTTTGATTTTGGATTATTCATGTAGATAGAAAATTATTCTAGAGTTTAGTGTAGTAATGGTACCAGTGGATCTGGATTTTTTCGCAGAGTAAAGCAATAAATAGAAAGTAGTTGCAACAAGAACCTGGAACTGAACTTGGAACTAAAAAACAAGAACCTGGAACTGAACTTGGAACTTGGAACTAAAAAACAAGAACTTGGAACTTGGAACTTGGAACTTGGAACTAAAAAACAAGAACTTGGAACTTGGAACTTGGAACTAAAAATGATGAGCCAATCAGCCCTAACTTTGCAAGCGATTAAAAACTTGATTTCTCTGAGCGAATGTCAGGAGCTTCTGGAGTTTTGTGATATCTGGAGAGAGCAACAAGAAGATGGAGAAGTGGCGCTCATCGTAGATTGCTCTCAAACTAGCAACCTAGACAAACTTTGGGAACAACGCCACTTCATCTTAGATAGCGCTACTTTATTGGGCTTGACTGGAAGATTAATATTTAAAAGGAGAGGATTCCTTTTTGGCTCGGTTTCCTCTCCTTCAATCTATGAGGGGGTGCAACCCAATATGATCTTACCAACAACAACAGCAAACAGTTGCAAGTATGCTGACTTATTACGCATAGCCCTGAACTCGGACTATCCAGCTTATTTTGTCGAGATTCCGCACAATTGGCACTGGGGACAGCCTCAGCGCTGCATCCTGACCAGTTCCCAAGTTACGGATTTTTCGGGACGAATCGCGCCCCGATGGCACGGTGACGACGTGACACTGCTTTTCGATCGTCCCGAATTTGAGAAGCGGCATGAAGCCTTGATGAAAGAGATTTCTACAGCGCCGGAAGGACAACGAACAATCCTTCGTGATTACGAATACCGCTCCTATACCGTCGATCCTACGCGGGATTTACTATGTAGGGCTGAAGAGAGGCTCTACAACGCCGATATAGAAATCACTCAAGTTGAGGATCTCAACCTGTTAGTCTACATTTGCTACTGCAAAGAGCGGCAACCTATCACTTAACCCCATTAGACATTCCGTTGTCTGCCCTCTGCTCTCGCTGAGCAGGGGGATTTTTTTCTCTCAAGCCTGCCGCTTCTAGCCATTCGCTTTCGCGGTAGATGCCTGAATCTTCAAAGGGATCGACTAAAACTCGGATGATCCTGACTTCATCGTCAGACAGAGCGCTATGTTCGCCGGATTGAATCTGACGAAGGCGTTCAACGGACATCTTAGCTGTTTTGGCTTTTTGCATTTCATGCAGTTGAGCCTCTACTTCTTGCTGGGAGAGATTTCTGAAATTGACACACTCCCGAATCATCCTGGCAATATCGGACATAGCACCCTCCTGATCTGGAAACCCTTGCGAACCGCTACAAAATTCATCTGTTGCGATTGTGCAAAGAGCCTCCCAATCATCCTGATAAGTTTTTGAGGCTATTTCAATGTTGTTCTGGCTGAACGTAGCTCTGTAGATGTAAGGAGCCAGAGCCTTGAGAATGTCTTCTTGCGGCTCTCTCAACGAGCCATTCGCATACTTAGCAACGGTGACATGGGAAATACCCGCTCTTTTTGCCAGTTGCCTAGTTGACCAGGAATTGATCGCCAGGGTTGCGCGGATGACCGCCTGCAACCGCTCAATTCCTGCGGCTGTGTAGTTTGGTCGGGGTCTGGTCAATTTTTCAAAATTGAAGACGATCGCTGTCACTGGCTTGCCTACTGCATTTCTTCTTGCTTGGCTTCAGTATAACTTGACTGGTTCCACTGGCACCATTATGATAGTGCTAACACCACTAACACCGCTAACAGCACGAACAATTAGGTGGAACCGTGAACGCAAACAGCGAAAAAAGCCAACAAGTACGACCAAGAATAGATAAAAAGCTGTGGTACCTTGTTCGCCTAGGAGCCGCCCGTCAAGGGGTTTCTGAGCAAGATTGGCTTGCTCAAATCATAGAAAAGGAAGCTGCACGCCAAGGGATAGAAGCGGGTGAGTTTAAGTCACCATGTGAGGTGGCGTGATGGTGCAACAGTGGATCGCTCCTTTAGATTTGGTTGGACTGCCTGGGATGCCAAACACCAGGCGAGGGGTCACAAAAAAACTCGAAAGAGAGTGTGCTAACAGCCGACGTAAGCGCCAAGGGCGGGGCGGAGGATGGGAATATTCCCTGGACTGCTTGCCCACAGAAACACAAGCGGCTTTAAACTCCGAACATTTCTCGATTGAGTCCGAACATTGCTCGGCAAGCTCCGAACATTATGAAAATCCTCCAGTAGTTGTAGCTCCCCAACCAATTCAAACCGAAACCTTTATTGAGGACTCTGATACACAGATTCCCGCAGGCGAAAAAGCCCAAAAGCGAATTGATGCTTGGGTTTACGTGCTACGGGAGTGGGAAAACTTTTGTAACAACGAGGGGTTGAAGAAAATTGAATGCCAGTTCGAGTTCTGTCGCCGCTACAAGGCTGGAAAACTTGATATTCCTTCAGATGTTCGCGAGATTCTTCCCAAGAATCTCTCAAGAATGACGTTGGAGCGGAAGCGCCAACAGCTAGAAAAAGAAGGGGTCAATCGACTGGCGGGAAAGCACGGGCACCGCAAAGGAAGATCAAAGGTTGATGAGCGCTTTGCGGTGCGCGACGTAATTACTGCGATGCTCATCGACTTCCCCCATGCCTCGACACAGGATGTCTTCTTGGCGCTAGAAGGCAGATTTGAGCGCGAGATTCTTCCTTCACTTCGCACTATCCAGCGGTGGGTAGCGAGCTGGAGGGAGGAGAACGAGAATCTCCTTCTGGCAACTAGCAATCCAGACGCCTGGAAGTCAAAGCGGATGGTAGCTTTTGGACGCTACTCGGAGAATATCAAGTATCCAAATCAGCTCTGGGAGCTGGATAGCACCCCTGCCGATATCCTTCTGGAAGATGGGCGATATAACATCGTCGGTTTGATCGATGTCTACACGCGCCGAGCAATGTTGCTGGTAAGCAGGACGAGTAAGGCAAGCGCGATCGCCGCTCTTCTCCGCCGTGCGTTACTCGAGTGGGGAGTCCCAGAAGTTGTAAAGACCGACAACGGTAAAGACTACACCAGTCGCCATCTACTAAGGGTTTTGGCTGGTCTGGACATCAAGCAAAAACTCTGCCAACCCTTCCATCCCTGGCAGAAACCCCATATCGAAAGGTTTTTCAAAACTTTCTCTCACGACATTCTCAAGCTCTTACCTGGCTACGTCGGACACAACGTTACTGAACGTCGGGAACTGGAAGCGCGGCATTCCTTTGCTGATCGCCTATTCCAGAAAGACAAGACGCTTGAGCTGCGAATCAGCAACATTGAATTTCAGCAGTTCTGCGATCGCTGGTGCGATGACGATTACCAGCACCGCTCTCATGAAGGTCTGCAAGAGCAAACGCCCTTCCAAGTTCTGACCAACAGCCGCGCATCCATCCGAACGATAGTGGATGAAAGAGCTTTGGATATCCTGCTTGCCGAAGCCCCTGGCGGCAACGGTATGAGAAGAGTCCAAAAACGCGGCATTCAGCTAGAGGGAGCTTGGTTCATTTCTCCAGAACTGGAGGCGTTCATCGGGCAATCCGTCCAGGTGCGCTTTGATCCTCACGACTTGGGACGCCTCTATATATTTGGCGGCTCCGATCTTCGCTTCATCTGCGTTGCTGAATGCCCAGAAAGAACAGGCATCAGTCGGAAAGAGGTTGCCATCGCTGCTAGAACTCTACAGAAGCAGCGGATTTCAGCAGGGCGCAAAGCCCTCAAGGCGATCGCCAAAAGGGCAAACACTGGCGAAATCGTCGAACAGATTTTATCCCACCGAGAAGAAGCTGCAAATCAGTTGGCAGCGTTCCCCGCGCCATCTGAAGAACACAGCAGCAAGGGCTTGCGAGCAGCCCAAGAGGCAGTTGAAGCTTTGCGAGAACCGACTTTACCTCAACCTCCCTCTGAGGAAGAGCTAGAGCGCGAACTCGCAGCTTTAGAAGCCATCGAAAAAACAGCCACGCCCAAGTTTCAGATTCGGGATTCCGAGTACTGGTACGCGCTTTGGTCGGAAATCGAAGCGGGGCAAATTATTCCAGCGTCTGAAGTGACTTGGATGAAGTACTGGCTGACAGAAACTGCCGCTGGCGAAGGCATCCAACTCTATTTGAAGCCCCTCAGGCTTCAGCAGATCTTGGAACGCTTGCAGGAAGCCGTTGTCGCCATTGACGGTGACAAACAGCTAGCAGTATGAAAAATCCCTCTGGCACCGGGAGTCAACCAACACCAGAGGGCAAAAACCACACGTTTTGAGGACATTATAAATGCGAAATGAACTAGCCAAGACAAGAAACATCCGACTCCTCTCAGAAACCCACAAGGAATTGATCAATCTTCCCTCTCGTGTCAAAGAAAGAATGGGTATTATTTACGGTCAAAGTGGACTCGGAAAAACGACGGCGATCGCTTGGCTTGCCGTCCAGGTCAGCGGCATTTATCTAGAGGCTTCATCGAATTGGACGCCCTACTCAATGTTGGGCGACCTTGCTCACGAGTTGGGCGCAGTACCAATGCGCTCAGCCAAAGCAACTGAAGACCTTGTTATTGATCGCTTGAGAGCGGCTGAAGCCCCTCTCTTCATCGACGAGGTAGACCGGATTGTGGACAATGTCCGCTTACTGGAAACCCTTCGCAGTGTCCACGACAAAGCAGGCATCCCAGTCATTTTGATCGGAATGCAGAACCTCGATCAAAAACTTGCAAAGCGAGAACAACTCTCCAGCCGACTAGCAAAGAAACTGAAGTTCCTACCCTGCGACATCAGTGATGCCAAGTCGTTGGCGCAAACCTGCTGTGAAGTAGGCATTGAGGAAGATTTAATTGCTGAAATTCACAGCAGATGTAAAGGGTCAGTCCGCCGCATCATTGTTGAGCTTGCCAAAGTAGAGGCTTTTGTCAAGAGCCAGCGCTGGGAAGCCTGTAACAAAGTTCAGTGGGACGCCTACTTAGAACGCCAAGGAGGTAAGCGGTAATGATCAACGACTTCTTCTGCGGACATTTCAGCTTAGTTAGACACGGCAATCAGGTGGGATGTTGCGATTGCAATCGCTGGTTCTCTTTGAATAGTCCAGTCGGCAAACGTTATCTAGCAAATCATTCAGTCTCACCAATTATCAAAGATATTCATCAGTCGCTTTTGAATGGTCATCAGCAGCTCCAGCAGATAGATGGGACATCAGATATCGAGAAGCTTGCAGAATTTATCAATCGACGAGAGGTGGAGCGATGCGAGGACAAGTAGTAGGGCGGATTTACACAGCAGCTTTTTGTTCTGTCCTCCACGATCTTTTGGAGGAGATTCGGGGATACGAATCAGAGGTTTTCAGTGCCTCTAAGGCAGCTCTAACGGATCAAGAAATCGAACTCATCGCTGCTGAAATCATCCAAGAAGCATCCCAATCAATGATTTCTGGATACAGCCTGATGAGTTGCCTATCAAATCTTCGGTATGGCAACCGGATGGGAGGGCAAGATGAAACCCGGTAATCCCATCCCCAGAACACTTACTTGGCAAAGAATGCAGAAGTTAGGCGAATTTACTTTGCGAGATTTAGCTGATTGTGCCTCTCGTGGTTTTCTTCAGCAGTATGTTCAAGAGCTGGAGAAAGCCAGCTACTTGAAGAAATTAAACCCCAATAGGGCAGGCAGACAAATAACCCGATATCAGCTCATCTACAATACTGGCGCACAAGCACCAATTGTAGCCAGTGGCGAGGTAGTAGATCCCAACAAACAGAAAAGCCCGGATAAGCAAACTCGTTGCTGGCAGGCGATGCGAGTTTTGAAAGTCTTTTCTCAAGCTGATCTACAAACGTGCGCCGAAATTGATGAAGATTTTGCCTACGAATACTGTGCTGCCTTGATTCGGGCTGGCTTCCTGACTAGCAACGGAGGCGGACGGAAAGGCTCGGAATATCGCCTTGTTAGAAATACTGGGCCTCTAGCCCCAGTATTGCAATTGCAAAAGGGTCAGATTTACGACCCAAACATTAATACAACAATCTGTTCAGTTCGCAAAAACAAAAAGGAGATAGCCAGTGCTTAAACTCAGTCAATTCATGCCTTCCGATTTGGCAAAACTATCTTACGACTCCCAGCAGCAATTTGAAGAGTATCAGAAGTTCATCGCTGCTAATCCTGACAAAGCAGGGGATGCAGCTATAGCCATCTATGTAAGTTACCTGGAACTTCAAGGCAAGTACGACCAGTTAATGAAGCAGAAAAATATCACCGCCTGATGAGACTGCTGGCCCAGTAGTCGAAACGCCCCACCTGGGGTGTAGCGGATGGGCAACCATACGCAGTGTAATCTCCCAATTAACGGGGGAGGCTGTCCTCCCCTCTTTTTTAAAGATGCTTCAACTCTATGACCGTGTGATTGTTACCAAACCGAATAGCGAGTGGAACGGGCGCATTGGTTCGGTTCACGAGATCAGTGCATCAAATAATACTGTCTGTCTATTTTTCTGGGGCCAAGATTTTTTCGACGCCACAGAGAACACCTGGAAAAAACGGCTTCACATTTTTTCCTTTGGGCAAATCAGAAAGATTTCTAACTACTAGGAGGCTCTATGCCAGAACTAAATGAACTAAATCAAGTGCCTGAGTGGGCACGCCCAAAACAACAAAGCTCAATTATTTTTGACGGAATGCCCCGACGCTATCGAGCGGCACTCCTAGATGGAACCTTCATTTTGGATGACAATGCCATTGGGCAGGAATTGCAAGCCCAAATATTTGACTACGGTTGGATGAATAAGCCGCAATACAATGGCGGCATTACTCCGACCTACGAGATATTATTCCTGGACTCCAGCAAGATTATTTCCCTCCTCAGGAAGATTGGGGGGCTGTGATGGAAGAAATATCCCCGCAGCTAGTCATTACATTCCTGCAAAGTTACTGCCAGGGTGCCAGTAAAGGGATGCGAGGGGCAGATTTAATAGAAGCGATGACAAAAACCCTGGCTACTCCTTCCAAAATCCGGAGGCTACGGCATGTAGTCTCCGAATTAAGAGACCAAGGATTCGCAGTTTGCTCAACGCCAGAAACAGGGTACTACTGGGCAAGTAGCAGCGAAGAAATCAATGGTGTTTGCAAATGGCTTCATTGTCGAGCGGTAACTTCTTTGCGAATTATTGGCAGGCTCAAGCGGAATGTTCCTGCCTTGGAAGGGCAGCTATCCCTACCGATCGCCGCCCTTAATCCACAGATTCCACAGGTGTCTGGGGTTAATTACTCGCGCCCCGTTCAAATCAGTTTGGTGGCGCACATCCCCCAAGAACTCCACCAAATCCTTAAACAGTATGCCGAGGCTCACAACCTCGATACTAATGAGCTTTACACCCAGGCGATCGCCGCCTTCCTATTCCAGCAGGGAGTCTTAGATGTTGCGGAAGTTTACAGCCAAAGCCTAGAAAATGGAAGTACAGACCACAACTAAGCTCTTTCGATCATTGGGGCTTCTATGGAAAGCGAATCCTTACCCGCAGAAGAGAGAAAACGGCTTTTAGCTAAGATTCACGTTGCTAAAAAGCAATTGAAACTTAGTGAGGAAGCTTATCGAGCATTTCTTCAGGGTGTAGTCGGGGCATCTTCTTGTAAGGATTTGGATATTTCAGGCTTAAATGCGGTTCTCAACGCATTTAAAGCCAAAGGATTTAAAACGCGCCTCAGCCCCGCATCCAGCCATAAACCGCGCAAGGATCAAACAGATAAGATCCGAGCGCTATGGATAGAACTCCACAACGCTGGAAAAACCGAGGATGGGAGCGAACCAGCGCTGAATGTCTGGATAAAACGGATGACAGGTATAGAGCGCCTGGAATGGACAAATAAAAAACAGCGAATTGTATTGATTGAATCTTTGAAAAAATGGCTCGAACGTTGAAGAAGCCGTACCAGTCCCCACCGCCTGCTTTTCAAATAGGCGATCGCGTTTTCTACGAGGGGCAGAGATATTCGGTTGTGGCATCCAGTCACGCCCACGTGCAACTAGAGGGACTTGAAAATGCAGTGCCTGCCTGGTGCTGCAAGTTAACATTTAGGAGAAATGGGGATGGTAGAACACCAAGAAATCGACACTAGGCTCATCAGGAGAGATGGTGGAACACAAACCCGCGCCAAACTCCACGAAGAAACTTTGCAGGAGTACAAAAGAGCCTGGGAAAATGGCATAACTTTGCCGCCTATCGATTTGTTTTTTGATGGTCTGAATTACTGGTTAGGTGATGGCTACCATCGCCTAACCAGTAAAGAACAGAGAGAAGAAAAAACCATTGCTGCCAATATTTACCAAGGGACTCAAAGAGATGCAGTTCGACATTCTCTTCAAGCCAACTCTCGGCACGGCTTGCCTCGCTCCGCTGCCGACAAACGTAGAGCAGTAATTCGAGCGCTCAAAGATGAAGAGTGGTCGCAATGGTCAAATGTAGAGATTGGTCGGCTTTGTAATGTAGACGAAAAATTAGTTCGCAACATCAAGATCGAGCTTATGAAATTAACTTCGGACAAACCGAAGGAAGAAATAGCTCAAAAAAATGGCGTTGAGATTGAGGATTTGCAAATTGCTAAAGAACGGGTGGAGAATGCGCCCCAGAAGCGCAAAGCCACCCGCAACGGCAAGACTGTCCAGATGAATACTACCAATATTGGAGAATCTTCCAAGTCAAAAGCCGACGAGAAAGAGCAGGAGATGCCTGCTGCGTGGCTGGAAACCGGAGACTTTGAGGTACAAGTTGACAGTCAGGTTCCTCTCACTGTGGGCGTTTCATTCACTCCAGATCTTAAAGGAATTGCCCATCATTTTAGTTTTACGGGAGTCATCAGTGAAACTGGCTACCGCTCTGAGTATGTGAACACAAAAAATAGCCAAATTTTAAACCTGTACGATACCCCTCAAAAGTTTGCTGAAGCTTCTGTGTGCCAGTGGTATGAGGAACTAGCAAAAACACTGTCCAAGCGCTTTAGGCCCGGAACAGAAGTAGAAGTCGTTTACGGAGATCAGGTTCGCGGCCCTTTTCTAGACTACATACACAGAAAGGGAGTTGTAGAGAAGTTTAAAGGAAACTCTCCCCACGACCAGGCATGTGTTCTCCTCTATGGAAAGCGAAACCTCAGAGAGAAAAAGGTATTTATCCCCTATGTGTTTCTTAAAGCAGTTGAGCTAGAAAGCCAACCTAAGTTCAAAGAAGGTCAGATCGTCTGGTATCCCCTGAATGGTCAGTGTTTTGAGATTAAGGAAGTTCGCTCAGTCAAAAAACATGGATTGACACACTGGCAGTACAAAATCGATTTCTTCTCAGACAAAGATTATTGGATGGAAGAATATTGGGCGAAGGCAATTGAATCAGGAGATTATCTCGTTGATAAGCATGGGTCTATCGCTATTGTCGCTGAAGTGCAAGAGCAAGGAATTCGCCTAGATTGGACAGGCGAGGGGTCTTGCCCTAGCCCCGCCAGCGGCGAAAATTGGCATGATTGGCAAAAGGACAGAGCGACTATCCTCACTTACAAGCTCTACAGTGACGGACAGAAGCCATCAACGGCAGTCAAGAAAGACATCACCCAAGTTACTACAGCTAGTGAAATGGACGCCTACATCGACCTGGTGGGCTGGTTAGAGATGGCTAAAGAGTTTGCTGAAAGTAACACAGAAGAAAGATGTCGAATTCGCAAGTTTTACCCTGGTATCTATCAAGTCATAGAACCCCATGTTGGGGCGGTATTAGTCGAGATAATTAGGCGAGAGGATGATAATTCTCTTGCTGCCCTGGCAAACTACCAGAAGCAAGTTAGTCAGGATGGGAAAGTTACACCCTTGGCGACTCTCATTGAATGTTCCTCGCCGGAGGAACTAGCTGAGTATTTAGAAGCCATTGGGGTAGAAGTAGCATTTGAGGAAATTCGAGAGTTGAGGGAAGAGCGCGATCGCCTAGACAAGGAAGTCAACGAGCTTCATGCCAAGAACGGCGACTTAGATTTAAAGCTGACGAACCTTCGTTTTGAGTTGGAAGAGTTGCAGCAAGAAGTTGAAAGCTACGTAGCAGAGTAACAATGAACAAATCCACAGCATCCAAAATTCGCCTTGCAAGTGATCGCCTGCAATTTATCCACCAAAACATAAAATCCTATCAGGTTGTTATTCCCTTGCTAGATGAACCTTATCAACTAGCTCTATCGGTGATGGATTTTGATGAGGAAGAAGATCCTAGGGAAGTAGCTAAAGTTCTAGGCCTCAACTGGCAAACTGTCGTTCAAATTAGGCGAGCATTAGCAGGCTAGATGTTACGAAATTCAATAAAGAATGTTCCCCTAGCCTTTGCAGGTTAGGGATTTTTTTATATAGATGAAGAGTCTATGAAGTCAGTATTCATACATACGACACGCAATCAGCCAAAAGATAGATTTAATCTACCTCCCGACTCCACGAAAAAACTAAGCCTGGATAAAACGGGGGAGGAAAAGCAACCTTATAAGAGATCCCCCAATGAACGTAGTGACAGTCGTGGAAGAAGAGACGCAACAAGAAATTTGGAATGCCATTGACCAGAAAGATCTACCGTCGTCGATGGATGAATTGCTTGACTTAATTGGTTTCGAGAAGACAATGATTCTTCTCAAGATTTGGGCAGGCAAAAAGCTTTATATATCGAAAAAAGTTAAAGCCGAGCATCGTCTAATCCCTCTTATAGGAGAAGTAGCAACGACGAAGCTGTGCGGCGAGTACGGCGGCGACTACCTGAGATTCCCAACAGCGCGATCGGCTCGTGCATCGGCGAGACATGCCGTAATTCGGTTGCACCATAAGGAAGGAGAAACTACAGGTAATCTGGCTCGGAAATACAAAATCAATCCGAGATATGCCGCTAAAATCATCGAAGCCGCACAGAAGAAGAACTGATTTTCTTAGTATAACGGCAACATCATTGGGGTGATGAGCGAAACAACGATATGCCCCGCCGTTCAACAATTCTCCAGCTTCCAGAAGAAATAAGACTTGATTTGGATCGCCGTCTCATAAGCGGCGGATTTTCCAACTACCAGGGACTAGCGGAGTGGCTGAACGAGCGGGGTTTTTCTATCTCTAAATCAGCTATCCATCGCTACGGGAAAGAGTTCCAGGAGCAACTTGACAGCCTGAAGATAGTCACCGAGCAGGCGAAGGCAATTACAGAAACAGTCGGCGACGATGAGAACGACCTGGCTGATGCCCTCACTCGACTGACTCAACAGAAAATCTTTAAAGCCTTATTAGACCTAGAACTAGAGAATGACGGAGAGCTTACCTTAGATAAACTGGGGCGTACGGTTGCAACCCTAAATCGCTCTAGTGTGACAGTGAAGCGCTTCCGGGCGGAAGTGCTGGAGAAAGCTAAAGCCACTGCTGACAAAGTGGCAGCGACTCTCAAGACAAAAGGAATGAGCGACGAAACCGCCGCTAATATTCGCGCTCAAATCCTAGGAATTGCTCAATGAGAATCTCGGAACTAGGACTGGCACCGGAAGAAGTGCCGAAAATCCTTCTGCCCTACCAGCAGCGCTGGCTGGCAGATACGAGCGGTATTAAGCTCTATACAAAGTCACGGCGGATAGGAATTTCTTGGACAGAGGCTAGCGATTGCGCTCTAGCAGCGGCTCAGACCAACGGCGAAAACACCTACTACATTGGCTATGAGAAGGAGATGTCCAGGGGCTTTGTAGAGGATGCTGCTGATTGGGCAAAAGCCTATAACATAGCTGTTTCGCAAATCGACGAAGATGAGGAAATTTTCCGGGATGGGGACGAAGATAAGAGTATCCTTGTCTTCCGGATTCACTTTAACTCCGGCTACAAGATCGAAGCCCTCTCCAGCAGTCCGCGAAATCTGCGATCGCGCCAAGGTCGAGTAGTCATTGATGAGGCATCCTTCCACGATGATTTTCCAGGTTTATTCAAAGCTGGTAAAGCGCTCCGACTATGGGGCAGTCATATTCATATCATTACGACCTACAACGGCATTGAAGAGCCTTACTACGAACTAGAGCAGGATGTCATCAAAGGCAAGTTTCCCTACTCACGACATTTCACCGACTTCAACCGGGCACTAGAAGAGGGATTATACGGGCGCATTTGCCTGGTAATGGGGAAGAAGTGGAGTGCAGAAGCAGAGGCAGAGTGGAAGGAACAAACCATTGAGGAATTTGGGGATGATGCTGACGAGGAACTCTTTTGCATCCCCAGCCGCAGCGGAGGAGTTTATTTCCCCAGAGTTTTAGTCGAGCAATGTATGTCCGCCGAGACTCCGGTTTTGCGTCTCAGCTTGCCGGATGAATTTGCGCTCAAGTCCGAGGAAGAGCGTTTCTCGGAGATGCAAGACTGGCTGGAATTTCACCTCGCGCCCCTTTTAGACACACTTCATCCCCATCTCCGCTCCTCCTACGGCATGGACTTTGGGCGATCAGGGGACTTGTCCTACATCATTCCGTTGCAAGAGCAACCGAACTTAGTGAGGAAAGCCCCTTTCGGTCTAGAACTACGGAACGTTCCTTTTAAACAGCAAGAGCAAATTTTGTTTTACCTCGCAGACCGCCTGCCGAGATTTGTTGGCGGCTCTCACGATGCGCGGGGTAATGGTCAGTATCTGGCTGAGGTAGCGATGCAGCGCTACGGTATCAGTCGCATCAGCCAAATCATGCTGACGAACAACTGGTATTTGGAGAACATGCCCAAATACAAGTCAGCACTTGAAGATCGTTCAATCCTATTGCCGGAAGATTCTGACTTACTGCTTGACCATAGATGCGTTGTCGTTGAGCGTGGCGTACCTAAAGTGCCCGATAGCAAACGCAAACGCGGCACCGATGGAAAGCAGCGGCATGGAGATGGGGCGATCGCTGCCGCTTTGGCTTGGCACGCTAGTAATAACGATCAAGAAGAAGGGTATAAAAGCCAAGGCTCAACGTCGTTTGATGCCTGGTAGTTTGATTGCGGGGCCTGAGAACTAAGCCTGATTTTTTTAATTGCCATCCATGACAGTTAATGAGAAGCTTCTCAACTGACATGGACGAAAACTGGGCTTATTACACCGGAGACACTTTCAAGTTTTGGACGGGGCCGCGCCCACCTCAGAATCACCCCAAGTATTCCGATGTCATAGCGCAACTTCAGAGCGTCTATCACTCCTATAATTTGATCCGCGAGACGGCTCATCATTATAGAGATGCCTTAATCGGACAGCCGTTTAATTGGTATTTGAAAGGGACTAACGGAGAGAAGGTAGAGGAATCAAAAACTGAGGCTCTAATCCAATCTTGGTGGGATTGGCAAAGGCATCTAGCCGTCTCTCAAAACACAAATCAAGGAAAGCCGATTGCCGAAGCTGTCACCCAAATGCTTGTCCGGGGAGATGGTAACGGAACGGGAACAGGATATTTGCGGCTCTATTCTCCTAAGCGCTACGCAGAAGCATCAGAATCCTGGAAACGGATCGTTTTGCACTGCCCATCACCAGGATCAGTAATCACCGAACGAGATGACGACGGCATCCTCTACAAAGCTACCTACTGTCACAGCAAAGGAAAGGAAATATACACCCTCCTGGATAACGGGCAGTGCGAAGTTCAAGTACAGGAGGGCAAAGCTGAAAAAGAACCCTACACAATTGATTTAGGCGGACGACTGCCAATATTTGAGCTACGCAGTTCTTGCTTGTTCGGTATTGATGCCAAACAAGCACAGAACAGCATCAACAAGACGTTAACAATGAAAAGCGTCAATAACAACATGGCAGGTTTTCTGGAGCGGGTCATTCTAAACGCCCAGATGCCGGGGCGCTGGGAAGAAGACCCTTCCGCTCCTGGTGGCGAAAGATTCGTTACTGAGCCTGGAGCAATAGAATTTGGAGCAAACAAACTTGCCTTCATTCAGGGATTACCCTTGGGCGATCCAAGAAATCCTGTAGGGTATACGAACCCTTCTATTCAGTACCGGGAACCTGTCGGCGTTCAGACTTTCGGCGACTCTATAAATATTGATATCGCCTGTTTCTATCGCTCAGTTGGCTTAGGGCACCTGCTGGTATCCGATGATGGCAATCTGTCAGGAATCAGCCGAGAAACAGTTAAACAAGACTTTTTAACCCGCCTTGAGGGTTACTCGGAGGTTGTAGAAGCCGCTCTCAGCGAGGTTTTTGCCACCGTCTTGTTATTGCTGGATGAGCCAAATTACACGCCAGTTGTTGAGCTAAAGCTAGCTACCGGGAAGCCGCTTCCAGAAGAGAGGCAGGTAAACCGCGACGACTACAACGCCGGATTGCGATCACGTACTACTGCAATGAGCGAGGCAGGCATTAGCGATCCAGATGCTGAATGGGAATTAATCAAGCGGGAGAGGAAAGAAGACATGAAACGGATGCCTTCAGCTCCTTTTAGCTCTGATGAATTTAATCAGAAACAACCACAACAGCAACAAGAACAAGAGGCAAATGATGCGACATGAGCGAAGCATCTGCCACGCTTGTTGCTCGGTACGACCGAGTAACTGCTGACCTGGAAAGTAGTGCTGTAACACGATTGGATGCAGCACTAGAAAATTCGTATTCCCAACTGGAAACGCAACTGCTGACTACTTACCCCGCAATCGGGGCAAATGACTCGCTGCTGGCGACTCAAAGAGCGCTACTGATTCAAAGCGAACTGAAGGATTTACTTTCGTTCGTTAACCCCAACAATCGAGCCGAATACGAGCGGGAATTTCAGCAACTACTACAAACCTCTAGCCAGAATGGGACAACCTTAGCAGAGGAACTGCTTGCTCTTAGTGAAGGGGAATCTTTTGTCAAGGCTACTGCCACAGTCCCTATTGAGGCAGTAGCTTTTGCTGCACGCGATTCTGTTAGCCGTTTATCTAAACACACAGAAGAATTTCGCAATCGAGCAACCGGGTTAATTCAACTGGGATTAATTCAAGGTTGGGGTGTGCAGCGCGTGGCGCGGGAGATGCGTAATCAGCTTGGGATTACCAAAGGGCAGGCAGAGCGCATTGTCCGCACGGAGACGCTCAACGCAACAGATAACGCGACTCGCTTCACCTATAAGCAAAATGGCATTGAATACGTCCAGCGGATTGCAACCCAAGATGAGCGGGTTTGTGGATTCTGTGCTGCCCGTGCTGGGCAGGTTTACCCGATTGAGCAAGCACCAGCAGTCATCCACCCCTACGACCGCTGTTACAACCTGCCCTGGAAACCTGAGTGGGAGCAAAATGGGCTGATCGACAATGCTTGGATTATTCGCCACGCCCAAGATTGCCAGAAAAAAACTCCAGACCAGATCAACTACGGCGCTGCTCCCTTTGAACGTGCAGGAGGATTAGCACCGCTCAAGCCTGTCTGGATACCGGGTAAAGGCTATCAAGACCCAGAGGTACAGCAACAGGGTTACAGTTCAGCGCTAGCTGGATTAGTGGCATCTCTTCTGCCACAAAAATCAGACGCCCTACCCTTACCGTTTCCAGTTCCAGAAGAAAAAACTAATCAAGCTTTAAAAAACTTAGTAATTGGTTCAGCGATTGTTGGTGTTTCACTAACTGCCTATTACTTCGCTAAAGAACGCTATCGGCAGGGAATTAAAGAATCTGTTCGTATAGCGAAGAACATGGTTCCCGACCTAGAAGCAGAACTGAAAGATTTAGACCTGAGCGACAAAGGAGGTATCACTTTCATTGTTGGTGGTTTTTTTGGTCGTAAAGGTAAGGGTTCAACAGTTCTGAACGGTGTTTTTAAAGCCATTTTTCCCAAAGATGACTATCAAGTTGCTTTTGAGTACCCAGAATTTGATACAGAAGTTCCCATCGAAAACGATCCTACTGGCATTTTTCACGCATCTAGAGCAGTCTCCAAAATGATATCTACTGCAATTGTCAGTGGTCGCAATCCTGCGGCTGTCAGACTTGCAGCAACAGCAGCGGCTTATTACAAGAAATATGGGATTCCTGCCAATTTTATTGGTTATTCCTCTGGAGGAAAAATTATTGAGGAAGCTATTCTCCTCTGTAATGAGATGGATATTCCTGTTAAAGGGTTATCGTTTGGTAGCCCTGGCTTTGGTTTTATTGAAGCCAATCTTTCTCCAGGACAGTACATCAACTTAATGGGGGCAGGGGATATATTGCGCTCATTTTTACCTATAAACACCATTGAAATTTCTGATGTTAAAAGTCACGATCTTAACGAGTATTTTTCTAGCGATCAAGCCATTTTAGAAGTTTATAAACACTTTGGGTTACTAGAACGTTTAGAAAGACAGCAGTTTCGTCAAGAACAGGAAACAGAACAACAGCGCCAGGAAAAACTTAAGAGAGCCGAACAACAAAGACAAAACTTACTAGACGAATTTCTGATCGATATCTGGGATGAGACACCAGCTCCACTGCCAGGAATCGAGCCTTTACTGGCATCTCCAGAAGGACAAGAAGCTAGAAAGGTGTTACGAGGTGAATTACCCAGGCTTGCCTTACCTCCTGCTCTCATTCCTTTAGATCTGACAGAAACAGAGCATAGGGAGCTAGAAAAGCGAATTGCCGACAATGTTTACAAACTTGCTTTACAACAATCTCAATCGGAAGAAAGGGCTTACGCTCGGCTAGCAGAAGGACGCATCCGCCAGCGAATTGCTGAAATTAATCAGCAGGCTCTTCCGCCTCAACCCAAGCTGCAAGCGCTTCGCAAAGCAGTCTATGAAGAGATTCAGCCTATTGCCAACGCCTCTAAGAACATCAAGCCCCCTGGTGCCTCTGATGAAGAGGAAATGCATTCATTCCGCTTTGCTGGCGTCAACTGGCACGGCAGCGGTGATTTAAAAGAATCATCACGGGATTTGGATCTGCTGCGGCAGTTTGCCGGATTGGATCTACCTCCAGAGCTGACTAGGAATCTCAAAAATATTTATCTAACGCGGCAGCAGAATGCTTACGAACGCTTTTGGCGCAAAAAGCTCAAGCTGCCTACCGCAAAGGTTCCCGCAACAGTCAATTTAGAGGATGGCTCTGTCAGTTTCTACTCAGGGCAAGCCAAAAAAGATGAACTACTCCGACAGATGGCTTACCTCAAGGCTTATCAAGAGTGGGGAAGTCTGGCACCGCCAAAAAACTCCGAGTACTGGCAAGCCATGCAGAAGGAGCGTGCCACGACTGGCTATGGACTAACAGGGGCAGCACAGGACTTTGCCGATTCAGTCAAAGAATTTTTTGTTTCTCCAGACCACCTCAAACGCTTTTCTCCTGCACGGTATGAAGCGATCGCTCGGATGCTCAAGTATCGGCATCCAGAAAAGCCCAAGCCAGTAGCCCCACCACCGGAAAGTAGACCAGATACTCGCAGCCCTCAGATTGTTAGCGATGTGCGGATTCAGACGGAACAAGTCAGCAAATCTATCCAAAAAGCCAGCCAACAGGCGGAAGTCTTGGCTGCTAAACAGCGCACAACAGCTAAGGCGAGAAAGGCTATTGCAGATGGACAGCAAGCCATTGCCAAGTTTCAGGGTAAGCAAGAATCTGCCCTCGAACAAGCCCGAATTCAATCGCAGCGCATTGAGGAAGCTAATCGAGAGGTAGAGGCTCTAGAGACCAACTACCGCCGTATCGCCGACCCATTAGGCGTTCCTTACTTTGACAATGCTCCCCAGCAAATCAAAGCGCTGCAAAAGCAGGCAAAATCTATTGACCGGGAAATCCGAGCCTTAGAGAAATCAGGAGCTGATGCAGCGGCTGTCCGCAGTAAGGCTCAAAAGTTACAAGCGCTATTAAGTGATCTCACTACTCGCCGAGATACTCTCAAATCTGACGGAAAGAGCAAGCAAGTTCAGCAAGAAATTGACGGATTAACGCGATCATTCGACGAGGCTCAACAGTCACTCATTGAGGCAGACCGTTCCCCAGAGCGCTCTCAGGCTTTGAGAGGATTGCAGCGAATCCGAGAACAGATCGGCGATTTATCAGTGGTATCTCCCCAGGAACTCCACCGGAGGGATTTAGCACCCCGTATTCAGGAGCTGGAGCAACTGGCAAGCAGTTTGGAAGAGGTACAGCGCCGCGCCAGCAACTCTCGCAGTCAGCTTGCTGATTTGCAGCGCCGTGTTCAAAAGCTGCCCACAAGGGTAGACCAACTCGACTCCAGCAAACGCCAGCAGTATGAGCAATCCCTGGCGCTGAGACAAACGCAAGGCAAACTACCTAAGAAAGTTAACAACTATCGACTTCTGAGGCAAAACTATAGCGATCGCCTCAACACCAAGCGCCAGGAGCAGCAAAAGTTAGCAGACGACTATGTGCTGCAACGGCAATCAGCATCGAACAACATGGCTAGCAAGGTAGAGCGAAATTTACAAATTATCGAGAGAAATTTGATTGCCCTGCGTACCTATCCGCCGCGAGTAGTGGCACTGCTGATTGATTCCAAGCAATGGGAAGCAGGGGAGATTCCCTCCGATTTGGCGATCGTGTATGAGGGTCAATCCGATTCTCCTAAAAACCGCCTGCGTAAAGAAGCCGAAAGGGTCAGCAAACTTATCGGTCAGATCAACGGCACAATCACCGCTCTAGAAAAGGATTTGGATTATCCAAACGAAGTCTCGCGCCAAACACTGCAAAGAGCAGAGCAATTTGCTACTGAGTGGCAGCAGATTCGCGATGCAGCAGCGACTGAAGGCAGCACATCAGATGCTCGACTTAAACGACTTCTGGAGAAGCCAGAAACCACCTCTGTAGCCGATCTGCTGCAATACAGCCAGAAGATACTCAACGATTTGGAGACCTGGAATCAGGAGTACGTGAGGATCTTACTGGATGACGAAGAAGCTGACCCCGCCACCATAATTAGCCAATCTGAAACCTACAGCCGCGCTCGCAATGCCTTCCAGGAAGAATTGACCGCCGCAAGGGCAGAAATTGCCCAGTGGATTGAAGAGGGCTTGGCAGATAGTGCCGCCATCAAGCAGCGAGCAGAAAGCGATTTGTCACAACCGTTAATTTATGAAATTGATGGCAAAGCTCGAACGGCAGAAGAACTGCAAGCCCAACTTACTGAACTGAGAGCGAGAGTCAAGCAAGACTTCCTTACTTTCGCTCAACCCTCGCAAGAGCCAGAGTTTGCCCTCACAGAAGAAGGACAAGCAGAAGCAGCAGAGAGACAGACAGTTTCGGAGCGTGAACAACGCCGTCGTCAGCAAATTGAAAGCGATTCTCGCTTGCAAACTCTCCGCCGAGAGCTTGCAGAAAATACGCGGGAACTGCAACGCCGACGCGAGGCAGCAGAGCGGGGAGCCACCGCTAAAGAGCGGCGATTTGGGCAAAGAACTGCCAGGCTTGAAGCGAAGCGTCGGCAGTTACAGTCTGATATCCAAATTCGCCTAGAGGAGTTATCTGATGAAAATTGAACGAGTAGAAGGGTCAACGCCTAACAATGGGGCTTATGCGCTGGTGTACTACCAAGCTGCTGATGGGAGTCCGGTAGAGAAGAAGCAAGCCGTCAGAGGGGAGATAGTCGAGTTCTCAGCTAAAGATAAGCCAATCGCCGTATCCTTCATAGTTCTATCCCCTGAAAAATCTGAGACTGAATCTTAAAAAGTTAGCGCCCCACAATGAGCCTAGAACTATAACCATCAGGCTTTTGTGGACTACAAAGACGCGATCGCTGCATTAGCAGACTTCGACGATGCCGACGACATTATCAAAGCTATACAGGGCAAAGTTTCTGGGTTGCTTGCTGACCAACGCAAGCTAGAGCAACAAAACCAGAAACTTGAAACACTCACTTCTCACATCCTAGAAGCTTCTGGCGCTGAAGGGGAAGATTTTGAGGCAAAGCTGCAATCCTCTGCCAATAAAGTGAAAGTTCTGGCAGACGATTTGAAGCAAGTCAGAACTCAGGTAGAGCAAGCAGAAGCCGCCAAGAAAGAAGCAGAAACAAAATTAACTCAAGCAGAAAAACGTTCTCTCATTCAGAGCGCGGCCAGTAAGTCTGGAGCTGTTGCAGAAGTTCTCGAACAACTCCTGACGGGCTGCTCTGATGAACTGGCGATCGCCGATAACAACAGCGTCACTGTTGGTGGCAAAGCACTGCGCGAGTATGCCGAAGCTTCCGCAACCTGGAAGCCTTTTCTTCCCGCACTTTTTCATACCACCAAAACGCAGCTACCCAGCGGAAGTGCTAGCGGCAAGGCTTCTACCGATCCAATTGGTGATTACCTGACTAATAACTACACAGTTCCTGACTATTTGAAGGCTTAAACATGGCAAGAGTTAATTTTTCCTCCCCTCAACTTACTCCGCCAGCTTGGGCAGGGGACTTTCTAGATCGTCACTCCCTAATTCCAGGCGGGGCACGCATCAATCCGGCTGATTTTGCTGCTGATGTAGAAGGGCGCAAGCCTATTAAATCCGGCACATTACTAGGTCGGACTTTCGCAGAACGCACAGCGGGAACTGGCTTCGGAGTAGCCGCTGCCACCGATGAGGAAATCTATTTATTGGCGTTCGACGTAACGGATGCCGTTTTCTGTGCAGATTGCGAGCTTTACCGCCACAACAGCTTAGTCAAAGAAAATTTCTTGCCTGACTGGGCAACGATGGCTACTGCCCTCAAAGACAAAATTCGCGCTTTATACCAAACCACCACTGGAGTTGTCTAATTAGAT
The DNA here is from genome assembly GCF_059505785.1 of Kastovskya adunca. Lineage (NCBI taxonomy): Bacteria > Bacillati > Cyanobacteriota > Cyanophyceae > Coleofasciculales > Coleofasciculaceae > Kastovskya > Kastovskya adunca. The sequence continues at coordinate 111,001 of NZ_JCACLG010000052.1, read as the reverse complement.
GGATTTATTAACTCTCGTTAGTCAGATGCAAGAGGAGGGTAAATTTGCTCAAATTGCCCGAAATCCTCTTGCTCAATTTCAAGCTCCTCGCCGTCGTTATATCGGTGCCGAGATTTTGCCTGAGCGTCCAGTTGAAGAGAATATGTTTCGCGAGGATGAGGTGAAATTCCGTACCGTTGTAGCGAATGACGGCACCCGCTACAGCCCGACCCAGAAAAAAGACGGAGACTTAATTGGATTCGTTGATGTTGACTTGGGCAACTCCGACATCGCCCGTGACCTGAATGGGCGACAATACGATGCTCTCATCAAGCTTCTAGGGCGCGGCAGCTCAATGGAAGCAATGGCACAAGTCGCCAATTGGGCAGATGTAGTCCTCAACAGAGCATTAGGCGAGAAGTCGGAAAAAGAGCGCTGGGAAGCAATTGTCAACGCCCAAGTTGTCCGTCAGGGCGACAACAGCTATCAGGAAATTGTTAACTTCAGCAATCCAGCAGGGCACCGCGTTACAGCCGTCACACCTTGGTCAGACGATACCTACGACCCCTTTGTCGATATCTTCAGCATGGTTGATCTGCTTTATGCCAAAGGCTATATGGTTAGCCGGATTGTATCGGGGCGTAAAGTCACCAGCATCATGGGAAATAATGACAAGGTTCGGACTCGTACTAGCCGAGTTCAGGTTTCACCTACAGGTCAGATTCAGGGAGTTCCAGGTCGCGCGGAGAAAGCCTCTATTGATGCCATTTTTGGAGCAGACGGACTTCCCCCCATTGAACTGTACGATTTACAATACCGCACACAAAACGGTTCAATACGATTCTTGCCCGATGACTGTATGGTTTTCATCTGCTCAACAGGCAGAGATGAAAATCTTGATTTAGGTGACGGACAAATTTTGCCAATCCAAGACACTTTGGGATACTACGCGATTGGTCGGGCGGTGGGTCAAACTGGGCCAGGTCGAGTCATCAATGTCGTCTCAAAAACTGATAAGCCGCCTCGTTTAGAAGGAGAAGCATACCAAACGAGTTTCCCAGTTGTCCTTGAGCCAGAGGCGATCGCTGTCATCAAAGGGATTAGCTAATGAAAGTTAATCTCGATCAATCCTACATTCATGGCGGCAAGATTTATCCAGCGGGTGAGGAGGTCGAAATTCCTGAAGATATGGCAAAGCGGTTAGGTTTAGTCACGACCACACCAAAGCCCAAGGAGAGCCGTGCCTCTAGTTCTGAGCGATGAATATCGCGTTATCAAGCATCTAAAACTTGCGCCTTCCAAAATTGGGGAGGTACATGAGAAAGCCGAAATAGTGAATCGCTCCGAGCTATTGTGCCAAATGGTGCTAACTGTCCTCGAAAAACTGGATGAGCTAGAAGAGGCGATCGCTACAGAGCAATCCTCAACCAGCTTCGCTCTTACAAAAGCTGATGTTGTCGAGTGGGCACCAGGGCAACGGACAAGCGGGATGGAACAGCTAAAGCTGGCGAAAGCCTATGAACTTGCTCAATACATGGACATCCCTATCGGACGACATCGAGCAATACACACTAGTTCAATGGAATTTCAAGCCTATTGATTGGTCGGAAATAGTTATCTATAGAGTTCAGCTCTATAGATAAGCAAACAAGCTCTATAGATAAGGAAGAAGATGCCAGGAAGTTTTACAAATTGGGCAGAAGCTCAAATCCTCAATGCTGAATTAGGGGGAGTCAACTGGGCGGTCAACAGCACGCTCTACTTCGGATTTACCCTAACTGCATCTGGTGAAGCGGGGGCGGGAGCAGAACCCGTTTCGGGAAATATGACGCGGGTAGCAGTTGCTAACAATCTGGCTAACTTTCCCGCCGCTGTTAACGGACTCAAAACCGTTACGGCAGATATCCAAACCAACCTAGCTACTGCGAACATTGGGTCAGTGGTCGATCTAGTCATCTGGGACAGCGCGGTTGCAGGGAACGCCGTTGCCTATGCCCAGCTCCCGGCTGCCAAATTAGTCCAGATGAATGATGGCTTGTTAATCCCAAGTGGCAGCATTACTATTCAAGCTCAGCCCGGAGGCTTCTTCTCACTACTGGTGAAGAATGCATGGCTGGATCACATATTCGGCGGCGTTCCCCGCCAGATCCCGCCGACTTGGTATGTCGGCTACGTCACAGGTACGCCGAACGATACCGCACCTGGAGCCGAACCGATTGAGCCTAGCTATGGGCGAGTAGCCTTCGCTAATAATACCGTCTACTTTCCAGCCGTTTTACCTGGTCAGGGAAAAACTAATGCCCAGCCAATCGTATGGTCTGAAAGCACGGGCAGCCAAGGATTGATTAGCCATCTGATCTTTTTTGACGATGCGACCGGGGGTAACTACTGCGGACGCAATCAAGTCCCTGCCACATCTATCGACCAGTACGACATCCCTTTTGTAGCGGCTAATTCCCTCTCTATCTCGGTGGACTAAATGCCCCTCGTCGCAATCACTCCATCTCCTATCTCTTCAAGTTTTGCCGTTGCGGTCACACTGGTTAAGCGACGGCGTAAGTTCGCACCTCGACTAATTGCAACGAGCTTCCTGACCAGTGTTTCAACCGTCAACCGCATCCGAAAGATTGAGTCAACCTCGCTGAGCTTCAAGAGCGATGGCAAAGTTGTTCCCTTGAAGCGAAACCATCGGTTGGCTCCTCAGCCAGTCCAAACAGTTTTTGCCCTATCTGTGCCAGCGGTGCTGTACTTAAACCCCATGCAGAAGCCAGAAGGCACAATTTCTGCTGGAGGGACTTTCTTAGCTGGACAAAGGCTCAGAGCGGGAGATTTGTACACCTTACAAGTCCGCGTTATTGGGGAGAGATTAGCAAATTTCCAAATCTACTTCCGGGCTGCTAGCACGGTGGAAATCGGAGGAAAAACGCTGCTCATCTCCAAATCCCAAGGGAAAGGGATTACTGTTCCAGTTCAGGGAGTAGATCCGGAAACAGGAAAGGAGCTAGTAACCGCTAATGTCTTCATTTACGGAACAGATACAGCGGCAGTCTTTAAAGAAACAGAATTCCGGTTTGAGCTAGAGGTTGATGATGGGCTGGGAGTTCGGTACACCCTCAAAGATCAAGGCAGCTTTAGCATCTACCCTGATTCCCCTCCCTAACTACTTCGGTTCGTCCGAAGTTAGGGAGATTCCGGTTTAGAAACAAAACTTCCCTTACCAACGGGTAATACAAGCCCGTCAACAGTTGCTCGAATCCGATAACTCAAAGTAATTGGATTCGACGACGGCAATGAATCAAACAACGTTTTTTCTAGGGTTGTCGAAGCGGACATTTCCCCAGGCGTTTGAGAAACAATTTTGATTGAATCGTCTGAGGTTGTTTTAGTGGTAAGAAGTGAAGCCATTCCACTCGTGTAGTGTTTGACTTCAAAAACTAAAGTCGCTCCTACTAAATTCACATCGTTTGATTTGAGCGAGAAATTAATTGGAATGTCGTAGCTGCGCTCAAATTCGCCATTATCTAGGGTGCTTCCCAAAACATGAACCTCACTGTCGATTTCAAGAACTTTAGCAACTGAACTGATACCAGGAACCGTTAGAGCAATGCTCAAAGAACTCAAGACTAGCCGCTCCCCATTTAAAGACCGGGTCAACGCCACTTTAACCTTTCAAGTACCCACTGCACAGATGGGGAGCGATAGCAGAGGAAATCCTGTTCCAGTAACAGAGTCCCTAACAGTTCACTGCTACTTTAAGCCTGATAATCGCCCTCGCGAGCTGTTCTTCCCTGGCATTGGTGAGAAAGAGGAGCCGATGATTGGCTATGCTGTCCTGCCAATGCAGCTTCCAGCCTCAATTAAAGATGGAGCCATAGCACAAGCAGAAGTCGGAGAGCTAAAAGGGAAGTTCACCTTGAAGCGCCAAACCTTACCTATACCTGAGTTTGAAAGGGAAGCAGGGACTAAGTTTCACGGCATTTTTACAAGGCAGGTCTGAGGATGGATGCGATCACGCTACGAGACAAAATTCAGGCAATCCTTTCAGACCTCCTAGGAACCTACACCTTTCCAAATGGGCAAACTGTTCCGGCAATTAGTATCTGGCATCCCAGCTATCCGCCGAAAGGAACTGAAGCGTCGGGACTAGAAGTGACCCTGATTTTTGCCTATGAATCTCCGTTACAACCCTTAGTAGAAGCCAACCTTGTAATCTATCAATCGCGCTTAGAACTGCGCCAATGGAATCCTGATGATGACACTGTAGAAGCCACAAATCGCTTAATTGACCAGCTACCAGAGATAAGTCTTGTCCGCCCTCGAATCCTTCCAATTAGCCAGCTAGACAACATCGAAAGCCGAACTATCGAGCTTGAACACCCCTTGATCAGGAGACGCAAATAAATGGCACATCCGCCTATCAGAGGCAAAGATGTAAAAATCACAATCGCGCTGCTCGGCAAAAAACCGGGCGATCGCATCAAGCCCACTCCAGAAACCCTCGCCATCGGAGCCGCTGGCCCCGCCAAAGGAGCAACAACAATTACTCTAGCTGGCGCTCCGACTAATGTTATTCAGTCAGGACAACGGCTTTTGTTTGTGGACGAGGACGGTAACGAGTTTATTGCCGTCGTCTCCGCAAAACCAACATCGACAGCTTTAAGCGTTCGGGCACTGGACGAAGCTATTCCCCCTGGGGCAACTGCCCAGTTCCCCGTCAAAATGTGGGATCGCACCGATTCCGGTGTTGATCGCTCCTACAACATGGCTTCTGTCAATCATTATGATGATGGAGGCACCAGAGACGGTGTATCGACAGGTTCTGAGAAGAACATTTCCCTTCCTGGTATTTACTACGAAAAGAATGCTGGATTGATTACTTGCCTGCACGCAGCAGATCAAGGAATCCCGATTTGGATTCGGCGCGAACTTCCACCTCCTAGCGATGCCTTCAGCACGGGGCGCGTAATTGAAGGAGCAGGTCTTATTACGGGTGCGCCCGATTCCGCACCAACAGATAACTTCGTGACGATGGATTTGAATGCATCCTTCGTTGGCGATGTCCTGGAGGTTTCGCCTCTAGCTGTTGCTTAATGTTCGTTTCACTCCTCAAAAGCAAAGCTGTTTTTGCTTGTCACTGCGAAATTGGAAGTGACAGTATTTTGATCGGCATCCTCGTGGTTAACGAGGCACTTGAGGAGTGCGAACTGACAGATCCTGACACCAAAGAAAAGTATCAGGTCTTTTTCCCAAATATTGAAACACCCGCATACGACGTGGAGATAAAGCGTGTCAGAAACAGAACCCTATGAGACTCTATTTGGCGAAGAGCATGAAGAAATATCTGCCCCTGGCTGTGGCAAGCTTGTGCTTCCCAGGTATGGTTGCTCGACTGTTTGCGAAGAACGTGAATTTCGCCGCATTTACAGCGCCATAGATCGAGAGAAAATCAAAAACCAGGATATTGAGGCTGATCTAGACCTCAAAATCGACGTTTGTACCGTAGTTATCAAGTCACGGTTAGACCCTAACTGGAACCGGGAAAAGACTCTTGCCAGAGTCTGGGATTTACCCCAAGGAAAAGTAATTGGGGGAATGCTCTTGCTAGAAAAACTGTTTGACTTTTGGGCAACCCACGAAATGAACCGGGGTAAGGTCAGCGTAGAACAGAAGGATTCAGCCCCAAAAAAACCTTCGAGTGGAACGAAATCTACTGGCGGCTAAAACTGGCATTTCCAAACGAAGAACGCTTCAACGCCAAGAACTTTGGCAGATGCCCCATCCTGCTCATAGAGCAGGCTCTAGCGGCATTTAACCAGCACCAGTTAGAAGTTGCCAATATGCAGGCAACTCCCGTTGCTCAAGCCGCATTGGCAATCTGCGCTCTCAAGGGAGCCAAGAAAGTCAAATCGAGCATGTTCAACCCGTACGGGCAGGCACTGTATGAGCAGATGTGCAAAGAGCTTATCTCTCCTGCTGCTGCCAGAACATTTTTAAAACTTGCTAAGGAAGCAAAAATCCCAACCTGGGTAACAGGCTACTTAGACATCGAACAAATCCAATCCGCCGCAAAGTAATGACAAACTACAAGCTCACTATAAACGTCGGGGCGATCAACGCTGCCACTGAAAAAGCTTTTGCAGAAACAGCTTTGTTGTTAGGGCGCAAGTTTTCTGAAGTCATTACCGAGCCGAGAACGTGGGCTGGCTGGAGCGGCCCCCTCGACATTGTGGATACTGGCAGGCTGCGATCTTCCCAGCAGATGGTATTTGCCAGCCCAACAGAAGCCGTTTTTGCTTGGAGCCTCGAATACGCCGCTCCAGTTCACGAGGGGTATGTCACAAAAAACGGCACTCAGATACCAGGTAGACCCTGGACGCAAATTGCTCAGCAAGAGATGAATGTCCAAGAAACCTTTGCTGTTTTGTATCGCCAGCAGTTGAGGTGACATGGAACTAGGGCAGCTACAGCTAACTCTATCCGCTGATGGGGCACCAATTCAAAATGCTCTCAGACAAGTTCGTTCTGAGGCAGCAGATACAGCGTCCGCCATCAGCGGCATGTTTTTGGGAGCTTTTCCTGCAACTGCGGCTGTCACTTTTTCGCAAGCATTTTTCGTTGGTATTGCCAACGATATTGAGCGCCTTAACACAGGATTAAGCACCACAGAACTTCTACTAGGCAACCTAGAAAAAGGATTCCAAGCGGTTGGACAAATCGGAATTCTAGAGTTAGGCAATATTGCTGCCTTTCTTAAAGAGGATTTGTTCGAGGGGCCGCTTGCTGGAATTCAGCAGGGAATGCTGGAGCAAGTGGGGTTAGGACAGCTCAATAGCCTATATGGGCTAGCTTCGGGGGCTGACAATGCTGTTAAATTGGCTCTGCCTGCACTACAGGGAATTACGCTTGGCATCCAAGGGATCGATGATGCTTTGGCAAATATTCAAGGGAAAGCCAATGCTGCCAGTACTTTCTTCATTGGCATTGCAAATAATGCAGATCTCGTCAAGGATGTTCTAACTTCCTTAGCAAAGCTGATCGACGATGGAATTGAAAAGGCGATCGCCCGTATTAAATCTCTACATCCTGCTTTAGCGACCGCTGGCGATCTTCTTCAGTCCCTAGGTGCCGATTTTCGATTAGGCACCTCAGTTCTTGGAGAATATGTCGAATCAGCAGAAAAAGTTGAAAAAGCGGCTACCGGAATGTCCCAAGCATTTGGGCATGTCCAGTCTGCGGCAGGAACTGCCCGTAGTGGCTTGGGGCTAGGGCAGTCCGCCCTCAATGAATTTGGCAAGACCGCTGATAAAAGCAAGTCTGCTCTAGAAAAATTCCGAGCCGGACTTAAAGATATAGCAGATGCAGGTACACTTTTTAGTTCCTGGCAGACAGCAAGCGATATCTTTGATCAGTTTTTTGGCGATCTAGAGCAAAATTTCAATGCTGCAAAAGCAGCCGAAAATCTAGCCAATCGCTTAGATGTAACTTCTAGTTCAGCTAGGGGCGTGTCAGAAGATTTAGAGTTTCTTCGCAAGGTCTCTAACGATTTAGGAACTGACTTCAATGCTTCGGCTGAGGGCTTTGCTCAACTTTCTGCTGCCGCTCAGTTAACCAATCTCAAAGGGGAAAAAACCAAGCAAATATTTCAGGATGTTGCTCAAGCATCAGCAGTCATGAGACTTTCAGCCGCCGAGACTGAAGGCGTATTTCTTGCTCTGCGTCAAAGTTTGAGCGGTGGAACGATTCAGCTTGAAGAACTTAATCAATTATCAGAACGGCTTCCCGGTGCATTCCAAGCAGCATCGCAGGCTTTGGGCGTTACTACGGGCGAGCTGCGTGGACTGATTTCCACTGGGGCAGTCGCCTCAGAGGATTTCATTCCAAAGTTCACGGCTCAGCTAGCAGCTAATACGCAGACAGGGGTTGTAGGAGCTAGCCAGAGTGCTGAAGCATCAGTAAACCGCTTCAATAATTCCCTTCAATCTCTGCAAGTCGAAATGGGGAAAGCTTGGGTGGAAGTGGGAACTCCAGCACTCAATATGTTCTCCGGTGCTTTAGACGTTGCTACAGCCAATGAAGAGCTTTTCTCTACAACTCTTGATGCTCTTCTCATTGCCTCAATTTTCAAAGCTATTCCAGCCTTAATCAACTTTGCAGGAGGCTTCGATGTCATCAAGGACAAAGTGTTCGCAAATACTGGAGTACTGAAGTCCTATGCCATCCAAGTAGCAGTTGCATATGCCGCCATTGAAACCTTCTACCGCATTATGGATCGCGTAAAAAATGGCGCTGAAGGTTTTGATACCTCTATCAAGTCCATTGAACTTTCATTAGAAAGTCTCACAAGCACAGCAAGCAAAACAGGACAAACGATTAAAGATGTTCTTCCACAAGAGCCAGCTCCCACCGATTGGTTAGATGCCCTGGTTCGCAAGTGGAATGATTTGCCATTTTTGTCAAAAAATTTAGATGAAAAATTCGGACTCAATAAACTTCTAGATATCCCCACCAATGCCCAAAAACGACTGGATGATATTCGGATTGCGATCGCCGACTTGGGAGAAGTCAGCGGGAAAACAGCCGATGCAGCTCGCCAGTTACGCGAGCAATTTAAATTTGGGCAGGGGCCACTGGCTGAATTGAAGGCAATCGATTCTCAGCTCAAAAGCTTGGAAGCTCAAAAACTGTCCATAAATCCAGAAAATGAAGGAGCAATTAAAAAACTCGCAGAGGATGAAAAGCAGCTTCTCCAGCAGCGAGTGGAAGCTCAGAAACAAGTACAGGCAACACAGGCAGCGCTAAACAATGCAATCACACAAACTGAACAGCGCCTGAAAGCGATTGACCCCGCCAACGTAGGGGTGAAAGCAGCGCAGGAATTGAGCGGTCAACTGCAAATTCAACTCAATGTCCTTACCAAGGAAAAGACTGCTTTTGATGAACTGGCAAATACCGCCACCAATACTGCACAGGTAATCAGCAATGATTTTGCCAAAGCGACTTCTGACCTGGAGCAAAACTTTGTTAGTGCGCGGGCGGCGATCATTCAAGCCCAGGCAGAGGGGCGGCTATCTGAAGAACAAGCCAATCAGCAGTCATTGGAGGCAGAGAAAAACTATCTATCCGAAAAGCTCAGGCTCAATCAAGAAAATCTTGAAAAGATCCGCGCCGAACTCAATCGTGATGTTGTCACCAAAAAAATCGATTCCACTGCTGGCTTATCTACAGACCAGCAAAAGAAACTAGCGGAAGAAGTAAAGCAACTGGAACAGGAGACTGCTCAGACTCGCATTGAGCTAGCCCAGCAAGTTGTCCGGGAGAAGAAGGCGGCTGAGGAAGAGATGCTGGAAGCTTTGCGACGGGCAAATTCTGAAGCTGAGGCAGTTATCCAGCGTACCGAGACAGACCGAATTGCAGCTATCAAACGCCAGCAACTAGCAGGTCAAATTGGTGAAGAACAGGCAACCCAAAAAATTGAGCAGATCAAAACAGATAGCCTTAATGCCGAACTAGCTCAAATCAAAAAGCAAATCTCAGAAGTTGCGAAGCTTCGCGCCAGTGGCTCATTGTCGGTTGAGGAAGCCAAAGCCAAAGAACTCGAACTTAACCAAAAACTCTCAGACGCCAACTTGCAGTTCCTCGACCGCGAGCTAAAGCAGCGCGAGGAAGTTAAACGGAAAGCCGAACAACTTGCCGAAGAAGAGAAGCGCAAGGCAGAGGAGTATGCTCGCAAGCAGGAGCAACTTGCTGAAGAGGCACGCCGTAGAGCGGAAGAAGCCAAGCGCCAACAACTTGAGCAGATTGAGGAAGTCAATAAGCGTGCTGAATCTGCCATTCGTCAGTCTACAGACCAGCAGATCATTGCAGTCAAACGGCTCCAGCTAGCGCGGCAGATTTCAGAGGAAGAGGGGCAAAAACATATTGAGCAGATTCAAGCCAATGCCACCCAAAAAGAAATTGCTGCCACTCAGCAAAAGCTTGCTCAAGTCAATCAGCTCAAAATGTCGGGGCTTCTGACTCAAAAGGAAGCCACTGAACAGCAGCTTCAACTAGAAGAGCAACTGGGGCAGTTAAACCTGCAACAGATCGATCGACAGCTCCAAGCCCAAAAACTACTTGAGGAAGAACAGAAACGCTCTCAAGAAGAACGGCTTCGGAATATTGAACAAGAAACCGAGGCGCGTCGAAATCAGATTGAGCTTGACCAACAGGCAAACGACATTATTGCTAATGCCCGAAAAAGTCAGCTTGACCTTCTTAATGCCCAGTTGAATCTAGCAGGCGCTCTTGGCTCCCTAGAGGAACAGCGTCTAGAAATCAAGTTAGCGGAGGCGTCTTCTGACGCTGAAAAGTTCCAAATTGAGCAACAGTTGTCCGCAATCAAGCTCAACAATCTCAACGAGTCTCAAGCCATTCAACGACAAATTTTCGAGCTGTCCCAATCACAAAATGCTATTGAGGCAAATCGAGCGGTATTGATGGCTCAGATTGCCGAACTGGAGGCACAAGCAGCATTGGAAAAAGCTAAGGCTGCCAAAGCCTCTCAAGCAGAGCTAGATTCACTTGAAAAGGCACTGTCTCTCAGGCAGCAGATTAGTTCCCAAATGCAGCAAGCCTACGAACAGCAAGGCAAGTTGAGGGATATGGAGCGGCAAGCTCTACAAGCCAATCAGCAGCGAGAGAAAGAGCGTCTAGAGGCGGACATCCGCGCCAAGGAGAAAAAAACAAAAGAAGTTACATCCAGTACGGCAGGAGGAGCTGGCGGAAGTTCGACAAGCAAACCAACAAGCAGCTACAGCCTGGTTGTTGGCAGTGCCCAATGGGAGCAAGAGCGACGCGCTCGCAGCCAATTTGAGCAGACCTTGCAGAAGCCGGGAGACCAACAACTCAACTTACTGCATTCAGCCACGTCGATGCGTGAAAACCCATTCTTCTCGTTGATGCTACAGCAAAACGGTATGGGAAACATAAATGAATTGGCTAATCAATTCCGAGACATGAACCCAATCAAAGCCGCATCCGTTGAGATGCGTTCGGCCATCAGTGGCAAGGACGCCATTGAAGAGTTAAAGAAGCTCAACGAGGGCATTCAGTCTCTAGCGGCGAGACCCTCAACGCTTCAGGTCAATGCAGTTAACCCGGTTAAAGATGCAGGTCGTATTTATTCCAATTTATCCCGCAACGCAGCACGGGGGGCAGGTTTATGAGTCTAAAGTTGAGCATTAACGGATTATCTCTGACTATCAATCGCTGTTCTGACCCTAAGTTCCCAAGGGCGAGAATCCAACCCTATGGAGGATTAGAGTACAGCATTCATGGCACACCCATCGGCGATGGATCATCGTTTGAGCCTAAATTCATCTGGACAATCACTGCCGTTTTACTGCCTGAAGAAGCACTGGTATTAGAGGCTATATACGCCGAATTTGACCGTCAGCGCAGGATGCCACCCTATGCGTCCGCCGATATTTTACTGGTTGATACCTATCAGCAATACATTGAAAGACTGCCCAGAACAAGGGCGATCGCCCCTGGTGCAACTGAATCTCTGATTGGCTCCTCTCATGTAGGCTACTTCCCACAATTTAAGGCCTGGATGGTAGAGCCTCCGGTTTTTTCAGCATTGGGATATTACCGGAGTTGTACCCTCACTTTGCAGGAGTCAGTTTTAGTTTCCGCTTAAACCTATCTTCGGATAATCCGAAGCTGAACAAATGACAGCCGCCGCCGTAATCAATGTATCCGCCCGTTCCTATTCCCTCAGTATTGGGGGCGCTGATTGCACTATCGCTCTCAAAACTGCGGCGGGGGGATACTCGCATTACGACCAATCCGGGCTGATTCTCCTCAACGCCAACTTTACCCTTGGGCCTGCCTTGGGCTTTGGCGAGAGCCTCAATGACCGCATTAACAATCGCTGGGCGCGGGGCAACAGGATTGACGTATTCATAAACAACTCCAGCACTCTAACGCGCGCTCCTGTATTAGGTTGGCTCTATATTCTCAGCTCCGAGTATGACGGAATTTCAGAACTTCGGATTGAAGCAGGATGCGCCCTCTCGCTGCTCAACTTTCGCACGCCTGCTGGGGAAGGAGCCTGCATCAAGTTAGGGCAAGCCACACAATTAGATTTAATCGCCTCCAAGCTTCTGAACAAGGCGGGGATGCCCTTGCCCTACAGTGGCGGCTTGGCGGGAGAATCGCTCAACATGCCCCTGCCTAAGCTCACCAATGAGAGCTATGTGAGCATGTTTGGAAAACTGTGCTGGGCGAATGGTCACGTCGGATACCAGTCCAAAGATGGGTTGATTAACGTCAAAAAGGCGAGTCTCTTTCCTCCGGCGCTACTACAGAAAAATGTCATCAGCCACGCCATTACCTACGACCGCCTCAGTGGTGCCGAAAGCCCCTGTGAGCGCATTGTGGTACATGGCATCCGCAAAAAAATTAAAGCATCCAAAGACAATGAATTTAACGACAGCAAGCGCTACGGCCCCGCCGCACTAGTCGATCCTCAAGCCTCCGATGGCGGCAAACTCATTTTGGTGGAAACCCACCAGCGCCAAGAAGAAATTAATCGGAAGGGTCGGATAAAAACCGTCACCGCCACCAAAAAGCAGCCACTAGGAATAGTCCTTCCTGAAAAGTTTCCCGGAAAGTACAGCTTCATTAACTCTGAGCAAATAGTTGAAAAGAGCTTCTACGAACTGCCGCCCCCTGGCGCTGATGAGTGCAACGAAATTGATGAAGGGAAGCTGATCAAAGTTGAGACAGAAATCTACCGCCCCAAAGGGGTGGTTTTGCGTGAGTGGCTTGCGGTTCAAGAAGCTCGTACGGATCAAAAGGTCATCGTTTCCGGGCTAGAGCGATTGGTTCTGGCGGAGAAACGGGTAACGAAGTACGAATACAACTTTAAAAAAGCTGTCGAGAAAAAACCTAACCTCTCGGTGGCTGTTTCCGGTGCGGGGGGTTGGAGTGTCATCGGCACGGGCAGCAACCAGGGGTTTATGCAGACAGAAGGGGGTGAATCAGTTCCGGCCCTGGTCATTGACACGCTCATTCAACGCCCAAGGGGATTCAACTTTCCCGATCTTGCCGATCCAGATGCTAACGGCGGCTTGGTGGTAATGAATCCCCTCGCCATGCAAAATAGCGAACGTCAGCGCCAGGAATGGCGACTGCTCAGGAGAAATCCTTCGGAGTGGGAATTTACAGAGTCTACTTCCCAGCTCTATGGAATTGCCCAGCCCGATACGATTGAGCTGCTCAAAGAGAAAGGAGTGGCGCAGATCCAGAGCCTGCGGGACTCCTTAATTACCATCCACAAACAGCCAGTAGTATCGAATTCCGGGCAGACTACGCCTCCCGCCCCGGAGCGCTTTTCGCCCGAGGTGGCAATTACAGAAGAACCGATTATAGAGGTCGTGCAATTTCCTCCGGTAGCTGGCAGTGGTTTCCGAGACAGAGAGCGGGAATATAGCGTTGATTCTGCCCTCGTCACGAGCGCGGCTCAACTGCAAAATATCGCCAAAATTGAAGGGGCGATCCTCTGGGGCCGACACAAGGGGCAAAGCTGCACGATTGATTTGGACGACGCGATCTTTAATGCCTCCCCCTTGGCTCGCTGTGATTGGACGGAACCCGATGGCAGCGCCCAAGCCTTCCTGATGGATGGACTCAGCATCGCCCTGACACCCACCAGATTCGCGGCTAGCTTCGACGGCATTTGGATTGGGCGGGTTAGTGCCAGTCCCTTCTACGGCAGCTCTGGCAATGTCGTTCTGCCCCCGTCCACTGAAGTCCTCATCCCGCCCTATACCTTGCCTACGGTCGTCAATCTGGGCAGCGGCTCTGGCTTCGATCTCCGATTCCTGCCCTACAATACCGCCGAAATCATTCAGGCATCCACACAACTGGGGAGTGGTTCCTTCTTCCGCTTGTTGAAGGATTGGCGCTACCTCGCAGCAAGGGATTGGGGTAACGTAACCGCAAACGAGTGGGGCGTAATGTATCCCACGCCAGAATTCCTTCTACCAAAACCCCTAGACTTAATCGGCAAAATTCAGGAAACGACGGGCACCATCACCTGTGGCACCTGCGCTCTAGGAACAGGTAAGGTGCTGATTTTCGAGCAATGGGAGCCATTGCAGGCTTACACCATCACGGTAGAACTCGATCCTGGATTGGGTGCAACAGTCGGCTCAGGAGTAGAAGTGCAGCGCTGGAGCGTTGAGCCTTATTGCCCACCGCCGCCATCCAACAATACCAACCCACCTTGGACGGGTCGCCATTGGGTAACGACGCTACCTGCGGGAGGTGGCAGCTTCCAGTTCGCCGTCCCCGCCGACTGTTACGGACTCTCAATTTTCATCCGTAACCCCAACAATAGCGATCGCTTCGACGCCGCTTGCTTGACCTGGAATCAAGCAACCAAAACCCTAACCGCCATGAGCTTTTAATCAATGAACCGCGATAACTTTATCTACCAATTGGCTCGCTGCGAAGTGGGCTGCTCTCTGTTTTTCCGCCGTGCGGCGATCCGTGCGTCTGAAGCCGGAGATGAATCGCTAGCAGCAATCCTTCATGAAACTGCCGATTCCGAGTACGACCACGCCAGGGCGTGGTACGAGCAACTTCGACACCTCCGCAAGTTCCCACCCCCTAAAGAAGAATTTCTTAGGGAGGCTTATGACGGCATTGGCGCTCATCGTCCGGAGGTAATCAAGAATTTGGAGATGCGATCGCCCAAGCGCCCAGATGCCCCTGAACTTTCCAGACGCTACCGTGCTTGCCAATTCTTCTTCAACGGGCGATCGGCGTGCGAATTAGACAACGCTGATCTGCTGGCGGTCATCGTCGTGGCTGAAGTGCTTGTCAGTGTGTTCTATTTTGTTATTGCTCCAATTGCGCCGCGAACCGCCTTGAATTTGGCGATTGAAGAGGCATTGCATTCTGGGGAATACAGAGTATTGATTGTCCAGCGATATGGCTGGCGCTCCATTGGGTTGATTGCGGGTTGGGCAATACGGGCGATCGCGGCAATCCTGATTCTAGGGTTTGAGTTAAGTGCTTTAAAGCAAAGCGGTTACGAGCGACCCTCACAGCCTGAAAACCTTACAAGGTAAGAAGAAAAGTCCTTAAAAGCAAATTCCAGGCCGTCACTAAAACTGAAAAATATAGACCTGACTATTCACCCAACGACTAAAGCAGGATGAGGTGACACTAAGCGCGATCTCACCCCCTCCTGACCCATGCCCGAAACTGGCTATGCCAACATCGCCGCAGATTTAACGCAGCTTAAAGCTATCCCCGCTTCAGAGCGGGTAGATAAATATTGCTTGCTGGTTCCTAGCGAGCGATCGTGGTTTCAATTCGTTGCCGATTCTGTCAGCAATGCGGATGGCATTTTGATCATCGCCCCAGATCAAGGTTCGGGTCGCTGGCATCGACTCAGCGTGACCGATCATGGAATGCTAGCGGGATTGGGGGACGACGATCATTCCCAGTACTACAATACCCAACGCCTCGATCAGTGGTTGTCCGCCAAAAGTACCAGCCACTTAGGAGAAGGTAGCAGGCTCTACTACACCGATACGAGAGTTAGCGCCAACAGTACGGTAACGGCAAACGCCAACCATCGAAATGCCGTAGGTGCGAACCCGCATGGTACTACCGCCGCTCAAGTCGGCGCAATTCCCTCTGCTGAAAAAGGAATTGCCAACGGGGTTGCCTCATTAGACTCTCAAGGGAAAGTGCCCAGCGCCCAACTACCTACCCTCTCAGATACTGAGACTCAACAGCGCACCATCGATCCAACCCTTGCCACGCCTGGAAATACCGGGAATTTAATGCAACTGCTGAGTTGGTTAGCAGGGCGAATCAGGTCAATTACCGGGAAACCCAACTGGTTTGATACCCCCGACACCACGCTTGCTGAGGCGGCAACTCACCACACGAGTACAGCTAATCCGCACGCTGTAACGGCAGCTCAAACTGGAGCCGACACCGTAGGAACGGCAGCGGCATACATGAATGCCCACACCAATGCGAGCCATCCGCATGGGCAGTACGCTTTTGGCACCGACTTGAGTACTCACAGCTCATCTAGCGGGAACGGCACGCACATCCCAACCGAGGGAATTGTAAATGCGAATATCTCCTCAACTGCCGCGATCGCAGAAAGCAAACTAACTCTAGCAAGTGATGCAGCGGCGAACGTGGCGAGTCGGCGGACACTGGGGACAGGGGCATCACAGGCGTGTGCGGGAAATGATATGAGACTGAACAATTCTCGTCCACCTGATGCCCATAAATCCAGCCATAAAACAGGAGGGACGGACGCGCTAACACCGACTGACATTGGGGCGATCGCTTCCTCTGAAAAAGGCGCGGCAAGTGGCATTGCGGTACTTGGTGCCGACCAAAAACTAGCCGACGCGCAAGTCCCCGGAGCCAATAAAATTGCTTTTACCCCTGCTGGAAATCTTGAAGCAACCACCGTGCAGGCGGCGGTTGCAGAATTGGACACCAAAAAGCAATTGAAGAGTCAGACTTTAACAGACCTTTCTGCTTTAACAACGACAAGTTTCGGAAGAAACTTACTGGCAAGAACTAGCGGAGCTAATGTCTACAGCTATTTAGGAGGTATTTCTTCTATAGCTAATGGATCTGGATATCACAAGTTACCTGATGGATGGCTTGTTCAAATCGGAAGCTATGTCGTCAGCCTTGACGCCAACGGGAATGGAACCTTGCTTTATCCGGTGAGCTTTACTGGATTCGTTGTCCCTGTAGTCTCCAACGGAGATACGGGGGTACTAGGGAGCAGCGTCTTTGCAATCGGGCCAGGCAGTACTCTAAATGATTGTAAAGTGACAGTGCGCCCTAATCCAGGCGCAGGTAACGTTCGTTTTAATTTAATTGCTGTAGGAATTTAAGTGGATAGCGAAATAAAGAAATACGCAGATATTGCTCCAAATACCAGAAAAATAAGAGGATTCTATTCCTCAGAAATCAATTTTTCAATTCCTAGTACGGCGATTGAGATTTCGGAGGAACAATGGCAGGATTGCGTAAGTAATCAAGGTAAATGGATGGGTAGCGAAGATTTAAAAGACTTGGTACTGGCACCTACTATCCCGCCACCGGAGCCAATCGCAATAGCTGATTACGCAGCTTTTAGATTTATGATCGTTACCCACTCTGCTTATGAGCGAGTAATGGATTCACTCGCATCTGTTTCCCCAACGCGGAACAACACAGTTTCTCAGGCGTGGGGAAAGGCAGAGGATGGAGAGTCTTTAGCTATAGCTGTTGCTCTTTGGAACAAATTCATTCCGTCAATCGCCCAATTGACAAGTGCGGAAATAGAGAAGTGGCAGGCGATCGCCGATGAAAATAATATTCCAATTAAAATTAACCCAGATACCTCAATCACTGTGGTAAAGGAGTAGATTGATGCCAGATACAGGAGGATATTTCCAAGCAGGAATCCAGGAAAAAGAGTTAGTTTTCTGGGGGTCTGGAACCTTCCGCCTTTTATTGTGCGAATCCGCGTTGTGGACGCCGGAAACCGCTACACTCCAACAAGTCCTAGATTCTGAATTTATCGAGCAATTTGGTTACTCTAGAAAACTTCTTAACCCTGGCACAGGCACCTGGAGTAGCACCAATCGCCGCGAGGAAAGATTAGATTCTCAGTCTCAATCTGCCATCGGAGGCGGACTCTTAGTGGATGGACTCGCCATCCTGAAAAACGCCAGTGCCAAAGCAAACCTGCCTCTCATCGTCGATTCTGGCAGCAACACCTTCACCACCCCTGTTGCTCACGGTCTGGCCGCCAATGAGCTAATACTAATCACCTCAAATATTGCACTCCCCGGAGGCGTGATAGAAAACCAAATCTATTACGCCTCCAACCCATCTGGACCGACTTTCCAAATTGCTGCCACGCCAGGGGGTGCAGCAATCGATTTAACCGACAACGGATCGGGCAACATTTATCTGCGCTACGCTAGCGGGAAGCTAATTGCTTGGGCAAAGTTCGATCCGCCTAAGCAAATCGCCGATGGTGCCTCTGGGCAATTTCTCCTCAATTTCGCAGGTTTGAATTCTGGATATGTCGCAGGAATCTGATGAGGCAGCAAGGCTGGCAGAAGAGCAAAAAGCAAAATCGCGCCAGATATATATTCAGAAAGCCGTGCAGCGTCAGCGACAGAATGACAACGCTACGCAGCCAACAACCTACAAAGGATACAACTCCCGCACAGGAGAATCTCTAATCCAGGGAGCAAACGGCGGTCAAGTAACGGCAAGTAATATCAGCAACGGGTTGGTACAACCCGGCGACACGATTCAAAAGCGCGGACGCTTTGCTGACTGGATGCCGCGAGTCCCCGCATCTGAAGTGACCGAGGAGGAAAAACGCACCAAAAATGAACCAGCCTTCTCAATTGCATTTCTCCTCAAGAAGCAGTACGAAAGACCCACAGCAGTTGAGTGCAGTTGTGCTGCATGGGAAAGGGCAGCAGACAAAGAAGATGGTACCGGAGTCTGCCAGCAAGTCTGCACTTCGACCCCGCTCAGCGACCCCGGCAGTGGAAGCTATGATTCTCTCAATACCTGCATTGAAGAAGAAACAATCAAGCGCCAGGAAAAGTACCAACAAGCCCTCGACTCCTACACCGAAGCAGAGGCAACAAAGCAACAGCAGTACCAAGATGAGCTTGCCGCCTACAACTACGCCAGAGGGCCAGGGTATCAACTGGCACTTCAAGAGTGGGAAAAGGGCAAAGCTGATTTTGATAAGTTCTTCGCTGATGCGATCGCCGGATTGAGGAATAGGAAAATTACCGAGTCTCCCAAGCCACCGGCGTTTGGCGTAGCAGCCTCAGCCTGCTTCATCGGCGACTTCTATCGCGGCCCTTATATCAACCCCACCCCTGAACCGACCAAACCACCCGAAACAAAGACTGTATCCACGAGAACTTCAATTCGGTATCCCCCAACAAACAGCACAGCCTTTGTAGATGGAACAGAGTCGCGCAAGAAGTCTTTCTGGACAATTTTTGGGATAGAAATTCTTGCTCCTCAACTCGACCCCCAACCAGCAGACTGGGACGTTTACTTTCCCAGCCGTCACCCAGAGGCTTGCACCTCTGCTTGCCAACTAGGCTGCCTGGTTGGAGTTAATTACTTCACGATAGGCCCCTACGCCGCCTATCGTGCTGGACGGACTGAAGCCGGGGAGTATAAGCGAATTGGCGATCCTAACGTGCCTTGGCCTGACCTCAGTGTCGAAGAAGTTACCGATCTCACCATCACCAACATCACAGTCCCTCCTTACCCAATCAAAAAACCGGAACCCCCATCAGGCCCACCCCCAGAGCCTCCAGTACCGGGAGTCCCACCCCTAGCACCCAAATCGGTGGTGGAAGAAAAGCCCACTAAACTGACAAATGCCTTCTATTTGGCGAAGCCGGGTTTCTCTCCCGAACTCCTTTTAGAACTAACTGACGATGATCCTTATGAAGCCTTTGTTACCTTATCTAAATCCAGTGGCATTATCGTTTTTAAGCGAGGCCAGGAAAAAGAAGAGCAAGAAGAACAGGGACACTGGTGCAAAATAACAAGCTTTGTTATTTCAAAGGAACCTTTATTTGCAACAACTTACGAATATCCCTCTAGCCTCACCACTGAACTAGAAAAAAACTGGCAACTGCCTTGGCTCAACTACAAAATTGAACCCGATTTAGAAACTCTCAGCCCTTGCCTCAAGCACTTTGCTGTTGGAGAAGAAGGCAGGTTGAATAGCTTTCTCAATTTGAGCGATTCCCAAGCAATTACGATCGCTCCAAGACAAACAGTTAAAGTCAAACCAAAGGGCAAAGATTCTCAGACACTACCCTTGCTTGAAGCTCTATTTCGGCCAGACGCCACACTGGAAATCATGGTAACAGCCACTCCTTACCAAGAAGGAGTGGCTTGCAACGTAAAAAAGCCAGAAGAATTTAGCTTTAAGATCAAATCCCTTTTAAAGAGCGATTTGGTTGCCGACGACACCCTAAAGCTAATTGCCGCCAGTCCTATAATCTCAACGAAACTAAAAAACTAAAATGACCTGTCCTTTCCAAAACCCCTGCGATGATAGCTGCTCAAGTCTAGCGATTTGTCTAGCTGAGAGCCAAAAGAACAATAGCCGCGATCGGCGATCACGAGGGGTCGTGGCGGCTCAGACTGCCACTGATAACCAACAGGAATTTACAGGGCGGTACGTCGGTTTCAACTGCACGACAGGAAACCATGTTTGCGCGCTGCCCAGTGGTGGGAAGGTCGAAAGTGCCTCAATCACAAACGGATTAATCCAAGGCGATCGCCCCGTTACCGTGAACATTCCTCAAGGGAGCGATCGAGGCATGATGGATGCAATGCCGCGTTGATTGATTAATCATTCTATTTGTCATCAGTTAATCAATCTATGTGTCACCGTACAGCTACAGCTGGTGTTCCTCAACTTCCTCAGGGAGATTTGCTGCATCATAAGTTTGGAGTAGTGGATGCAAGTACGGTCGTTACTGGCTCCCACAACTGGTCGCAAGCCGCCAATAATCTCAATGATGAAACGTTACTGATCATTCAAAGCGCGACTGTTGCTGCCCATTTTGAGCGGGAATTTGGGCGGCTTTATGCGAGGGCTGTGCTGGGGGTACCCGTGAAAGTACAGCAGAAAATTCAGGCACAGCAGCAAGAATGCCCCGCTGTGGAATCCCGTCCTTCTAGTCCCAGTAATGCGCCAGCAGTGGGGCAACTGGTGAACCTTAACACCGCTAGCCAAGAGGAATTAGAGACGTTACCAGGGGTAGGGCCAAAGTTAGCGCAGGAAATTATTCGCGCTCGTCAGCAGCAACCTTTTGGCTCGGTAGAAGACTTTGATCGGGTGCCAGGAGTAGGGCCAACTCTGTTAGAAAAGTTAGAGGGTCGAATTAGTTGGTAAACCTCTATTTTTTTATACTAATTCTCTAAATGCTTGCTACAGATCCTTTTCTTGCTTCCCTTTTTAACCCTGTTGGGGGGATCTATGTGTAGCTTCTTAAAAGGGAAATGGTATTACAGTATCAGAGCCTAAGGCGAGACAAACATAAAATTGAAGCAGCGGATCAAACTCCCGTTCCTGTTGCCTTTTGCTCTCTGTGTGGTTTTAACAATAGACTTCTTGCATGAATTGGAATTACCCACCTTAATATCTCCTTGGTAAGGGGGGGGAAACTATCTCCCTCCCCTTGCCAAGGGGAGGGTTGGGGAGGAGTCTAGAGGATTTGTGCAAGAGGTCTAATAAGCGAAGGGAAGCTCTTAATTTAACTCTCACCTGAAAGGCGATGTTGACACGTTTCAAAAAGCGGAATTTATTGGCGGGGCTTTGTTTTGCTGCTCTGCTCTTACTGTTCGTGCTGCCAGTCTTTTCTCCTGGAGCCGCCTCCTCAATTTTGGAGTCTCGCGTATCGCGTTTAGAAGCCGATAATGCTCAACTGCGATCGCAACTCAGTCGCTTGGAGTCTCAAGTATCCCGACTTAGTGGGTTAGAGTCCTCAAATGTCAGAGATAATCAACCGAGATTATCCGCTCCTGCACCCGTTCCTCCTTCCCCTAGACAACTGCCGAGTAACGATCCCATGTTCGATCGCTTGGCAACGTTGGTTATTGAACTAAAAGAGCGAGTAGTTCGCTTAGAAAAGCGGCTCGATGAGCTATTCTAGCGGCATTAAACCCTACGACAGTCATTCATTCGCGGCGGCTAGTCGCTAGGAGGCAAACACTCTTGAATATCGGCAAATGGATTGGCTTGTTTACCTTTTTTGTTTCTTTGTATATCCTGTGGCAAATTCGAGAGGTACTGCTACTGGTATTTGCCGCTGTCGTCATCGCCAATGCGTTAAGTATTCTGGTGCAGAGATTTCACCAGTCGGGGATGAAGCGGGTTTTTGCGGTTGTGCTGGCGCTGCTGCTACTATTTGGCGTTTTGGTGGGTTTTTTCTGGCTGATTGTGCCGCCTTTTGCTGACCAGTTTCAACAGCTCATGGAGTTAGTTCCTCAAGGGATACGACGGTTAAGCATTTGGTTTGAGGTGCTACAAGCGCGTATATCCCCGCAATTAATGGAGTATATTCCCAGCATTGACCAACTCATTCAACAACTACAACCTTTAGTCAATCAGCTATTAGGTGGTGGGCTGACTATTTTCTCTACCTCATTGGGTTTTTTGGTGCGGTTACTGCTGGTGCTCGTTTTGACGCTAATGCTACTCGCCCAGCCAGCCGCTTACCGCCAGAGCTTCATACGGCTTTTTCCTTCGTTTTATCGCCGCCGAGTTGATCAAATTTTGCTTCAATGCCAGGTAGGGTTGCGCGGGTGGATGGTGGGCATTCTCTTCAATATGCTCGTCATTGGGTTAATGAGTTTTGTCGGTTTGGTGATTTTGAGAGTGCCGCTAGCATTGGCGCAGGCATCTCTAGCAGGAATCTTGACGTTTATTCCTAATATTGGGCCCGTGTTAAGTGTAATCCCGCCGATGGCGATCGCTTTACTTGAAACTCCTTGGAAAGCGCTTGCTGTACTGATTCTCTATATCGTGATTCAGCAGATTGAATCTAATTTTCTTACTCCCTATGTAATGGCACATCAGGTATCGTTATTACCTGCTGTGACTTTAATCGCTCAGGTCTTTTTTGCCACGTTCTTCGGCTTTTTGGGATTACTACTGGCTTTGCCCCTAGCGGTTGTCGGTCAAGTTTGGCTTCGGGAAGTGATCATCAAAGATATTCTCGATCAATGGCATTCCCACGACAAACAGCTCAAGGAAGAAGTAGTATTGGTTTCTGAAAATTTAGTAGTGCCTAAGCCTTCTAGCCCAACTAAGGATGCAACGGAAGAATGTTCTATCGTTTACGACAAACCAAGTTTGGATGAGGCGGATGAGAAGTCGTAATGCGAACTATTGCTGAAATCAACGACAAAATTAGCCGCCAGTCGGCGGTAGTGCGGACAGTAACCGAATTAAAAGTACGAGTTGCCGAAGTCGGAGTTACTCAAGCGGCAAAGGAAACTGATGTCATTACCACTGGCACCTTTGAGCCGATGGAATCTTCGGGGGCGATGATCAACTTAGGGCATACCGACCCACCGATCAAAATTCGCAAGTGCTGGTTAGATGGCGTTCCTGCCTATGCTGGCTTTGGAGCCGTGGATTTGTATCTGGGGGCAACTCAGATGGTGGATTATACGGGCATGGGTGACATTCCTGATGTGGAAGAGTCAAAGGAACGGGGCGGGGGTCATGTGATTGAAGACCTGATTGCGGGGAAGGCGATACAGCTACGCGCGACTGGACAGGTAACCGATTGCTACCCTAGAGCCTCGTTTGAAACGACAATTACCCGCGAGACGATTAATCAGTTTTACCTGTTTAATCCCCGTAATTTATATCAAAATTTTATTGTGGGAGTAAATGGAGGCGATCGCCCTCTCTTCACCTACTTGGGCCCCTTACAACCCCGACTCTCCAACGCCGTCTACTCTAACCCCGGTGCGATTTCCCCCCTTCTCAACGATCCCGACCTCCAGCTTGTGGGCATCGGCACCCAAATTTTTCTCGGTGGTGCTATTGGCTATATCGCCTGGGAAGGCACCCAACACTTCCCGCTACAAAAACGCCTTCCTAACCGCACTCCTGTAGGCCCAGCCGCCACTCTTGCCTTGATTGGAGATGCCAAGCAGATGCATCCCCAGTGGGTCAGGGGATGTTACTTCAAAAACTACGGCCCGTCCCTAATGCTAGGGGTGGGCGTGCCGTTGCCCGTATTGAATGCAGAAGTGGTCAAACGTTGTGCTGTCCAAGACAAAGACATTGTCGCTCCGGTGGTGGATTTTTCCATCCCTCGCCGCGTTCGTCCGACCTTTGGTTTAGTAAGTTACGCCCAGCTCAAAACAGGTCGCATCACTATTGAGGGCAAGTCGGTGAGAGCTGCTCCCCTCGCCTCACTGTTTCGCTCGCAACAAGTTGCACTCTCGTTGAAGCAGTGGATAGAACGGGGCGAATTTATGCTGACTGAGCCTGTCGCCACCATTCCCACAGACCGCTCATTTTTACCGCAAGACCGCTGGGGTTCGCAAATTAGCTTGGAGTGAGGGGAAAGGATGAAGGCTTCGACGTGAGCTCAGCCGAACGTATGAAGTATGAAGTATGAAATTACTAATTAACGTAGTAGCTTTGACGCGCTACTACCTGTCGTTCAACCCAACCTACGGGCGATTGCGATCGCACTGGGATGTAACCCTGAAGAGGGATACCTTGCCCACAAAAAAAGGAGCCATATTTGACTCCTTTTCTCTTCGATCTTTGGCAAATCTACTTCACGGTGACTTTTGCACCAGCTTCTTCCAACTGCTTCTTGGCATCCTCTGCCGCATCTTTGGTGATCGCTTCTTTAACTGGCTTGGGTGCAGATTCCACCATATCCTTGGCTTCTTTCAAACCCAGACCAGTCATGGTGCGGACGACTTTGAGAATAGCAATCTTCTTGTCAGCTGGAACTTCTTCCAGGATGACATCGAATTCTGTTTGCACTTCCTCTGGTTCAGCAGCAGCAGCGCCACCAGGAGCCATCATCATCATGCCACCAGCGGGAGCAGCGGCACTGACACCAAAGGCTTCTTCAATTTGCTTGACGAGATCGGCTGCTTCCAACAGAGACAGTGATTTTAGCTTTTCCAGAATTTCGTCGGTTGCTGTAGACATGGAATTTAGTCCTATTGTTGTAGTTAATGTTCTAGTTGTTGTTGGAGGTGTTTTGCCTCACTCAGTCTGAAGCGGCGTCATCAGAAGTGCCTTCTTCTTTCTCAGAAATTGCCTTGATGCTTCTACCCAAGGAAGCAGGAACTTCGTTGATGCCCACGGCAATCTTGGTCGCCAAGGCATTGATTGCACCAGCGATTTGAGCAATGAGCTGCTCTTTCGAGGGCAAGTCACCAATCGCCTTAACTTCAGCTTCGGTGAGGGCGCGACCTTCCATAACGCCGCCTCGAAGCTCGGTCTTCTTAGACGCTTTCTGGAAGTCTTGGTAAGCCTTAACGGCACCACCGATATCTTCTTTAACCAGCATGAAGGCAGAAGACCCAGCCAGAAAGTTCGACATCGGTTGCCAGGCTTCGTCACCCTCGATTGCCAGACCCATCAGGGTGTTCTTCGTCACCTTACAAACGGTGCCTGTTGGACGCAGGCGATCGCGTAAATCTTTGATTTCGGCAACGGTTAGACCTTGATAGTCAACGACAAAAGCGAGTTGAGCCTCACCCAATGCTTCTTTGAGTTCCGCTACGATCGCTTTTTTATTTTCTAGGGTTCTTCCCATCTCTGTTTCACCTCCTTATATAAACGTGCAAAATTGACAAGTTTGGATATTGCAGCCGTTTGACCTGCCTAAAAACAAAACCTCGGACGCCATGCCGAGGTTACGCTTTTCATCATGAATGCCATGCCACTGAAGTTAATGCTGGTGGCACAGCCGATGGAAGGGCGTTGACCTCGGCAGGCTATTTAAGCAATTACTTGCTCCTGCTGTCTTTGGCACAAGCCAATTTAATTTTTAGCGGTCAATGAGAGAAGGGCTAAAGATTATAATCTAACACTACTCGTTTAGGCAGCATCACCAAGTTTCAAGTCGCGCAGGGTGCTGATGTCAACTTCAATTGACGGCCCCATAGTGGCAGATATGAATATACTCCGCCAGTAACGACCTTTAGCACCTGAAGGACGGTTACGGTCGATGGTTTCCTGCAGTGCCTTGAGATTAACCAGCAAGTCTTCTGCCGGAAAAGATGCCTTGCCAAACATAACATGAACGATGCCAGTTCGGTCAGCCCGGAACTCTAGTTTACCAGCTTTGAATTCTTCAATCGCCTGTGCCAGGTTGAAAGTAACTGTTCCCCCTTTGGGCGAGGGCATCAATCCCCGTGGGCCCAAAAGACGACCTAGCTTTGCCACCTGCGGCATCATATCCGGTGTGGCAATCAGGAGGTCAAAGTCCATCATCCCTTTTTGGATGTCTTCGATCAACTCTTCAGAGCCAACAACATCAGCACCAGAGCTGCTGGCTTCATTAACTTTTTCACCTTTGGCGATGACAGCTACCCGCACCGTCTGACCTGTACCTTTGGGAAGAGCAACGGTTGTTCGTAGCTGTTGGTCGGTGTATTTGGGGTCAATTCCTAGGCGGATATGGGCTTCGGCAGATTCTGGAAACCTTGCCGTAGCCGTCTCTTTGAGCAGGTTAAGTCCTTCTAAAGGTTCGTAAGGACGTTCTTCAACCTTTTGAGTGAGTTCCTGTAGTCGGCGTGATAGTTTTTTTGTCATGTATCTCCTGGGGTGCCTAGCGAAGCGTTGCTTCTCCCCCTGTAAGGTTTGCTTACTTGAAATTCTAATCGTGCCTAAAACGGGCGTTTAGTCAGCGACCTTTACACCCATATTCCGGGCAGTGCCTTCAACAATTTTCATTGCTGCTTCAATATCATTAGCATTGAGGTCAGGCATTTTGGTTTGGGCAATTTCTTGCAACTGAGTGCGAGTAATTGAGCCAACGTTCTTTTTATTAGGTTCGCTGGAACCTCTTTCGATTCCTGCGGCTTTCCGAATCAGTACGGAGGCGGGAGGCGTTTTGAGGATAAAGGAAAAACTTCGATCCTCATACACCGAGATTTCCGCTGGCACAATCATGCCAGCTTGATCAGAGGTTTTGGCGTTGTACTCTTTGCAGAACGCCATGATGTTAACCCCATGCTGACCGAGTGCCGGACCAACTGGGGGTGCAGGGTTGGCTTTCCCGGCTGGGAGAGCCAACTTAATTATTGCAACGACTTTTTTTGCCATTTCTAGCCTGTTTTTTCGATCTGGTTAAATTCCAATTCTACTGGCGTGTCGCGCCCGAAGATTGAGAGTAAGGCTTTCAGCTTGCTCCTTTCAGGGCTTACTTCAATCACTTCTCCCTCAAAATCTTTAAATGGCCCAGAAAGCACGATGATTTTGTCTCCAATTGACATATCAAACTTGACAACTGGCTCTTGCTCTTGGGCTTGTTTAAAGATGCGTTCGACTTCGCCAAGACTCAGTGGCACGGGTTTGACGTGACCACGCCCTCGCCCGTAGCGGCGTTTTTGTTCTGCCCCAACAAAGTTGATCACGTTAGGAGTGTTTTTGACGACCTGCCAAGCATCATCGTCCATCACCATTTTGATCAACACGTAGCCAGGAAAAACTTTTTCTTCGGTATGCTGCCGAGATCCATCTTTACGGATTTTGACAGTCGGCGTCTGAGGAATCTGTACTTTCAAGATCCGGTCAGCAACATCCAGCGTTTGAATTCGCTGTTCTAGGTTCGTCTTGACCCGCTTTTCACAACCAGAAGCTACCTGAACCGCATACCAGTGAGGCCTAGTAGAGGTCTCTGGTTGTTGATTGGTATCATTGGGTTCGTCTGCGGCAAAACTCATTAAAACACCTTTCCTGACAGCCAAACGAAGAAATTATCTACTAAATAAATCAAGGTCGCAGAGGCAACCACCATCAAGATAACAGCTGCTGATTCGCTCAGTAATTGCTGGCGACTTGGCCAAACTACTTTGCTCAGTTCTTCTTTAGTTTCCTGAAAAAACTTTACAGAGTTAAATCCTGATGAGGCTTCTTTGGTTTCTGGTTCAGTTTTAGTTTTCTTCGCCACAATTTTTGCTTTCCCCCGTTAATACAGTTGTGAGGTTGCTTCTGGTGGGATGAAACCAGACTCACAAAACAATTCTACCCGAAAGAGATCGACATCAAGCCAATCAGGCAGGCGATCGTGCCTTCGGGCAGAATTGTAGTTGATTAATCAGAGCGCGCCCTGGAGGACTTGAACCCCCGACATCAGGTTTTGGAGACCTGCGTTCTACCAACTGAACTAAGAGCGCACAGCTTGACGGGAGTTTTGGATTTATACTCCTGTGTATTTTATTTTAACGTAATTGTGGCACCAACTCAAAACTGATTAAATTGAGATTAGATTCCCCGGTCGAAACGCTGCTTGACGCGAGTGGCTTTACCGATGCGATCGCGTAGGTAATACAACTTCGCTCGACGCACTTTACCGCGACGGATAATCTTGATGCTCTCAACCCGAGGGGAGTGTAGCAGGAAGACCCGCTCAACACCTATCCCTTGAAAGATTTTCCGGACGGTGACCGTTTCGTTGATGCCACCATTTCGCATGGCAATCACTGTGCCTTCATAAGGCTGTATCCGTTCCTTGCCGCCTTCTCGAATGCGGACTCCTACCCGAACAGTATCGCCCACATGGATAGTAGGCAAATCGGATTTTAGCTGTTCCGATTCAATTGAGTTGATGATATTTTGCGCTGGCACTTTCATCTGATTCTAAGAAAAGTCACAGCCTCCTATCTTACCGCTAAAACTCAGTCTGTGTCTAGACTTTACTCCCACTCCTGGCAACTTTTATTTTTATCCGGGCAAAAATCATCCCTTAATCTCTCAATCTTCCATCTCGTCGGAGGAAAAAAGAAAATGCCCTTAAATCAATAAAGGCATTTCTGAACATTTATTTCAGCGAGTTGAAAGACTAGAAGCTGAAGGTTGTGCGGATTGTGCCGATGATGATGTCATCGTTGTTATTGTTGTGACCTGGCGCTGTGAGCCAAATTACACCAGGAGTGATAGCGATGTTGTCGGTCAGGGAGAATCTGTAGAAACCTTCAATGTGCAGCCCAGTATCAGGGTCTTTTCTTTGGTTAGGGCCAGTAGCACCATCAATGAGACCCGCTAAACTGGCGTCACTACCTGTTAGCTTTGGTTCCATACCTACTACAAGACCGAGGGTATTCCCTTCCCCACCTAAATCATTGAGAGCAAGTGTTACACCATAAGTCCAGACATCAGCATTGCCTAAACCCAGAACAATGGCGTTGGTGTAGGCACCCCAGCCACTCAAAATCAACTGGGGACTAAAAGCAAAGGAAGCTTCAATCCCGTAGGAGTTCCCGACAACTCTCCGTTCCAGTACGTTGACTTGAGAAGCAAGGCTACCAGTAGCATGGCGAAGGTTACCAGTAGAACCAACGAAAACACCATCACTATCGCTCGTGAACGGATCTTCGGAGTTGTCGTACATATGTACATAGGTGGCAGCGATCGCAAAGGCATCGCTCGGCTGGAATGTTACTTGACCAAGGGCACTGTAGTTACCAGAGAAAAGACCCTTTTCACTTTCAGTAGGACTGCCGCCACTAGGATTTTCAGCATTACCAGCTAAGTAAGCTGCGCTTACAGAAATGGGAGAATTTCTACCAACTGTGACTCCAGCTCCGGCACCGCCGCCTCCCATCCGGTAGATAGGACTGAATCGCCCGAAACGGGAGATGGAACCACTACCGCTAGATTCAAAAGGACTGAGGACAGGAGCTACTTCATCTAGATCGCCTCCATTGGCAATTAGACTGACTCTGGCTCCACCCACATCAAAGCGATAGGCTAAGTCGTCAATTCTAACATCGTTACCGTCATTGCCTTCAAAACCTAGTCGCCCCTCATTTGTAAGAGTGCCCACGTAAGTAAATCTTTGAACATTTCTTGCTTGAAGGCGAATACGCAAGCGATCGCTACCGGTGAAACTAGTATCAAAATTCAGTCGCACCCGGTCTTGGAAGACGGTATTATTGTCGTCCCCATAATCAACGTTATCGACGTTCTCTTCGCCTCCAAACATATCGCTGAGAGCGAAAATGACTTCCCCGTTGAGCTTTGTGGTGGTGGAGAACTGATTGTCTTCCAGGAAGCCGACGCGACCTTCTAAGTTATCAACGCGAGTTCCTAGGGTTGCCAGTTCCGCTTCAAATTCCTGAACTAGGCGCTGTAGCGTTTCCAAATCATCGCGGGTGACAAAGTCAGCCGTGGAAGCGGCAATCAAGCGCTCAATTTGGTTCAAGCAAGAATTCAAACCAGCGGCAAATTCAAAACGGGTGGTTGCCCGATTTCCTCGGAAGGTGCCATCGGGATAACCCGCGATACAGCCGTAGCGTTCTACCAGTTCCCGTAGTGCTTCGTACGCCCAGTCTCCGGGAGAGACATCTCGCAGTTGGGTAACGTTGGTAACTTGGTCTAGAGAATTGCCTTCGTTGTTGTAGTTGTTGATTTGCTCAAGGGTGCTAGTTGAGTCAGTTGCAGGCATTTGGGCAACTAACTTGCTTTCTGGCCCAGGAGTGGCTTGAGAAACCGCAGTATCCTCAACTATCGCTTCGGACAATTGAATACTCGGCTCTACTTGAGAAGTAGAAATGTTCTCAACTGTCGCTTTGGACAATTGAATATCACTTTCAACAATCGGCTCTACAGAAGCCAGCGTTTCATTGTTGGTAGCGATAATTTTTTGAGCGATCGCGTTTTGAGTCGCACCAGCGCTGCCAGATACAAACAAAAATGCACCTAGCACAACCGGACTTACCTTCAGAGCATTCCAGAGCAGTTTAAACATTATTCATCCTCACACCTAATTGATTTCACACAAAGCTTTCTGAGGTGAGCACAAGTCTTGAAAACCAGGGTTGAAAATCGCTCCAATTATGCCACGATTACAGAGAAAAAAGGGCATTAATGGAAAAATTGCTATTGCCTAATCAATGTTATTAGCAATGCTTAACAAGCAACGTATTTTAAAACACTATATAAGGAATTGAAATTGGCAATTTGAGGGCTAAAAAGACCCTAATTCCTGCTTCTAGCTGGCTATTGGCATCCATAGATAAGATATGGAAACCTTCAGTAGGATGGAACCTCAGACGGCTTGCTTTCATCCCATTGGCAGCAGGTATCTTAGCCGGGGCTGAATCTTCAAAGGCAAGGGAAAGTTTTTTTCTCTAGGCAAAAAGCCAAGAAAAACTCTACGCCTCATTAGCTCCAGAAACAGAGTTTGTTTGCCATCTTACTTCTGGGAGTTTAGAGACTGGTAAGGCTTAGGTAATCGTCTGGTTAAATACCGTCAATTGCTACGATCGCTGACCTGTGACGATATAGGTAACGCGCTGACCGATGTTGGTGGCGTGGTCAGCCATGCGCTCTAAGTGACGAATGATCAGGGTTAATAACAGAATCGGTTCGATAACGCCTTTGATGTCCTGCTGGTAAGCCAAGGTGTTGTAAACCCTGTCGTAGGCATCATCGACCTTGTCATCCAAGACCTTTACGGCTTGTCCTGCTGTTACATCCAAATCCACCAATGCCGCTAAACTCGCGGCTAGCATGGCTTGGGCATGATGGGACATGATCTCGACTTCAGGTAAGCAAGAATGAGGCGGGTAAGGAAAGAGCTTCACGGCAATTTCTGCCAAATCTTCGGCATAGTCACCAATACGCTCTAAGTCTCGCACCAACTGCATCAAGGCACTAACGAGGCGTAGATCCTGGGCAACTGGCGATTGTAGCGTTAACAGAATGCTGCATTCTAGTTCGATTTGGCGATAAAACTGATCGATGCGTTTATCGAGCGCGGCAACTTCTTTGGCAGATTCTAAGTTACGGGCAAATAAAGCTTGGTGACTTAAGCGAAAAGATTGTTCCACTAAGGCACCCATGCGTAGAACATCTCGCTCCAAACGCCGGAGGCAACGTTGAAAGTGAAAGCGTTCAGAATGGTTAGTTTGAGAAGACAGGTTCACCTCAGCTCACTCTGTTGTGGGAGAAACGGCTAGTAAATACAGTGATAGCAATCCTGTTTAATATTTGCCAGTAACCGGAAGACTGATTTGGAGCCATGCACCCCCGGTTTTTGGATGATTTTGCGCCTGAATCTCTCCTCCATGAGCGAGGATAATTTTTTGCACGATTGAAAGTCCTAAGCCACTTCCACTGCTGTTAGGCAACCTTTCTGGAGAACCGAGGGCTGTCTGTTGCCGATGGCGTGAGGTTTCGCCACGATAAAGGCGCTCAAAAACATGAGGTAAGTCAGCCTCAGCAAATCCGGAACCTGAGTCAATGATGTTGATTTGAACACAGTTAAGCTCGTCTGTGGCTGGGAGGAGACTCACCTCTACTCGAATCTCAGCTTTAGTAGGGCTGTGTTTAATACTGTTGTCGAATAAATTGATGAAGACTTGGGTGAGGCGGGTGGGATCAGCTTCTAGCCAGACGCTATCGACTCCCTGATAGGCAAGACTAAGCTGCTTTTGTTGAGCTAAGGGTTCTAAGTTTTCCCACGCTAACTGAAGAAGACTGTGCAGATCCAAGGGTTCAAGAGTGAGGCTTGTTGTGGGGTCTTTATCCATCTGACTAAGTTCTAGCCATTCTTGCACCAGGCAAATCAGTCGATCTGTTTCTCGAAGCATTTGCTCAACCCACCGACTAGCAGGAGGTTCTACACGCCCTTGCAAAGCTTCAGCGACTAAGCGCATGGCGGTGAGTGGGGTTCGCAGTTCGTGAGCTAAGTCGGAATTAGCGCGATCGCGCGATTGCGTCAGATCAACTAGCGGCTGCTGATTTTCCAGGAAAACCCCGACTTGCCGTTGGGGGAGGGGCCAACTAGAGGCGCGTAATGTTAGCGGTCGCACACTTGCCATTGCCGACCCCTCTAAACAAACAGGATGAAATACTAGCTCAATAATTTCTGGTTGCTGCTGCAAGCGCGTTTGCTCAATGAGGTGGTCGAGTTCGTAGGAACGGACTAACTCCAACAGCAACCGTATCTGTCCGGGTTCCCAGCGGTTAATTTGCAAGAGTTGCTGTGCTTGCTCATTGCACCAGAGAAGCTGATTTTCTTCATCAACCTGCAAATACCCAATCGGCATAATCTGGAGCAGATGTTTTCTGATTTCCAGTTTTTTTTCTAGCAATTCTCGTTGTTGATTGGCAAAGGTAATCTCTTGCCGCAAGCGAGAAACTATGGGCATTGAGCTACTACTAGCATCAGAATGTAATGACCCCAACATTTGTTTTAAACGCCGATTGAGCCGACGCTGTTGCCAAAGCCAAACCCCAATCCCGATTGCTAGACCCACCAAGAAGGCAATTAGGGTCATGAGTCAGTTTTTAGCGGTTAGTTACTGGTTATTAGCTAGCCTAACAACGCTGTCTGTCTAAAAACTCAAAACCAAAAACTTTTCCCAGTTTCCCCGTCACCAATTCCTAATTAGCCAAAGCGGTAGCCAAAGCCGCGAACAGTCACTAAATATTCAGGCTGACTGGGATCGAGTTCAAGTTTTTCTCGCAACCAACGAATGTGAACATCTACGGTTTTAGTATCCCCCATGAAATCAGGGCCCCACACCTGATCGATCAATTGATCGCGCGACCAAACTCGGCGGGGATAACTGATAAATAATTCCAACAACCGGAACTCCTTTGGGGAAAGATTCACTTCTTCTCCTCGAACGGTGACACGGCACTCTTGAGGATAAAGAACAATATCCCGCAGTTGCAAAACAGGAGCTGGGGGTAAGCAGCTAAAGCGTTGGCGACGGAGCAAAGCGCGGCAACGAGCTACCAACTCTCGCATACTGAAGGGTTTGGTGAGGTAGTCGTCAGCCCCCACTTCTAAACCCAAAACGCGGTCAGTTTCACTTGCTTTGGCGCTGAGAATTAAAATTGGCACCGGGTTACTCTGATAGCGTAGTAAGCGGCACAGATCCAGACCATTGATCTGGGGTAGCATCAAATCTAGGACTAACAGGTTAAACGGGAATTGGGCTTCATTCGTGTCAGCATCCTGAAACAGCGTTAACGCTACACGCCCGTCTGAAGCCGTGACGACCTCATAACCTTCCTCTTCTAGAGCCAAAACCAGCATTTCTCGGATTAAATCTTCGTCTTCCACCACTAGAACGCGTGTTGCTTGCGCTAGGTCTGGACTAGAGGGGCTGTGGGGCAGGTCGAGAGAAAGCATAAAAAAAGAAATTCTGTATTAACAGTTCTAAGCTCACATATACACCATAATTATTGTTTGTGATTAGTTAAAACTCTTAAGAAGTAGAATCGACCTATTCTTACAGGTATAAATACAAGGCTTCTAACGGCAATGCAGCTACATTTGAGCACCTGGACAGAGGTGGAAACCTACCTAGAGCGATCGCCAGGAATTATTATCCCGATTGGATCGACTGAGCAACATGGGCCAACTGGATTAATTGGCACTGATGCGATTTGTGCAGAAGCGATCGCGCGCGGAGTGGGTGACGCCACAAACGCCCTCGTTACTCCCACCATCAACGTTGGGATGGCGCTGCATCACACGGCCTTTCCCGGTTCGATGAGCCTGAAACCGAGTACGCTAATTCAGCTCGTTAAAGAGTACCTCACCTCCTTAGCTAGAGCCGGGTTCACGCGATTTTTCTTCATCAATGGTCACGGCGGCAATATGGCTACCTTAAAGGCAGCCTTTGCGGAAACTTATGCTCATTTAGATGAGTTAAATATTCCCAATGCTGACCGGGTGCAGTGTCGTCTGGCGAATTGGTTTATGTGCGGCTCGGTTTATAAGTTAGCCAAAGAGTTGTACGGTAACGAAGAAGGCTCCCACGCGACGCCGAGTGAGGTAGCCCTGACGCAGTACGTTTACCCGGAATCGATTAAGCAAGCGCCGCTATCTGAGGAAGTGGCTTCCGGACATCCCATTTATGGGGCGGCGGATTTTCGCCGTCGCTACCCGGATGGACGCATGGGTTCTAATCCTGCACTAGCAACCCCCGAACATGGAAAGCAGTTTTATGAGTTGGCGGTGAAGGAATTGAGTAATAACTATTTGGAGTTTTTAGGGTCAGAGTAACCCTGTTGTACGGCAAACGAGGTAATTTTCCAGGGGAGAATTTCCTGAGATTGAGTCGGTTGTTCGAGTAAGTTGACGGGATGAGCGATCGCTAAATCTAGACTGCTCTTGAAAGACAACTCGGCTGATTGACCTTGGCATTCATAACAGCGCAGAACCCAGAGATGGGGGTCATCTTCTGATTGTTTGAAGGCGATTAAGACGAGGTTTTCAGCCGATAAATCTAGGAAACTGGCACCCTGAAGGGTGGGGTTATAAAGCCTTCCTGCGTCGGCTAAAGAATTTAAGCCCGCAGTCGCCCCAGGTTGATCGCCTGTGGGCGATGCATTCCTATTGGCTGGGACATCAAGCACCACATGCAGCGGCAAATTCAACTCATATCCCCGCCGTACAGTGTTAGCAGACTGCCAGCTACCCCTGTGAGGATAGAGAGCGTAGGTGAAGTGATGAATTCCTCTATCTGCCGTCGGATCTGGCCAGCAGGGGCTTCTGAGGAGGGTGAGGCGTAGCTGTGAAGACTGGGCATCGTAGCCGTATTTACAATCATTGAGCAAACTTACGCCAGAGGTTTGATCGCCAAGGTCTGCCCAACGGAGAGCAGGAACTTCCCATTTGGCTTTCTCAGCAGGGGTTTGGGGTCGAGTCGGGCGTTGGATGGCACCGCAGGCAATTTCGTAGGTAGCATAATCCACCTCTAGATTTAATGGGAAAGCGGCTTTTACTAAAACATGACTTTCCTGCCAATCTACAGTCGTGGCGATTTTGAGAACGGCTGAGTCGGCTTGCAGAACATAATCCTGGCAAAATTCCGATTGGTTAAGTTGCCGTACAACCCGCAGACGCCATTGAATTGGCCCCCGCTCCAACCACTGAATTGAAACTAACTCAGTTGGGGGTAAGGGATGTTCGCCATAGTTGGGGTCAATATTCCAAGCGTCCCAGTATTGACCCTTGTCTTGGAAGGCTTGCAATTGATTACCCGCCCCTTGAAGAATTTCTTGCTGGTGAATTTTGTCGAAGACGCTGCTTAAGTCTCCACTCTCAGGACTAACAACAACACGCAGCAGAGCATTTTCCAGAACAAAGTCTTCCGGCAAAACTTGATTTCTTTCCTCACCCTCCGTATTCTTCTGCGTCCCTCTGGGTTTCCCAACAAGGCGGGATTTGCCGCTGATGGGGCTGGGTGCAGGATTTGAGTCAAATCCCGAACCGATCGGCAATTTCAAATCAGTTCGACATAGCCAGAAGATACGGTAGCCAACCGAGGGAACATCCTGGGCTAGAAACAGCAGAGCAGGAGACTCGGAGCTGAACTGACAAGGGAGTTTTTCTCCAGAGAGGTCGTAAAGGCTCCAAGTGGCGGCTGAGGCGGCGGGGAGAGGAACCGCGACAACTTCCGAACGCTGCCAGTTGAGGGAGTTGAAGACGATCAGGGGTTGGGCGTTAGGTTGGGGTGGTGAGAGGAGAGAAATTTGGGAGGCGATCGCCTTTAATGAATCTGCCAAAATCTCTGAAGCCACCTGCTCAACTTCTTGCCACCCTTGATTTGCAGCTACAAACACTTCAGGAATCGAGGTTCCCGGTAAAATATCGTGAAATTGATTAAATAAGACTGTTTTCCAAGCGGTTTCGAGTTGCAGCTTGGGATAGTTGGTTCCAGCAATCAGAGTGGCTAGAGAAGCAAACAATTCTCCCTGATACAGTAACTGCTCGCAGCGACGATTCCAGCGTTTTTGGTCGGCGTGGGTGGTATAACAGCCGCGATGAAATTCTAGATAAAGTTCGTCATTCCACAGGGGGAAATCAGTGGTGAGTCCTGAGTCCTGAGTGCTGAGTCCAAAGACAGGCGATCGCTCCTCCCTCTCCTCTTCTTCCTCAGCGTTCTCTGTGCTGTGGTTAGTTTCCTTTCCGCCTGCCGTAAGCTGCTGCAAGTACCCCAAAGCGGTTGTAAATTCCAGACGGGGGAAGAAGGGAGACTGCTGCCAACGCTGGGCAACTTGTAGCATATCGCGCGTCGGCCCACCACCATGATCGCCCACACCCGGCAGCCAAAATATATCTTTTAGCTTTGTCTGAGTTTCCCACTCCACGGCGTAGGATGCCATTGTCAGGGGGCTGGTGTCCATGACGCCAGTGGTGTTGGGGGGAGAGATGAGGCTAAAGATTTGAGAACCATCCGGCGATCGCCACCAAAATGCGCCGTAGGGAAATTTGGTACTGTCGTTCCAGTGCAATTTTTGGGTGACAAAATATTCAATGCCGCCTTGTCT
Source organism: Kastovskya adunca (assembly GCF_059505785.1). Taxonomy (NCBI): domain Bacteria; kingdom Bacillati; phylum Cyanobacteriota; class Cyanophyceae; order Coleofasciculales; family Coleofasciculaceae; genus Kastovskya; species Kastovskya adunca. The sequence continues at coordinate 73,914 of NZ_JCACLG010000052.1, read as the reverse complement.
CAAAATTTGCGGTAACTGCCAACAGAAGCCAAAGCTATCAGGAACCCAGGCGATTTTTGTTAATTTTCCAAATTTTTCCTGTACATATTGCTGGGCATAAAGTACCTGCCGGACAATGGATTCACCGTCGATTAAGTTCAGTTCCGGCTCCACCCACATTCCCCCCACGACTTCCCAGCGACCCGCCGCAATTTGTTGTTTGATAGCGGCAAATAAATCGGGGCGATGCTCTTCAATCCAAGCGTAAAGAGCGGGGGTGGAATGGCAGAAAGTCAGCTCAGGAAAGTCTTTTTGGAGGTTTAATACTGATTCAAAGGTTCTTTGGGCAACCTCCCAGGTTTCGCTAACCGTCCACAACCAAGCGAGATCGAGATGAGCATGACCCAACATTTGGATGCAGCGGTTCTGTTGTCCCCCGACAGAGGAAAATAGGTGCTGACGCCATGTAGAGAGGGTAGTGTGAAATTTTTCGCGATCGCCTATGACTTCCCAATTTATCTTTGCCACGGCGGCGGCTAAAGCCTCTAAGGATTCTGGCTCAAAGGCTTCTTGGTAGCGCCACAACACCGCTAATTCATCGGCGACAAAACCAGGGTCAATTCCTCCATCCGCTGCTTCGTATAGGCAATGCGATCGCATCAATGCCCCAATATCATGCCCCGGACTCACTAGGCGCAAGGTAACGGTAATTTCTTCTCCCGCTGTCACCGCCTGAGAGATTACTACCCTGGTCGAAGAGTCAAATAAATCTCCGGCTTGTACAAACTGACCATTGACAAAAATTTGAGCATCTTCTGCCCACCATGTCAGCACCAGTCGTAACGTTAATCCCGCTAAGGGATAGCCTTGCAAATTTTGGGGAACGACAAACCGTTGAGCCAGCCACATCACCTGCCGTTTCGACGCCCAGACAATGTAGCCTTTATCGTTGATTGGGGCTGTTGACCAATCCTCCCAGGATTCAGCTTGGGTAGCAACTGATGCGGGGAGATCATCTGGGTAGCATCGCCAACCCGACTGCACAGGAATCTGGGTGCAAGAGCGCAGTTGAGTAATTACGCAATTAATCTGGGTGGTTGCCGTTGTCGGGGTCGCAGGGGTGGTCATCTTTTCGGTATGATCGAGGCACTGACTCTTAGCGATTAGCAGTCAGTTGTTAGTTGTTAGAGATTAACCCACAACGAATAATAGCTAGTCGCGAGCGGTGCTAATTGCTCAGTCGCTCAATTAACTGCTATGTCTTCCCCAGGTCGCTATCAAAGTCGATTGTTTAATTTCGTAAATCGGCAAGTTCGCTCTGTCGTTGATCAAGGCGATCGCGCTGTGCGACAGGTAAAGGTTGCTGCCATCTGGGGAGTACAAATTTTGCTGTATCCGGTCTACCTGATGGTGCAAACCACCCGATTAGCTGGACGGCAAATCTTCACGGCTGCACAGACGGGATGGAAACCACTACAGGCAGAAAAGCCTGCGGAGGAACCGACGCCGCCCACGGTAGATACGCCGATTAAACGCTTATTAGAGGCGGTTGATAGCTGGGTTTCTTTGCCCGAAGCCAAAGAACTACTACGGCTAGCTGGAGAAGCCCCTCTGGTGGCGGTGACGGCAGAAGTGAGTAGCGGGTTAGTGGCGGCAACGGAGGGATTGGTTGAGCAGTCTTCGACTCAATCGAGCCAAGTAGCAAAGGCATCAAATCTTACCAATTCCATTGTGCAAGGCGTCGCTAGCTTATTAACAACACGTACATTAGTACTGGTTAGCACCCAAAACCAAATCCTCGATATTCTCACGCCTCAACAGCAGCAAACGCTGACCTCTCGCATCAGTTGGGAACTTGCTGACTTTTGGCGTTATCGGCGTCTAGAACAGGCATCTAAGCCGACAATCATGGCGCGATCGCTGGCGGCGGAAGACCGTCCCCAACTTTTCCCGATTGTTTCCCTCTTCTGGCAAGTAATGGCGTGGGTGCAAACTGGCTCTATAGCGATCGCGGCAAATCTTTTCCAAGAGTCAAAGCTGCTAGCTGCGCCTCAACCTCATCCCAGCCAGCCACTACAAGCCAGTAATTCTTTACAAACATTGCCTTCATCTCAGGTATTGACACCCCAATTGCCTCCAACAAGAGCATTAGCTTTTTTAGATCAGCGGGTAGCTGAGTTAGAAAGCCATCAGTTAGTACAAGTTTCTGAGTTCACTGGGGTCGTTAGCGGTCGTACAGTGACACTGCTGCATCAAGTCCAAGAACGGTTTCTTACCCTAAAGGGAGGGTTAGCATCCTCCGAGCAGACTCAAACAGATACCTGGCGTATTCAAGGCATAATTCGTGCCGCCGTTGACTACTTTTTCGGTCGGCGTTCCGTGGCAGTTTCTGGAACAGATTATCAAGATACTGCCATCCCTGGGAACGCAACGAGTGCAGGCGATCGCTTACTAGGGCGTTCGTTTGGCTCTGCACCGGAACTAGCCGCAGCAAGTGAAGCTGATGATCCTTGGCTTACCTGGGGCGATTTGTTTGAAGCCACCGATGCACCCGCAAATGCTCACGGTTTCACTCCCTCTCTAGAAATTGCCCAGCTACCTGACACTCCGACTTCTGAAGCACCTATGTTGTCAGGAAACTCTATTGGGGGCTTTTTTAAGCGTTACTTCCAACGTAAAAAGCAACCACTATCTCCCAAATTCACCACCGCCAAACTGGTAAAGACTCCCAAAGATACTACTGAGATTACCTCTACTCAGACAACGGCAACTCCAAGCGCTAAGGTTGCTCCGCGTCAGCACAAGGGTAATGAGAGAAACAGCGATCGCCAAAAACCTCTAAGGGCATTAGGGAAAAATTCTGATCAAGCGATCGCGGCGGCGAGTTCCCCTAGTCAGAATGATGACTCTACCCTGACTCCTACTGCCTCAACTGCTGATTTTGAACATACTCCTGATTGGATTGAAACTCAGGCGACTTCGACTGGCTATGTTAAGCACCCCTTGGAGTTACTTCTAGGGTGGCTAGACCGGGCGATGCTGTGGTTAGAGGAGTTGTTTGTGAAGACATGGCGATGGGTGAAGAGGCGTTAGAGGTGCTTAGTGCAGCTACTGAGCCACCCCTTGGACAACTGGACGAACCCCAGAACCATCAAAGCGTCCTGGATTGCCTGCCCAATTAAAATCATTAATCCGAAAACTCAGAGAACCAATTTCTTGAATTGGATTGTAACGCAGGAGAATATTGTAGGTGCGGCGACTGTATTCTACGAAGTAGTCAGTGCTGATTTGTCTGTTGTTATCTAAACTAATTGCTGTCTGAAAACCCGCGCGAAAGGGGCCATAAATTTGCTGAGTGATGCCACCAAAGAGGACGCTGGTGTCTACAATTCGGTCAAACAAAAAGGGAGATTGATTTCCGACCAAAATATGGGAGTAACCGAGGTTAAAACCCGTGTAGTCCAAATACCTCTTGGAAAAGTGACCGACTTGCCCTTGTAGTGCAATTGAACCACTGAGGGAGGCTTGAGAGTCACCGTTGCTGTACAGACTCCCTACGCCAGTGGTACTAGCATTCAGCCGCAGGTATGGCTGCACAGGTACTGGGGTGTAGCGCAGTCCTTCTGTGGGTGTGGCGGGTAAGGCTTCACCTTGCCACAGGAGAAAGCCGCGACTGAGAGTGGCAGTCCCTTGATACCGTCCGAGGCTGACACGATTGTTTTTCCGGTCAGATTCGAGTAAGTCAATGCGGTCTGTATCCGCGTTGATATACTGAGCGCCCGCTTGGTAGTTCAGGTAGAAGCCGCTATTCCCTAGGGGAATGATCGGGGAAGTCAAGACCGCACCGAGACTACTCTGAACCGTTTGGAATCCTAAAGAACCGTTGAAGAGGCGATCGCGATAGCTGTATTCCAAATTCAGCCTATGGGGTAAGGCTGTACCGATAATCTGCTGCAGGCGCAAACTTGCCCGCGCCTGATTTTCAAAATCAGTGGGGTCTAAACTGGTGAGCACCGCTGAACCCACCACCGCTGTTCTCGGAGAGAGGGTAGCCTCCAACTCCGATCGCAATCCAAACGCGGATGGCTCAATAAAATTAGCATCGCCAAAAATTGCCTTTTGCACCAAATACTGAGGCGTGACGCTAAAGCGGACGTTGGGTCTATTAATAATTTCAAAGGTACGTTCAGCAAATAACCCACCGCGATCGCCACCGTCATAGCCAAAGCTGATGGGAGCAGGTTGCCGTTCTCGGCGATCGATACCAATCCGATTTCGTAGTAGGGGAACTTCTAAGCCTTGATCGAAAACTAATCGCGGTCGGGTGGCAACGATTTCGTCTTGTAAGGGGGAAATACGCCGAAATGTGGCGGTATCTGCCCGTAGTTCCAACTCTGGCGGGGAAAAAGGATCGTTGGTAATCCGGACATTTTGAGCGACCGCAACGTCCTCCTCAAACTCAACTCGATCGGCTTCAAAGCGCAGCCGACTGACGTTTCCTCCAGTTTGAGCCTGAGGCAAACCAGGGATATTGTCTGTTCCTCCAACCACAAAGGAGTAACCGCCAGTATTGGTAACTCGCTGTAGGGGTTGATTGGCAGTTAGGCGATCGCTTAACGGTCGCTCCGCCCCAGGAGTTGCCACATTTGTGGGCGAGGGAAACGCAAAATCTTCGCCAGCAGTAGGTGTATAAACCTCCCCGCTAGCATTAAGAATCACACCACTATCTTGAACAAAGAAATATTCAAAGCGCTCTCCTCGCAATACCTGCTCCCCACGAGTTAGGGCAACATTTCCCTCAGCCACGATAATGCGATTGGGCAAATTGACTTCCAACCTGTCTGCATCCAGCACAGCATTCTGAAAGCGCAGCACAACATTACCTTCTGCTGTAATCACTTGTCGCTGGTCATCGTACTCTTCTCGGTCTGCGGTCAGCTCAAGCACCCGTTCGGAGATAGAGGTATTACTGGGAGCTGTTTGACTATTACCTGGGGGCGGTTCTGATGGTACTTGGGGTGCCGTCTCCTCACTAGGAGAGGGGACGACTGGCTCCGGTGCATTTTCTGGAATAGTAAATTCAAATTCTCTAACTTCTCCCCCACGCTCTTGAGTGAGGAGGGTTTCAATCTGTGAGGGATTGCTATTTAAGCCCAATAGCGGTGAAAGTACCTTTGCACCCGCTAGCTGTGTTTGTGCGTTACTTTCCTTCGACCTTGAAGAAGATGGCTCAACAGGCGTTTGTGCTACTACGTCGGCGGCTTCTTCGCTGGATTTTTCTTGATGAGGAGAATTGGGAAAGACTGTGGGACTAATCGCAGGAGTCGGAGTTGGTGCCACTTCACCCAACGCCCCAGTGTCTGTTGCGGTGTAGTTAACTGAGTCAATCAGTGGAGCGACATTCTGCTCCGGCTCTGGTTCTGGCTTATAGGGGTCTACAGAGTCAATAGTGGGAGAAACTTCTGGCTGCTGCCGAGCGGGTTCAGTCGGCTCAATGGGTGGCGCTAAATTTTGTTCAGGTTCTACTTGGCTGAGATTTAATTGGGCTGTCGGGAAAATTGTACTGTTACGACGACGACCAACAGCAATGGGAGGGCCCAATAAAGCAGCCCTTGGAATCGTGCTGGTGGGGACAAACTCAGGGGCAAAGGCTTCTGGTGGAGTCGGTGCAGCAAGTAACCCGGTTGGCAGCGCCTGGGTGGATGGCAAGGTTGCCATCGGCTTAAGGGAATCAGCTTGACTCTGGGCTGTCTCCGGTACTACAGGTTCAAAAATTGCAGGCGGTTCAGGTGGCGGAACAGGTTGAGGCATCTTTTCGTTGACAAGAGTTCGGATGGACAACTCCGAAACGTGACGACTCACCCCACTCACTCAAACAACAGGGGCGAGGCACGCCTCGCCCCTATTTAATGTTCAGGGATGATGAAGCGATTGCTATTTACTCCAAATCCCGACGCTTTGGGTTACGAGCCGGATCGTTTGACAAAAAGCCAAACACAAACAGGGCAACAAAGAAGCTAACGACGACGTAAACAACTATCTTAAGGGTCAGCATAGCGATATCTCCGCTGAGTACTAAGTGCTAATGGTCTTGAGGATTATTAAAGACCCGACAGCTTTCTTATCATACCCAAAGGCGGCTGCCTTTTTGGTTTAGGAGCCTATACCCACTGCCAAACTTCAGAGACTTATTTTTGCCTGTCGTAGCAGAACTTGGATAGCCAGCAATGACGCGATCGCATCGGGCGACGTTCCCAGTAGATTACACCAGGCTTTTTACAGGTTTTATCCCACTAAATATTTTTAGCAGGAAATTAAGCATTTGTACTTAAAACGAATGACACCGATTTAAGAAATTCATCACAACCGCTCAAACCTTGTGCAGGGGGTTTGGGGGAGGCACTCATCCCAAGAGTGGGGTTTGGAGGGAAGCCCCCCAAGCTGGGTTTTTCTCAAGAACAACTATTTGCCGCTTAAGTCAGTGCCATCCTACTTAAAACAACCATTGCTGACGGACTGCTGTTACAGTTAGAAACACTCATCGGATTAAGACTTATCACGATTTCTCACAGTCCCGCACCAACAAGTTAGGAAAATGCGGGGTAAATGCCTTGAATTACTCTTAGGCATCAAATGCCGTGAAATGGCGGAAAAAAGCTACGCCGGAGTGCTAGCTATGCACAGTGAATTGCTTGTGAGAAGATGCATCCAGCCGCCCATCATAAAAAAGAGTATTAAAAAAAGCAAAGATCCCGCGTCGATGAGTACACAATAGCGATGTGAAAACTGAACAATTATTAGTGCTCTATGCAGCCAATTCGTACATTTAACGTTTCTCCTCAGTTGCCTCCGCAGCTCGAACCTCTACGGAAGCTGGCTTACAACCTTCACTGGGATTGGAATTTTGAAACCAAAGAATTATTTCGACGCCTCGATCGCGATCTATGGGATTCGACACGCCACAACCCGGCGTTAATGCTGGGAACCATTAGCCAAGACAGACTACAGGAAGTTGCCGAAGATGATGGGTTTTTGGCACACCTAGAACGTGCGTCTAACCAACTAGACAACTACCTCAACGAGCGCACCTGGTATCGCAAGCATCGTGGCGCTGCGGCTGGGAACAACGACGGGGCACCAGAGAAGGAATGCTTCGCTTACTTTTGTGCTGAGTATGGTTTGGTCGATAGCCTACCTATCTACGCTGGTGGCTTAGGCGTCTTGGCTGGAGATCACCTCAAGTCAGCATCCGATCTAGGTTTGCCCCTCGTTGCTGTCGGGTTGCTTTATCAGGAGGGCTACTTTGCCCAGTATCTCAATGTTGATGGTTGGCAGCAGGAACGCTACCCCAGCAACGACTTCTACAACATGCCGCTGCACCTAGAGCGCAATCCTGATGGTTCAGAACTACGCATTGCTGTAGATTATCCCCAACGCACCGTCTACGCTCGGATCTGGCGCGTGCAGGTGGGAACTGTACCTTTATATTTGCTCGACACCAACATTGAGCCAAACAATCCCTACGACCATGACATCACCGATGAGTTATACGGTGGGGATTTGGATATGCGGATTCACCAGGAAATGATGCTGGGAATTGGCGGTGTCCGCGCCTTACAAGCTTTGGGATATAAACCCACGGTTTATCACCTCAACGAGGGACACTCTGCCTTTTTGATTCTGGAGCGCATCCGCAAGCTGATTCAGGAAGAAGGTCTGAGCTTTAACGAAGCCAAACAAGTCGCGCAATCTACACAAGTTTTCACCACTCACACGCCTGTATCAGCTGGGTTTGACTTGTTCCCTCCCGACAAAGCGATGTACTACGTTGGGCATTACGCTCACATCTTCGGTTTATCGAAAGAAGAATTTCTTGCCCTAGGACGGGAAGACACAGGCAATTTGGAATCCCCCTTTAGCATGGCAGCGCTGGCAATTAAAACCGCCAGCTTTATCAATGGCGTCAGCCAGTTGCACGGGGAAGTATCGCGAGTCATGTTCCAGGGGCTGTGGAAGGATTTGCCAATCGAGGAGGTGCCAATCACTGCGATCACCAATGGTGTTCATGCCCGCAGTGTGGTTCACAAATCCCTGCAAGAGCTGTACGACCGCTACTTGGGCCCGAAGTGGTCAGATAAGGGCAGCACTGACCCCTTGTGGCAACGGATCAGTACGATTCCTGATGAGGAATTGTGGCGCAACCACGAGCGTTGTCGCTCAGAGTTAGTGATGTTTGTTCGGGAACGGTTGGCGAAGAGTCGGCGCTTGCGAGGAGCCTCCCCCGCAGAAGTTGCTGAATCGGCAGAATTGCTCGATCCTAGTGTCTTAACTATTGGTTTTGCACGTCGCTTTGCTACTTATAAGCGGGCGAACTTGTTCTTGTATGACATCGCGCGGATTAAGCAGATCATCCGCGCTAATAAAGATCGGCAGGTGCAGTTTGTGATTTCGGGGAAAGCCCACCCCAAAGACACTCCCGGCAAAGAATTAATCCGCCAGATTATTCACACAATTCGAGAAGAAGGACTAAGCGATCGCGTGGTCTTTATTCCTGACTACGATATTCATGTGGCGCGGTTGATGGTTGCAGGCTGTGATGTTTGGCTGAACACGCCCCGCCGTCCACGAGAAGCCTCAGGCACTTCTGGGATGAAGGGAGCGATGAATGGGCTGCCAAATTTGAGCGTCCTCGATGGCTGGTGGGATGAGGCGGATTATGTTCGCACTGGCTGGGCCGTTGGAAATGGTGAAATTTATGAAGATAAAGATTACCAAGACCAGGTAGAAGCAAATGCTCTGTACGATTTGTTGGAGCAGGAACTTGTCCCCTTGTTCTACAGCCGTGATGGGGAAGGAATTCCTCGTGGCTGGGTGGCAAAGATGAAGGCGGCAATTCAACTTAACTGTCCATATTTCAATACCTCACGGATGCTGCGGGACTATGCCGTGCGGGGGTATTTCCCAACTAGCGATCGCTACGCCATCATGACTAGCGATAACTACGCACCGGCTAAGGCACTAGCCCATTGGAAGCGGCAGTTGTTCGAGCATTGGTTCGACATCAAAATCGAAGCGGTGGATATCGCGGCTTCTGACGAGTTGAAAGTTAACCAATCTGTTTCTGTCAAAACTCGCATTAACCTCGCTGGACTCAGCCCCGATGACATCCAGGTAGAACTCTACCAAGGAGCCGTCAACGCTGATGGACAAATTGTTAACGGTATCCCCGTCGTGATGGAATACCAAGGGGAGGACAGCTCTCACTGTATTTACACGGCGGATATTATCTACAACACCAGTGGCTTACAGGGACTCTCTTTGCGTGTGTTACCCAAACACAAAAATCTCTCCAGTCTCTACGAACCCGGTTTGGTTCTCTGGGCATAACTGGAGATCAGGAGATGGGGTGATAGGAGTCTATTTTCCCCGGCTCCCTAACACTCCATCAAACAAACAAAATTCGCTTCGCTAAGTTCTAAATCCGCAGCAGCTCTTCTAACACCGCTGTTGCGGATTGATATCTATCAGCGAAGTGATAGTGCACCATCTTTTCGAGAATATCGAGAAATTTGTCTTGAGCGCTCGTGAGATGACGCCAGTTCAGCTCGCCTGTATTCGCTATGCGTGGCAGATGCTGGGGATGAATACCTGTGAGGGCTTGAATCCCAATCATGCCTAGAGCGTACAGATCGCTACTAAAGTTGGGATGTCCGGCATATTGCTCTGGGGGAGCATAGCCACGGGTACCAACGGCGACTGTATATTCTTCTTCGGGATTCGATGATTCTTGCGGTTGCATTTGTTTAACCGCTCCAAAGTCAATCAAAACAACGCGATGATCGCTAGCACGACGAATCATATTAGTGGGCTTGATATCGCGATGAATAACGTTGTGGCTATGAATAAACAGCAGAATTTCCAAGACATCCTGAACTAATTGCATGACTTGCTCTTGCGGTAAGCGCTTATCGACGGGCAACTCGTCGCTGATGGAATGACCGTCAACAAATTCTTCTACTAGATAAAATTCTTTTTTTTCTTCAAAATAAGCGAGCAAATGGGGAATTTGTGAATGATTGCCCAGTTTTTCGAGAATTTCGGCTTCTACACGAAATAGACGTCTAGCAATCTGCAAAAATCTTTCGTCGCGACGTGCCGGTTTTAGGTGCTTAATCACACAAGTCGGGGAACCCGGTCGCTGGGTATCTTCTGCCATATAAGTTAGACCAAACCCACCCGAACCCAAAACACTTAGGCTTTTGTAGCGTCCAGCCAGCAGATGATAGCTGGGTTTGGTGAGGGTCAACTGCTGACTTTCCGTCAAAATGGCAGTGGCGTCATCAGAGGACATACCCGTCTGTTCAATGGTTGACAGCCCTGTTGCTTCCGGTGCTACCTCCGTTGTCTCCTTCAAGAGAGCTTGCAATAAAGCTAGATTTCTTTCCTGTTCTTTGACTTTTTCGACAATGTCAGCGTGGTCTTGTTGCTCTTTGTATTTGAAGTAAGCAACGACCCCCGCACTGGAGGCGAGCAATCCTATAAGTGGTGTAGCGACAGGTACCCATGCCGCGTTTAAAAATAGTATCCAGGAGCTTCCCAATAAGAGTGATAGGGCAGTGACTTCTCCGAGCAGCAGACGAATGGGATGCCGCAGTCGGAAAGCTAGGATGCCACCAGTCAGCGACCAACCCCAAATCCCTAGAGCTTCTAGCCACTCTGGCCAAAACCCAAAGGGTGTCTTGCCATCCAAGGCGGTACTGAGAAGGTGACTAACTACCTGAGCGTGGACGATGACCCCAGGCATTTTGTCGTAGCGTTGCGATCGCCCACTATAGGGAGTGTAGAAATTATCTCTTAAACTCTGTGCCGTCGAGCCAATAATGACGATGCGGTCTTTCACCCAACTAGGATCAAGGCGATCGGAAAATACATCCGATAAGGTGACCGTGCGGGCGATCACGCTAGGAGAGCGATAGTCGAGGAGGATTTGGTAGCCTCTACTATCCGCTTTCTGGTAGCCTCCTGTATTTGCTTCTAGAGGCTTGAAGACAGCTTGCCCCAGCTGAACATACTCTTGTTCCGTTAATTGGGGAGAAATTCCCTGATCTTCCAGGTATTTTTGTGCTATCTGAAAGCTGAAGGAGGTGCTGGTAGGACAAACAGCATTAGGGGCAGGATCGGCAAAGAGTAACGCTTTACGGACTACTGCATCTCGATCAACTGGGATATTACTAAAGCCAACTTGCGGTAAGGGGGCAGTTTTCGGGGGAGGGACGCCCGCATCGTTGTTAGTTGTGAAGTTACAAACAGTAACAATATTAGACTGCTGCTGCAAGCGCTTAGATAAATCCGCATGACCCGGCTCCAAGACCAAATCCCGATAAATATCTAAACCAATAACTTTCGCTTCATACTGCTCTAGCTTCGATAAAAGTTGCTCGTATACTGCATCAGATAGGGGCCATTTGCCTTGAGACTGAAGGTCTTCTTCAGTAATGGTGACTACCAAAATGCGCGGATCGGGAGGTTGGATCGGTTCCAGTCGCACCAACTGGTCAAAGGCAGCTAGCTCCAACGGCTCTAGAATCCCTACCTGTCGGGCACCCAGCAGTAAACCCGTGACGGCGAGACTCGTCAAGAGGGCAGGGTTCCTGAAAATAGCCGCCCCTGAACCTTTGAGGCGTGACCATAACTTCTTAGAGAAAGCTGGTCTTTGGCTTTGCTCAAAGGTAGTGTTTTGCGGTTCGTTAGGGCTGCGGGACTTAGTCCGTTCTGAGTGTTGAGTCAACTCCTCACTCCTCGGTTGATCGCATCTGATTTGTAACGTTGTTGCTCGTTGTCACCCTTGGATAGTAGATACGGGTAGAGGTCAGGGAAAATTGAGAACAATTGAGGCTGATTTGATATTAGCGCTTGCAGTTACAGATTAACGTTACCCGGAGAAAACGTTGAATTTTCTGCCTAACGTTGAGTCCCCCGATCATGCCTTCTCTAGTAGTCACCGATGATTTTTGTCTATTTCTGGGTTAACGTCCAAACCCCATCCCAGTCCTCAGTTGGGGGATTGTTCACAAAATGTTGACTCCGCTCCATCTGCAATCTTGCTGCTTTGTCAGTAAAATCAATTTCCTCAACGATGAAGGCAAACTCATTCCAGGCTTGACGAAACTTGCGTTGCAGGTAATATTGGCGACCTTTATGGTAACGCTCGATGGCGTCTTCTTTCTCGCTAGGAATGGGGTCAGACTGGAGTCCCACGACTTCATAAATTGACACGGGTTGAGTCTTGCCCTTGACGATAATCTTGTCGAGTTCGCGCACCCTCAGCCCACCTTTAAGTGCATTGAGCGTTTGACTACAAAGCTCAAGGGTCTTTTCACTAATAACGATGTCGCAGCCGTATTGCTTACTGGCTCCTTCTAGGCGAGAACTCAAGTTGACATCATCGCCGATCGCTGTAAACTCCATGCGCTTACTAGAGCCAATGTTGCCACTAATCACCGTACCGGAGTTGATCCCAATCCCGATACGGATGGCGGGTTTATGATCCTGGCGACGAGATAGATTAAATTCTTCTAGGCGTTGGCGCATGTCTAATGCCGTTTGCACGGATCTCCAGGCATGGTCTTTCAAGGGCAGGGGTGAGCCAAACACCGCCATAATCGCATCGCCAATGTATTTATCGAGGGTGCCTTTGTGAGCAAACACCGCTTCAACCATTGACTCAAAATATTCATTGAGCATACGCACCACTTCTTCGGCTTCTAGTTGCTCTGTCAAGGTGGTGTAGCCCCGAATATCGGAAAATAGAATTGAAACTTCTTTGCGATCGCCTCCGAGTTTGGTATCCCCCAGTCTCAGTAACTCTTCTGCTAACTCCTGGGTCATGTAGCGATACATCGTACTCTTGAGACGTTTCTCATCGCTGATATCGTCCATGACGACCAATACGCCATAGACATTGCTCGCATCCGATGCATCGGCAATGGAGTTGACCGACAAATTTACACTATGCTGCTCAACGCCCACCGCCGAGAGTAAGGTTTGGTCGGGATAGTACTGCTGACGAGCTTTATCATCAACCGCTTCTAAAGCATCGTTTAACCACCGGGAGAAGTCACCTTCTTTAATCTTGACTAGCTCGCTAATCATTTCTCCCTCTAAGGAAGCCCCCGCTTTTAACCCCACCAACTGTTTCGCCTTTTCATTAGCGGCAATCACTTTCCCGGTGTTGTCAATCGAGATGACGCCATTACTCAAGCTCCGCAGCATATCGCGTTGCATTTGCTCTTGTTGTTTCACTGTGGCAAACAGTTGAGCATTTTGCAGCGCAACACCCGCTTGGATATTAAACGCCTGCATAAACTCTTGGTCGTTGCGATTAAAACTCGCATTCCAGCACTCCGGTGCCTTCGGCCAATCTTTGGGATTGTATTCGGGAAAATCTCCTTGTTTTTTCTTATTAATTAATTGGGTTACTCCAATTAACTCCCCATCTCCATTGAAGACGGGCATACACAACATGCTACAGGTACGATAGTGGGTCTTTTGATCGGTTTCTTTGGAGGTTTCCGAATTGGGATGGTTGTACAAATCAAAGGGGATAATCAGCGGTTCCCCGGTTGTCGCCACCTGACCTGCGAAGCCTGCATCCATAGGAATCCGAAATTCCTTCATCTCTCCCGCGATCGGAATCTTAGTCCACAACTGACCTGAGGCACTGTCTAGCAGCCATAGCGTACTGCGGTCTGCATTCATCAGTTGCTGTGCTTCATCCATCACCTTTTTCAAGGTGTCTTCCAAATCCAATCCCGCTTGACTCAAGGAGCGAGTCGCAGACATCAGAGCACTCGCCGCTCGCTGTCTTTGAGTGGCTTTATAAAAAGAGCGCGACGACTCTAGAATCAGGCGAATAGAAGGGGCAAACTCTTCAAATAGCTGGCGGTCTACTTCGGTAAAGCCGTTTTGATCAATCTTTTCCCCTAAGGGAAATTCGGGGTCGTGAGGAGATTTGAGTTTGTTAATTAATTGGACAACTGCTACTAATTCCTGGCTGTCATTTAACAGAGGTAGCGCCAGCATTGTGTAGGTGCGATACCCATTTTTTTTATCAAATTCTTTGGCGGCAAATGAGCGCGGATCATCATAGAAATCGTAGTCAATATGTATCGCGTCTTTGCTTGCTGCGACTTCTCCGGCAATTCCTTTACCAACAGGAATCCGAATCTCTAAGGGAGCGCCGTCGTTGCCTTTGGCAACAATTGACCATAGCTCGTTTTTTTCTTCATCTAGTAAATAGATGGTTGTGCGGTCAGCTCCTAGCAATTCCCCAGTTTTGAGGGTGATGGAACGCAGCATCTCATCTAAGATCGCATCAAACCCCTGACTTTCAAGGACATTGTCTAGGATTGATAGGGTTTGATTGACAACTTTGAGCTTGCCTTCTACATCTGAGACTACTCGTCTGAAGGTGTCTTTTGTCAGGGGTGCTAAAAAGGCAGAAAAAGTGCCCTTCGTCGTTGTTAAGGCACCGCCAGTTGAGGAATTTGGTTGAGGCACGCTTGTAGTTTCAGTTTCAACGACGACATCAATTGTCGTTTCACGATGATCGAAGGCAGAACGTTTTGGAGATGCAGCTGTCATATCTCATTCTCTGAGGATGGGGATGGGATTACGTTCTTTGCTCTCCTAAACATCTTACAAATTTAACGATGATTTGTTGTGCCTAGTGAGCAAATGCCACTGTTGTTCTCAGTTTACTCGTTGGACTTAGCCCGACACTACCTTAACAAAGTCTTGAAGGGCTGCAAACGCGTTAAATGCTGGGAGTGGGGAGGCAGGGGAAAGGGTTTTCCCGAACATCCCCTAGATTCTAGTTTTGACGCTGATTTGCGGCTTGGGTGAGGAGCGATTCCGCAAAGGCGATCGCTTCTGTGGCAGAGTGTCCCCCCGCTAGTTGGGCGATTTCTTCTCGACGAGTCAGATGCGTGTCTAAGAGTCTTACTCGGACGACTGTCCGGGTTTCAAGCAGTGGTGAATCGATTGCTAAGGTTTCTGTTTCTTGCTGGGTGGGGCTTTGTCCGTCCCATCGGGTGAGGCGGTCGGGATTTATTGGCTCCTGTGGGTCAGTTTTGTCGTTGCCTTTGGTAGGGCTTTTTGTGGTTGTGGGTACGGGAATTTGGTCGATCACTTGTTTATCAACGCGGAAGTGTCGGTCTGCCATGGCGGCAATCAACGGCTGGTGAGTGACGCACAAGACTTGGTGTTGGAAACTCAGGTGATGGAGTTTTAGGGCGATCGCCTGGGCAACTCGTCCAGAAACTCCTACATCAATTTCATCAAAGATCAGGGTTCCCAATGTATCGGTGGCATTGGAAAAAGAGGCTTTGAGGGCAAGTAGAAATCGGCTCATTTCCCCGCCCGATGCGGTGGCAGCAAGGGGTTGCAAGGGTTCGCCAGGGTTGGGACTAAAGTAAAAGGTGACTTGATCGGCTCCTGTCGCTGTGGGCTGAATCGGGGTAATTTGCACCTGAAACTGCACCTTTTCCATGGCTAGGGGTTTGAGTTCCCCAACGAGATGCGATTCTAGTTTTGCTGCCGCCTGTTGCCGCAATGTCGTCAGTTCCTGACAGGTTTTTGTCAAGGTTTCTAGACAAACTTGGTATTGTTTTTCCAAATCCTCCAAGGATTCACCCGCACCTTGCAGTTGGGCTAGTTCTGCTTGCACTTGTTGGTAATAGGCGATCGCTTCGGCTAAGGTTGGCCCATATTTGCGACAAATTTGCTTAAGGGCAACAATGCGCTCCTCCACTTCTTGCAACCGTTCGGGATCGGTTTCCAAGCCATCGCCGTAGGTATTAATTTGATGACTGGCTTCTACCACCTGGGCAAGGGCGGCATTTACCAAGTCTAGTAAGGGCTGCAACTGATCGTCATAGCGCACCATATCGCTTAAGGTGGCTTCCGCATCTCCTAACAAGTCAGCACAGGCGGTACCACCCTGATCATTTTGGTAAAGTCCCTGATAGACCTTGTAGGAAAGTTGCTGTAAATCTACAACGTGGCTGAGGCGCTGGCGTTCGTGTTCTAGTTGTTCTAACTCGTCGGCATCGGTGAGCTGGATGGTTCCGAGTTCCTTGGCTTGATACTCTAGTAAATCCAGCCGTTGCCAGCGTTGTTTCTCGGACTGACGTCGCTTCTCTAGGGTGTTGAGGGCTTCTTGGCTGGTGAGATAAGCGGCGGCGACCTGTTCTCGCTGCTGGAGTGTGGCAGTGCCCCCGTAGAGGTCGATCAGACCGCGTTGGAGGGCGGGAGCCATGAGTTGCACCGTTTGACCTTGGGCGGTGATTTCTACTAAGCGATCGCGCAATTGCTCCAGCAGTTGCCGATTGACTAAGACGCCATTGACACGGGATCGCGATCGCAAACTGCTTTGTCCAATTGCCAACTCGCGACTGCAAACCACTGATTCTTCATCTAGCCGTTCAATTTCCTGTTCGCTCAACCACGCCAGCAATGCCGGATCGCCACGAAATGTCGCTTCCACCATTGCCCGTTGGCTACCCGTGCGAATAAACCGCGAGCTGGCTTTTCCACCTAAGACAACATCAATTGCGTCCAAGATAATCGACTTACCTGCACCAGTTTCGCCAGTCAAAACGTTCAATCCGGCACCGAAGTCTAGTTCCAACTGGTCAATTAACGCAAAATTATTAATTCGTAGAGAGAGAAGCATGGAATAAAATTCACGACTGAGGGAAGAGGCAAGAATTGTTTGACTCAGTGAATACTTTTAAAGGATGAGTGTTGATGATATCAGCACCCAATGCGATCGCGTCCGACTATCCCAACTAAGTGTAGTTTTAGTAGCCAATTGCCAGCACACCCTAATTTTTACAGTTGAGGGCGATTTATGGCATCAACAAGGCACGCACCCGCCGGAATTGGAAGTAGTGCCAATCTGAGTTGACGTTACAATATGTTACAGAGTCGCCCTCGTCGAACCTTACATTTATGAATCCCAAAACCGTTTCTCAAAATTCTCATCGGTCAGACTCATCAGTTATTGTCACGGAGCCGATTACACCCGTGCCAGCCGAGTCAGTAGCCGAGCTGTATGAGTTAGATTCAATGCCGCTCCCAGCAGCACCCCCTAAGGCAGCTACCGTTGCTGAGCCAGCCGCATTGCGCTACGACCCTGTAGAGATCGAAGCCTACTATCGGCGGCGTCCCTTTGAGGTTTTGGCTCGATTAATCAAGATTATCTCGCGATTTCTCTGGTTTGTCGTGGGTATACGGTGGGACAAATTCACAAATCGAGACATTCAAAATAGGCGACGACGAGCGATTCAATTGCGGGAGCTGTTGACCAACCTCGGCCCGGCATATATTAAGGTGGGGCAGGCGCTCTCAACCCGACCTGACTTAGTACCCAGCGCTTACTTAGAAGAACTTGCCCTACTACAAGACCAGTTACCCCCGTTTCCCAACGAACTGGCGTATCAATTTATTGAAGAAGAATTAGGCGATCGCCCGGATCGGATTTACGCGGAACTCACTCCCCAACCTGTGGCGGCTGCCTCTTTGGGACAAGTTTACAAAGGCAAACTGAAAACAGGCGAAACCGTCGCGGTGAAGGTACAACGACCAGGATTAGCCGGACGAATTGCCCTCGATATTTATATCCTGCGGCGCTTGTCGCAGTGGACGCAAAATAACCTCAAGCAGGTGCGAAGCGATTTAGTGGCGATCATGGACGAATTTGGCAGTCGCATCTTTGAAGAGATGGACTACCAGCATGAGGGACAAAACGCCGAGCGTTTCGCCGAGCTTTACGGGCACTTGCAAGATGTCCACGTTCCCCGCATTTACTGGGACTATTCTGGGCGTCGCGTTCTCACCATGGAATGGGTGGCGGGGACAAAACTCACTAACATGGAAGCCATCAAAGAGCAAAACATTGATGCACGGCACCTGATTAATGTAGGGGTGCAATGTTCCCTGCGGCAGTTGTTGGAACATGGCTTCTTCCACGCCGATCCCCATCCGGGTAACTTGCTAGCGACAACGGACGGCAAGCTGGCTTATATCGACTTTGGCATGATGAGCGAAGTCAAGCCCTATCAACGCTACGGATTGATTGAGGCAGTGGTTCACTTAGTAAATCGTGACTTCGCCGGTTTAGCCCGTGACTATATAAATCTAGATTTTCTCACCCCAGACACTGACCTCACCCCAATTATTCCTGCCCTAGGCAATGTGTTTAACGATGCTTTGGGTGCCAGTGTGGCGGAACTGAACTTTAAAAGCATTACTGACCAGCTATCAGAGTTGATGTACGAGTATCCCTTCCGGGTACCTGCTTACTATGCGCTGATTATTCGCTCCCTCGTGACCTTGGAAGGGATTGCCATCAATGTTGACCCCGAGTTCAAAGTACTGAGTAAGGCTTATCCTTATGTCGCTAAGCGACTCTTAACTGACGATTCTCCCCGACTCCGGGCTTCTCTGAGGGACTTACTCTTCCGGGAGGGGCAATTTCGCTGGAATCGCTTGGAGAACCTCCTCCGCAATGCTTCCAGCGGTCAGGATTTTGACCTCAATCAGACTCTCAATCAAACGTTGGATTTTCTGTTTTCTGAACGCGGTACTTTCATCCGCGAACCCTTAATCGATGAAATTGTCAAAGCCATTGATCTGCTGGGGCGTCGTACCTTGCACAATGTCTCCTATTCCTTGCGGGAACGCGTAGGATTGGCGGTTAACGAGACACCCAATAGAACGCCAGAAACAGCGCAGACAGCAGAGCATATTCAACGAATTTGGGAAATCCTTAAAGACACTCCTGGCTTCGATCCTATGCAGTTGGTGCCAATTATTCCCCAGTTACTACTCAAGCCGGAAACACAACGCATGGGACAAAAGATTGCTAACGGTTTAGCCCAAAAGGCGATCGCCCGCCTAATCCGTGAAACCCTCCTCAAGGATGCCCCCCCAGAGGTGCCGCAGAATCGTTACAGAAAAACCGGGACATCACCTAGGTTAGTGTTGCCACCTGCGGCGGCAATTCAGTAGTAGGAGATGGGCTGAAAAGTGAAAGCCCATCACTAGTCTCTCCCCTTTTTTTGATGGGGGAGAGTAGAAAATATCTGATGGGATTCAGAGCCATTTGGGCGTCGAAGTACTAAACCTCTGGTACAGGGTTGCACTCAAAAATCAACATCAGCAATTATTGATAAGAATTTAGTTCAGCTACTATGTGGGGAAGATTGGAAAGAAGGTAGGCGATAAAAATTACTCTCGTGCTGCTTTGTTTGGAATCTAGGGTGGTTTGGTGCTAGCAGGACAAAAACCTTAAGTCGTGCAATGACGGATACGCTGGGCAAAATCAAAGAATTCGTTAATTATGCTCGTTATACCCTCAAAGGTGATGAAAAGGGTGAAGATCAGTTTTTCTACGAAGCCCTCTTCAAAGCTTTTGGACATAAGGGATGCAGGGAGGCGGGAGCACAGACGGAGTTTAGGGTTAAGTCACCAGGGCAGCACACAAAATTCGCAGACTTAGTATGGCGTCCACGGCTTCTACTGGAAATGAAGAGTCGTGGTGAGAAGCTTGAAAAACACCATCAACAAGTTTTTGAATATTGGGACAAGTTAATACCCCAGCCTCGATTTGTTGTCCTCTGCAACTTCGATGAATTCTGGATTTACGACACTACGCTTCAGATTGAGGAACCAGTAAATCGGGTGAAGTTGGAAGAGTTGCCGCAACGATATGCTGCTCTAAATTTTCTCTTCCCTGGAAATAGTGCTGTTGATGATGGCAAGGATAATTATTACGAGAATATTCCTTCCAGTGGTGCAGTGCAGTTGTTCGGGCGCGATCGCGAACTAGAAAGGCTGCGTCAGTTGTTGACTCCCTCTACTCACCCTATCAAGGGGACAGAACAACAGAATAAGCTGACAATTGCCGCAATTGTAGGCATGGGCGGCGTTGGCAAAACGGAACTGGCGATTCAATATGCGTGGCAACATTTACAGAGTTTGGGTGATGGTGCAGGTGGTGTTTGCTGGGTTGATGCCAGAGATGGCGATGTTGGGATTCAACTGGTTAATTTTGCGCGTAGCCTCTTAAACCTGAACCCGCCGGAGGATTGGGATTTACCAACTCAACTGAAGTACTGCTGGCGAAATTGGCAACCGGGAGACTGGCTGATTGTTATCGATGATGTCACCAACTACAGGCAACAGGTAAATCCTTATAAGCCGCCGGAATCATCCCAGTTTAAGGTGTTGATCACAACGCGGGAAGAGTTGGGGCGACCTGTAGAACACCTAGCGCTCGATAAACTGCAACCAGAGGCAGCACTGGATTTATTAACGTCGCTAGTTGGCGTTCAACGAATTCAACAGGAATCAGATATTGCTGAACAACTCTGTCAATGGCTGGACTATTTGCCTTTGGGGTTGGAGTTGGTAGGGCGCTATCTGGAACGCGATCCGGATTTGTCGCTTAAGGCAATGCTGTCTCTACTGGAGAAAAAGCGGCTCAGGCACAGATCGGTTCTCGAAGCTGACTCGATGATGACTGCTCGACTGGGGGTAGCTGACGCCTTTGAGTTGAGTTGGGAGCGATTAGATGAAGATGCTCAATTTTTGGGCTGTTTACTCAGTTTGTTTGCCTCGGCTGATATTCCTTGGGATTTGGTGAAACTGGCTTACAGCAATATGCCCTCCTCAGAAGAAGAGGAAATTGACCTAGATATCCTGGAAGAAGCCAGAGATGAGTTAGTGTATTTCAACCTATTACAGCGTACAGGGAAGAACACGTATCGGGTACATCAGTTGATTCGAGAGTTTTTTCGAGAGAAGCGAGAACAGCCAACTCAGGTCAATGATTTTAAGGGATGGTTCGTAACAACGATAGTGGCAGAGGCAGTTCAAATTCCAAAATCGTCCACTTGGCAAGAGATTAAAGACTTCGCTCCCTTAATACCTCATGTAATAGAGGTAGCCAAAGATAGAGATTTAACAGACTTTATAATTGATGAGCTTTTAATTTGGCTCTTTATTGGTTTGGGCAGCTTCTATGAACATCAAGGTTTATATGCACAAGCAGAACCTTGGTTTGAGCAATGTCTATCTGTTTCTCAAGCTCGCTTTGGAGCGGAGCATCCCGACGTGGCAACCACCCTCAACCACCTGGCAAATGTCTATCACCTTCAAGGTCACTATAGCGAGGCTGAATCCCTGTGTAGGCAAGCTTTGGAACTCCGCAAACGTCTATATGGAGATGAGCATCTTGACATAGTAGCGAGCCTGAACAACCTAGCAAATATGTACTACGCTCAAGGTCGCTATGGCGAAGCTGAATTTCTTTGTCTGCAAGCTCTAGAGCTGGGCACACACCTAATAGGTGAGGAGCATTCCATTGTGAGTACCAGCCTGAATACTCTGGCAGTTCTATATTATTCTCAGGGTCGTTATGATGACGCTGAACCTGTATACGTAAAAGCTTTGGAACTAGGAAAACGCTTGCTGGGAGAGAATCATCCTGATCTGGTTCTAAATATTACTAATCTGGGTACACTTTATGAATCTCAAGGTCGCTATGTTGAAGCTGAATCTCTGTATGGACAAGCTTTAGAACTGAACAAACGCTTCCTAGGTGAAAACCATCCTAATTTAGCTCAAAGTTTGAACTGTCTAGCTAATGTGTACGAATCTCAGAAGCGCTACACTGAAGCAGAAACTCTTTACAAAAAATCCCTAGAACTCCGCATTCGCCTACTAGGTGAAAAACATCCTGATACTGCAACTAGCTTAAATAACCTAGCATATCTTTACTGCGTTCAAAACCGTTATGAGGAAGCTGAACCCTTGCATCGCAAGGCATTAGAACTTAGAAAATATTTGCTAGGAGAGAATCATCCTGATGTAGCTCAATCTCTGAAAAATATGGCAGGATTATATCTATTTCAGAGCCGCTACAGCGAAGCTGAATCCCTATTGGTGCAAGCTTTAAAAATTTATCAGCCACTGTTAATGTCAGATCATCCTCATGCTGTTGATTGTCGTGAAAGTCTTGCTATGCTTCGTAGTCAAATCTTCAATTCCACAGCAACAGACTTGCCTAATTTTAAACAGAAAGCCAAGAAAGGTGGCTCTAAGAAGAAGCCCAAAGGTTTTGGTAAAGGATAAGTGCCTAAATGAAGAGGATTCAGACAAATAGCACTACAGCCGATCGCATATTCCCATCATGAGATTAGAACTACGACAACTGGTTGGTGAGGCGTTTTCCCAACTCTGGCTGGAATCTCAACAGTGGGATTTGCCTGAATGCGATCGCTCCTCCTCAGCAACGAAAAGAGCGATCGCTCATCACATAGCGTCAAATATTAAGTCTTTTTGCTCAATATTCTGTGTAAATTTTTCTAATTCCTTAGTAATTCCAAAAAGCTTATCGGCACGGCTGACGATTTCCCAAGCACGAACGCTCATGAATCCGATGCCAACAATTGCAAGAGGGATGGCAGCGTAACCAAGTAGGGCAGCAATGGGTGGAAAAATCATACAGATAGACATCAAAATGCCTGTAATTACACCACCAGCAACTCCAGCTTTTGCTGTTGCAATTGCCACCTCTCGAATTAGCTCGTCTTGAGTAATTTTACCTTCAGCTAAAGACAGCGAGTTTTCCAAAAGTGAGAATACAAGTTCAATAACTGCTGCTACCAGCGCACCTTGAATAACTGCTCCAGCCACTTGCTGCACACTAGTCTTGAAAGCTGCATCACCAAGTACTTTACGTGCTGCTGCAAGTTCTTCAGGAGTCATATCAACTCCACCACGAGCTCGGTTGATTCGGAAGTTCTCGAAGACCCCATTTGAAGCTTCCGCTCCTCCACCGTTGACGTGGGCTTTTATATGGCTCCAATCTTTATCGTTGCAAAACTCGCGAATCGCTTCATGTCCTTGAGCGCGAATTTGAGCTGGAATCGTCTCATAGACTTTAGCAGCTTCTTGAAAATTGCGAATACCTTCGCGTACTCCAGCTCGCGCAAATTTCAGTTGCAAGTTTTGAGGTAAGTTTTCAAATTTAATGTTGTAAGCAACTTTGAATGACTCTTGTACAGCAATTGTTGCAGCACCAACGACTGAGCTAGAAGCCTGTTGAGCCTCAATTATTACATTACTCGCAGCTTCTTGCGTCGTTGAGAACGCTTCTGATACTGCACTTTGAGTAGCCGACACAACTCCTGATGCTGTTTCTTGAAACGTAGAAGCTACAGATTCTATTTCTTTGATGTTAATTTTGAACATTTGCTTGTCAAACATAAAAATTATTTAGACAATTAGTAACGCTGACTAGTGACCGTACAAATCAGCTCAGATTTAATGGACGCGATCGCCTCTTACTCTTTCCTGAAACTACTATGCAATTACACTCTAGCTTTGTAGCTTTTAACATACGTTAAATCTATTGAAGGCTAGTATTTGTGAAGCAGTCAAGTACGGCAACCAGAACTTCATTAAAACTTCTAAAATATTGAATTTTGTAGGCAAATTTTCACATAAAGAGAATTGCGATCGCATCTCCCCTCTTGGGCAACGAAAAGAGCGATCGCTTCTTGTATAGGATGAGATTTTCTTTCCTTCCCCCCTCACACACTGCCATAGTCAAGTCCCAGCCGTTGGGGCATGCATTAAGTTCCTATCTGGAGCGAAACCAAAGATACTCCTAGACAACTCAGTCTCCGTCGGAAGTTTCAGATTTTATTTTTTGTATTGACATTTCATACTCATAATGACTACGCTTTAAAGAGTTACAATTACAATGCGTAACACTTAACCAACTGAGGAGCCAAATTCATGTTGCCTAATAAAGAAGGACAGAGAGTCCCCAATGTCACCTTCCGAATTCGTCATAACAATGAATGGATGGACGTGACCACAGATGACCTGTTTGCAGGTAAAACGGTGATTGTCTTCTCTTTACCCGGTGCATTTACGCCAACCTGTTCATCGACTCACCTACCGGGCTACAACGAGTTGGCTCCAGTGTTTAAAGAAAACGGAGTGGATGACATTGTCTGCATTTCCGTCAACGATACCTTTGTGATGAATGAATGGGCAAAGGCTCAAGAGGCAGAAAATCTCGCTTTGATTCCCGATGGCAATGGTAGGTTTTCTGAAGGGATGGGAATGCTGGTTGATAAAGCGGATCTAGGTTTTGGCAAGCGCTCGTGGCGCTATTCCATGCTGGTGAAGGATGGCACAATTGAAAAGATGTTCATTGAGCCAGAAGAGCCAGGCGATCCCTTCAAGGTTTCTGATGCAGAAACTATGCTCAAATACATTAACCCTGGGGCAGCAAAGCCTAAAACTATTTCTCTATTTACGAAAGAGGGTTGCCCATTCTGTGGGCGTGCTAAGGAGATGCTGAAGGAGCATGGCTTAAATTACGAAGAAATCATTGTCGGTAAGAATGCCAATATGCGCTCTTTGCGGGCGGTCAGCGGAGCAGATACAGTGCCCCAAGTCTTTGTTGATGGCAAGTTAATTGGCGGTTCTGAGAAGCTCGCAGAGTACCTAGGTGCTAGATAGATAGAGTTGGCAAGGGGGATTGCTCACCTAGATGAAAGTGGGTGAGCGATCGCATGTTGTTTAGTTCACGAAAGGGGAGCGATCGCTCCTCCTCTAACACGGGGTTTTATCCTTGCTGGAGTGGAATCTCAACTATAAATTCCGTTCCCTCTCCGGGTGCAGTTTGACAAGAAAGCTGACCCCCGTGACGCTCCACAACCACTGAATAACTGATACTCAACCCCAAGCCAGTTCCAGAACCCACAGGCTTTGTTGTAAAGAAGGGGTCAAAAATTTTCGCCAGCACCTCCGAATTCATCCCTGGGCCCTGATCAGCAATTCGGATTTGCACAGTATTATTATCTGTCAGTAAGGTGGTAATTCTAATAACTGGGGTTGCCAGGGTTTGATTATTTAGTATTGATTGTTCGTTGTCCGTTACTAGTATCTCTCTTAAAGCATCAATCGCATTAGCGATAATATTCATAAATACTTGATTGAGCTGACCGGGATAACACTCTACTTTGGGCAGGTCGCCATACTCCTTAATCACCTTAATCTCTGGAGTATTATTTCCTTTCAGTTGACCCTGCAAAATCACCAAAGTGCTATCAATTCCCTCATGAATATCTACCCGTTTCATTTGCGACTCATCAAGCCGGGAAAAATTCTTCAGAGAAACTACGGTTTGATTGATCCGTTCGGCTCCCATCTGCATGGAAGCGATGATTTTTGGTAAGTCGCCGCTGATATATTCTATTTCTATTGCCTCAGCTTCTGCTTTAATCTCTGGTACAGGATCGGGATAGTATTGCTGATACAACCTCAACAAATGAAGCAACTGTTGAGAGTATTGTTCGGCATAGTCAAGATTGCCATAAATGAAAGTAACGGGATTATTAATCTCGTGTGCCACCCCTGCTACTAACTGCCCTAAACTAGACATCTTTTCAGATTGAATAAGCTGTGCTTGAGTTTGTCGCAGTTTGCTCAAAACGAGTTCTAACTGAGTTGCTTTTTCTCGTTCTCGTGCTTCTGCCTGCCGTAATGCCTCTAAATTTGCTAGCTGAATATGCAGTTTAATTCTCGCTAGCAGTTCATTCTTGAGGATCGGTTTAACTAGATAATCATTGGCTCCACAATTAAATGCTTCTACCAAATCTGAGACTTGATTTTTGGCAGTTAGCATTAAAATTGGCAATTCATCAAGAGAGTACTGTTCGCGGATTTTTTGGCTAACTTCATACCCCGTCATCCGGGGCATCATCACATCAATTAGCATCAAGTCAGGTTTTAGTCCCTGCTCAATCATTGATAAAGCTTCCATACCACTGAACGCTTGTTCTAAATGATAGTTTTGCTCTGAAAGATAGTTAACCAACACCTGCACGTTAATCGGCTCATCATCCACAATCAAAATTGTCAGTTCACTGCTCGCCGCTGTTTTATTGGGTAGAGTGGGAAAAACTCTTGTCTGAGTTGAGGGGCTTTGGATTGCTAAGGCGAGTGTTTTTGATGGCTCTTGTAGTGTTTGTAGGGTTGGGGTTCTTGAAAAAGATGTTTTGGTAAATTCGGCATCCGCCGCTAGTGGCAAAGTAAAGGTAAATTGGGAACCAACGTTAAGGGTAGATTTGACGCCAATTGTCCCACCATGCAATTCTACTAACTGCTTGGTAATCGCTAAACCCAGTCCTGTTCCTCCATAAGCTCTACCTGTACTACCATCGACTTGTTCAAAGGATTCAAAAATGCTTTCTAGTTGCGAGGAGGGAATGCCGATTCCGGTATCAGAAACAGTAATTGCTAAATGATTTTTTTCGTCTGCTAGTGAGTGGCGATCGCTAACAATCTCAGCCGAAACTTCAACAGTTCCAGTATCGGTAAATTTAATTGCATTGCCGATCAAGTTATAAAGAATCTGTTGCACTCGGTCTTCATCCGCCGCAACAGGTGGAGTATCTGGATCAATTTTATTAACAAGCTGTAAAGGTCTCTGGTTGATTGAAGTCTGGCTGAGAGTCAGCACCATCTCTGTGGCTTCTCGCATCCCCACTGGCTTGATGTTCAGTGGTAGATTTCCATGTTTGAGTTTGGAAAAATCTAGGATGTCGTTAATCAAGTTTGACAATCGACGAGCGCTGGATACGATCATTAAAAGATTGGCGATCGCTTTCTGGGGAAGTTCGCCTGTGACACCATCAAGCAGCGACTCAGTAATGCCAATAATGCCATTGAGCGGGGTGCGGAGTTCGTGAGAAGTGTTGGCGAGAAACTCATCTTTGAGGGCTTCGATTCGCTTGCGATCGTTAATGTCAGTGAAGGCGCTGAGATACGTTTGTTCGCTATCAAATATTAGCGGACGCACAGATAGAGCGATCCATAATGGGGTGCCATCTGCCTTCTTTGTCAGTAATTCGTAATTTTGAAGAGAGCCATCTCTCGCCAACTTTTCTAGAAGCGGAGGTCTATCGGTTATCGGGTTGTAGTAAAAGTCTGGAGTCTTGCGACCAACTAACTCCTCAACAGATAAGCCCATAGTAGAGCCATAGGCTGGATTTGCATACACAATTGAGCCATCAGATACGCGGCTGATCATTACTGGGAGAGGAGAAGTTTCGGCGATCGCGCGAAAGCGTTCTTCACTCTCGTGCAATCGCGCTTGAGCTTTTTTGCGAGTACTAACTTCTTGTAAAAGTTCTGTATTTAAGCTTGTTAGATTTTCATAAAGTTTGGCATTTTCTAAAGAAATAGCAATTTGAGACGATAAGAGTTCCAAAACTTTTAGTCGATCTTGGGTAAAAGCATTGGGAGTCAAATTATTTTCAAGATAGAGCAGACCAATTAGCTGTTCTTGTTTAATAATTGGAGTACATAAAACCGATTTAGGTAGGTATTGTAAAATATAGGGATCAAAACGGAAGTGGTCTTCCTCCACTGCATTCCCTAAAACTAAAGGAATCCGTGTTCTTTTTACATAGTTAATAATGGCAGAAGAAATCTTTTGACTTTGCTTTACCTTCGGGAAAGGTTGAATTTTTATCTCATCCTGCTCAACAGTTCCCTCAACGGCAATGACTAAATTGTCAGATTCTTCTATAAGCAGAAAGCCTTTTTGAGCGCCAGCATTCTCAATCACAATCTGCATTAGTTTTTGCAGCAGTTTATCTAAAACTATTTCACCCGCTAGGGCTTGATTGGCTTTGACTACTGTTGTGACATCCAAGACGTCTGAGTTGCTAACGGAGGTGCTACCAATCGTTTCAGCCTCAGTTGTCTCTTGGCTCAAGGTGCTGGAAACAAGCTGGGGATATTTTTCCTCTAAGGCTTTGACTTTAGCGATCGCCCCCCACTTTGTGTAACCGTACTGGGCTTCTGTAAAGTAGGCTTTGGCGATTAAATCAAATCCTTCGGCTAAGTAAAATTTAGCGGCTAGTTCATTGGCGATCGCTTCTTTTTGAATATACTTATTTTCCCTCGCCGATTTGATCGCTTGTTCGTATAATTGCATCGCCTCTTGCTTTTGCCCGGAAATTCTCGCCATCTCCGCTGTTACCAATAAATATTTATGCTGAAAGTTTTCAGCACAGTTATCAGTCCAAATTTTTAGCTGTTCTTTATTTTGGGTTAAGGTTTCCCAATATTCTGCTTTTTTTTCAACACTAGCATTCTCAAAAACAGCCGTTAAAATAACCGAATAGTAAAAATAATGCTCTACTAATTGCGCTTGTCCCAGTGAAACCGATTTTATCTGCTCTGAGGCAATTGCCATTTCCAGAGCGGCATTATAATCTTCAAATAAATATAAAATTTTGGCTTTAGTAACGTAGTACCAGTGAAGAGCATTTTTGTTGCTACTTCTTTCTAACTCCGTCACAAACTGGCTTTCAGAAAAATCATCATCACTCAGACTAAAACAATCTTTAGTTTTTCCTTTTAGGTTTAAAACTAATCGTTGAGTGACTATATAATAATAGGTTTGATCTTTATATTTATTTTGATTAGCAAATGTCAGATATTGCGAAGCCTTTTTATAAACTTCATCTAGTGGAGTTCCTAAAATTAGCAACTGTCTAATAATGACACCCAGGCAAAAAGTAGCATAGACTAAATCACCACATTCTAGCCCCAGCTGATAGCCCTCTCGTAAAATTTCGATGCCGGTTTTTAGGTGTTTACGCCAATAATTAATAAAGCCACCAAATACTAAATTTATCTTGCTTTTTAAACTAACGTTATTAAATTTCTCATTAAGGGCTACAGCTAATCTACCCAGCTCATAAGCAGATTCAAACTCACCTAATCTTGCGCCCCAAATTATCCCTAGAGTCACATAACCAAAAGAAGAAACTCTTGAATTTCCATACTCCAAGGAAATCAGAGCCATCTTCAACACGATTAGAAAGAATAAGCTCGGATTAAAAAAATAGGCAGGTGCGCTCAACTCACCTAAAAGCTTTATTATTACAATCTTGTCCGGTTCAGACATTTCTGGCAACTGGATTAATGTCTCAATCTTCCTGTTATCCAGTTTTGCTTTTACCTGTCCAATTTCTAACTGGGTTGCCATTTGAATTTCTGCGACGTCTTCTGGTAAATAAATACCAAAAAAACCTAAACCTTTCTTTCCTTGTGCAATTGCTTCTCTGTAGTTCCCCTTCGTTGTGTACAATTGCATTCTTATACAGTAAACCTTCGCCTTGTCTTGATTACTTTTAGCACAAAGTAAGATTTTAGAAAATAAGCGATCTGCTTCATCGAAATTGGCAGCCAAATACTCGCACTCAGCAAGTTCAACATGCAAATTAAAGGTTAAATCATAGTGATTTTTCCAGCTATTTTCTGCTAATAATTGCCAAGCAGCTCTGAAGTAGTTTAAAGCGGATTCATAAGCGCTTGAGGATTTAGCTTTATTTCCCGCTATGAAATTTAAATTAGCAATTTTATATTTTTCGTCTCGATCAATAATCAGAGAGATGCCAAAATTTATATGATTAACAATATTAAAAACATTGTCTTCCAAATTATCAATATTAATTTTGCCTAAGAGCCTTTGTCCAATCTGAAGATGGATTTTTTGCTTGTTTGATTCTGGAATTAAAGAATAAGCCGCTTGTTGAATACGGTCATGAAGAAATTTATAAATGATTGTAAAATCATTAAAGTCTAGATTTTGATTACCAATATAAATCAAATCGTAAGAATCTTTAAGAGGAATAATCAATCCCTCTTGAATAGCCTCCCAAAGGGCATTAACAGTTTCACCTTCCGTTTTTTGAAAAGTAGCTGCAAGGCTTTGTACATCAAATGAGCTACCGATACAAGCGGCAAACTTCAAAACGGTTTGTGTCTCTAGTGAGAATTTTTGAATTTTGCCGACCATTAATTCGACAACATTATCTGTAATTTGTCTATCTTGAATTTGAGCTAAATCCCATTTCCACTCTCCCGGTACTCCCTCATCTTTAAGAGCTGCAAAATCAAAATATAAAAGTTCTTCGTCATAAAGCGACTGCAAAAACTGAGTTAAGAAAAAAGGATTTCCTTTTGTTTTATCTAAAACCAACTCAGCCAGGGGCATCGCTTTTTCCTGGTCACATTTCAGGGTGTCAGCGATCAGACAATTGATGTCCTCAATTGTCAAGGGATCTAAAACAATATTATTAAATATGCAGTTAGTTTTTTTAATTTCTTCTAAAATTAAAGTTAAAGGATGAGCCGCACTTACTTCATTTTTACGATAAGTCCCAATCATTAATAAATAATGTCGTTCTGAGTCTGTCATCAACAGCTCAATTAATTTCAGTGAGGCAGAGTCTGCCCATTGTAAATCGTCTAAAAATAGAATGAAGGGATGTTCTTTCGTGGTAAAAACGTTAATAAATTTTTGAAAGACTAAATTAAATCGGTTCTGTGATTCTGTTATTCCCAGTTCTGGTACAGGTTGTTGTTTGCCGATTATTAATTCAATTTCAGGAATAACATTGACAATTATCTGGGCGTTCGTGCCAAGAGCTTCTAATAGCTGGGCTTTTTTGGTCGCGATTTGTTTTTCGCTTTCTGTGAGGAGTTGTTGTACTAATTCTCGAAAAGCTTGGATCAGCGAATTGTAAGGAATATTGCGCTTAAGATGCTCAAACTTCCCCCAGATAAAGTAACTGTTTTTTCTGACAGCAGGCTTTTGAATTTCATTTACCAAAGCCGACTTGCCAATCCCGGAAAAACCAGAAACTAGCACCATTTCGGTTGAGCCAAGGCTAACTCGTTCAACAGCAGCGATTAGAGAGTTAACGGCGGCGTCTCGCCCATAAAGTTTTTGCGGAATCTGAAATTTGTCAGAGATATCTTGTCTAGCCAGGGAAAAGCTTTCAACCTTTCCCGTTGTTTGTAATTGGGTAAAACAGGCTTCTAGGTCAGCTTTGATCCCAAAAGCACTCTGATAGCGGTCTTCTGCATTTTTTGCCAGTAGTTTTGTGACAATGTCAGATACCACCTGCGGAACTGGAATTAAATTCTGGAGGGGTATGGGTTGTTTAGCAATATGACAGTGAACCAATTCCATCGGATCGTTAGACTGAAATGGCACTTCTCCGGTGAGCATTTCGTAGAAGGTGATACCGAGGGAATAAAAGTCGGTGCGGTAGTCGATTGCTCGATTCATTCGCCCCGTTTGCTCTGGTGACATATAGGCAAGGGTGCCTTGAAGGAAGTTAGGATTGCGGATAATGGGGTTTTCTCTTGATAAACGAGAGGCGATGCTAAAGTCGGTAACTTTTACTAATCCCTCTGAGTTGATAATGATGTTTTTGGGCTTAATGTCTTTATGAATAATATTATTTTGGTGAATTTGCCCCAGGGTTTCAGTAATCTGGAGTGCAAGTCGCAAAAATTCTTCTAGGGGGATAGGCTGATTTTTCAGAATATAGTTAAGGGACTCACCACCAATATCTTCTATGATTAGAGCTAAAGAGTTTTGATAATTTATTAGGTCTAATACTTTGATAATTCCAGGAATATCTAAGTTTTTAACCAGTTCATATTGCTGTTGAAATTTGGCAAGTTCCGTTAAGCCTGGATACTCGTTCCGAAGCGTTTTAATAATGACAGATTTTTGAGTTTGATTATCGTATCCTCGATAAACAGTAGTATGAATAGATTCGTTGATTTTGGCTACAAGTGTGTAGCCAGGAATAGTAAATACCATGGTTGATTTGAACAGAAAAAAGTACGGTTTTTATAAATTAATGAATGTCATGATAGGTTGACTGATTAGCATACCCAATTTTTACGGGTGAGGGGAAGATTCCAGGTTCTATCGGCTCGGCGTCGATGTAAGACTTGGTAGATACCCATTTGGTTCTGTTCAAAAGCAAGAGCGCAACCAATAAAATAAATCTGCCAAATTCGCACTCTTCGTTCTCCGATCAGTGCTATAGCCTGCTCCAGATTTTCATTGAGATTGTCCGCCCAGCACCGTAATGTTTTACCGTAGTGAACTCGCCACGCATCCACATCGACAATTTCAAATCCTTCTTCTTCTGCGCCTTGCAAGATCGTAAATAGCCGCGAGGCTTCTACATCTGGAAAGATGTAACGCTGAATAAAGCGCTCGTTCAGGGTTGAACCGTTCCAGGCTTCTGAGGCGGTAATGCCGTGGTTGAGAAACAGCCCTTCAGGTTTCAGTGCTGATAAAGCTCGTTGAAAATATATAGGATAATTTTTCACCCCAACGTGCTCAACCATACCGATTGAGACAATTTTGTCAAAGGTTGGTTTTTGGGGGATGTCTCGATAGTCTAAAAGCTGGACAGTTAGTTGTTGCTCTAAACCTTTGGATGCAATGAGTTGTTGATTAAAAGCAAGCTGTTCTTTGCTGAGGGTAATACCGTGAGCTTTGACGCCGTAATGGGTTGCAGCCCAGCATAATAAGCCTCCCCAACCGCAGCCAATATCTAATAAATAGTCACCGGGTTTTAATTGTAGCTTTTGGCAAATCAGGTCGAGTTTTGCCTCCTGAGCGGCTTGGAGGCTCATTTTCTCATGTTCAAAGTGAGCGCAAGAGTAGACGCAATTGGGATCGAGCCAGAGGCGGTAAAAGTCGTTCCCAATGTTGTAGTGATGCTCGATCACGGCTAAATCACGATCGCGAGTCCGAGCGGTTAGTTTTTGCCAGGGGGTTTGCGCTTGCAGGGAGAGGGGTAAACGGGGTAAGGCGATCGCTTCTAACCAGGCTTTAACAAGCAGAGAGCGTTTTAGGTGAGACAGGGAGAGCTTATCTAAGCACATCACGTCCTCGATTTCCCCGGTGAAGTCTAAAAAATTTTGCAGGTATGCTTCAGCGAGGACAAAGGGGTCTTGACTCAGAAATAGCGTTCGGATGACACCAGGATGGTGAATTCGCAACTGGATTTGGGGGAGGTCATCAAGGGTGTGATTAATCGCCAGTTGGTCTTTTCCCCAGCAATCAATGCTCAGTTTTAGGGGAAGGGGAGACAACATTTCACTCAAGACGGCTTTGATGCTGGGAGGAAGAGTGGAGTAGGACATAGTTAATCCAGTGTGCGAAACGAACCACAACAGAGACAGAGAACCCAGAATAGAGAGAATCAGCGAATTTTACAACCTTTTAGTTGCTATAAGGTTCTAAATTAACCGCCCTAGCTTCTTTTGAGTTCAATTTGTTTTTGGGTGGGAGCTTTGACATTCCAAACTAGCCCTAAACGCTCTAAAGCCATGATGCAGAGCCAACTCAGGTCAATTTCCCACCACATTAGCCCCGCTTTGGCGGAATTCGGGAAAGCATGGTGGTTGTGATGCCATCCTTCTCCGAAGCTAATCAAGGCAAGTAGCAGGCTGTTGGTACTCTGATCATCAGTAGCAAATCGGCGTTTTCCCCAAAGGTGACAAATGGAGTTGACACTGTAGGTGACTTGATGAACGAGAACAATCCGGATGATCCCCCCCCAGAGAAAGCCTCTGAGTGCTCCTTCCCAGGAATGGGTTAAGGTTCCCCCAACAATAGTAGGGATTAGCAGGGAAAGTATTACCCAGAGAAAGTAGAGGCGATCGACGGTTTGCACAACGCGATCGCTAAGGAGGTCAGAGACGTAAGGGAAGGGGGGCGTCCAATTGACTTTATTAAGCCAGCCGAGATGGACGTGCCACAGTCCTAAAATTTTTCCCCAAAATCCTTTGCCGTGCAGATTGGGAGAATGAACGTCTCCGTCTTTGTCTGCATAACGGTGATGAGCGCGATGGTGGCTCACCCAGCTGGTAACGGTTCCCTGGAAGGTCATGCAGGCAGCGATCGCCAGTAATGCCCGCAGCCATGCTCTCGTCTGAAAAGCAGCATGGCTAAACAGTCGATGATATCCCAAACCGATGCCAAAGATATTCAGGGTATACATCCCGAAAAGCAAAGCCAAGTCCAGAGGTTGAACCTGGCGTTCCCAAAAAATAATTACTCCAGCAGCGGTAATAAATACTACAACCAGCAGTGCGACAACAATGGCATTACGCAGTTGCTGCTGATCGTCGGTTTTACAATCGTTGTCAATGAAAAGTGACACTGGTATTCCTATCGTCCACTTATCGATTACTGAAAATACCGTTTCCCTCAAGCTGAAAACAGAAGTTTTGGGGAAAACTTTACTTATCTAAACGTTTATTGCTCTTACTTACATTCAACCGCAGATATTCAATTTTGATCTAAGTATCGATTAATACATTTCGTCCTGTATTCGGGACTTTTTGAGCAATAACAGCAGCTCACGCCTAGGGTTGTCGCCTGCTTTCAGATTCAGTATAGTCTGAAGCTACAGCCAGGATGAGGTATTAAGGAGGAAATTTTCTGCTCAATTTTCACTTTTAGTAAACCTTAAGCCGTAGCGAGTAAACTTTTCATCCTTTATACTTCATCCGTTCGGTCGAGACCTTCATTCTTCACTTGTTAGCCGATGTCAACTCTAACTTCTCGTATGCAGGCGGTGCAGTCGCCGCTGATTCCCATTGTTGGCGAACTGATTCGTCGCCACCCTGAAGCGGTTTCTTTGGGACAAGGGATTGTTTATTACGCTCCACCACCAGAGGCGATCGCGTTTTTGCAAAAATTCCTCGCTGATGCAGAAAATCACAAATATCAATCCGTCCAGGGGATTTCCCCCTTGCTAGAGGCAATTGAGGCAAAACTGCAAACGGATAACGGCATTGAGATCAATCGGCAAAACTGCGTTGTCGTCACCGCAGGTAGCAATATGGGGTTTGTGAATGCGATTCTCGCTATTACCTCTCCCGGTGACGAGATTATTATTCAGACGCCTTATTATTTCAACCACGAAATGGCGATCGCGATGGCAAGTTGTCGCCCAGTGATCGTAGAAACTGATGAAAACTACCAGCTACGTCCTGAAGCGATCGCCCAAGCGATTACGGAAAAAACACGAGCCGTGGTGACGATTTCCCCCAATAATCCCACGGGGGTAGTGTATTCAGAGGACGCCTTGCGGGAAGTCAATCAAATTTGTGGCGATCGCGGAATTTATCATATTAGCGATGAGGCGTATGAGTACTTTACCTACAACGGAGCAAAGCACATTTCGCCAGGAGCGTTTTCCGGAAGTAGCGCCCATACCATTTCCCTTTATTCCCTTTCCAAAGCCTATGGCTTTGCCAGTTGGCGCATCGGGTATATGGTGATCCCGGAACACTTGCTGGGTGCGATCAAGAAAATTCAGGATACGATTTTGATTTGTCCTCCAGTCGTCTCCCAGTATGCGGCTTTAGGGGCATTGCAAGCAGGAAGGGACTACTGCAAACAGAAGATTGAGGCGATCGCGTCTGTGCGACAGTTGTTTCTAGACAGCTTGAAGCGCCTAGATGTGTGTACAGTTGCGCCTGCTGATGGTGCATTCTATCTTTTCTTGAAGGTTCATACCCAACTTGATGCGTTTGAGTTGGTGAAGCAATTAATCTGCGAACATCAGGTAGCCGTGATGCCTGGTACAACCTTTGGGATGGAGAATGGATGCTATCTACGAGTTGCTTACGGTGCCTTGCAAAAAGATACAGCAGCAGAAGGCATTGAGCGATTAGTCGGGGGTTTGCAAATGATTTTAAATGGGGATAATTGAGGGAAAGTATTTTAAACAGAATGGCACTGATTTCTGGGTTTGTAGTAGACACTTCCTTAGACTGATGACGCCCTGTTATGTCAGTGCCCTAAGCAAGTAATTTAGTAGGTGAAGGAATGCCGATTATTAATCAGGTAATTGAGGTAAAAACTGACAAAGGAATTGGTATTTATAACATTACTCCTCAACTTAAAGAACTTATTGCCTCAACCTCCATTAAAAATGGACAAGTTTTAGTATTTTCTCGACACACAACTACAGCTTTGACAATTAATGAAAATGAAGAAAGGTTGTTAGAAGATGTCAAGATATATTTAAGAAAATTAGCACCTGAATCTGAACCCTATCTACATAACGACCTTCACTTAAGAGGTGATATTCCTGAGGATGAACCGATGAATGCTCATGCTCACCTCATGGCGATGATGCTGAGTAGCAGTGAAGTGATCCCGCTTGTGGAGGGAAAAATGATGTTAGGAACTTATCAATCTGTTCTATTTTTTGAGTTGGATGGCCCTAGGACAAGGACGGTATTTTTTCAAATATCGGGAGAATGAAGCCTAGGTAACGTGAGTTCTGGATAAGAAAAGGGGAGTACGCTGAAACGTATCAAACCCTATCTGAAACTCACGTTATCATTAAGAAGTGGTATAAACGGTCTATAGTAGATGACGCCATTTAAATTCTCTATCAAGTTTTTTATTATAGGCTTAGTAATTTTCTCCATTCTTGCTCGGATAGTGCCGCGCTTCTTCATTCAAAATGATATTGAAAAGCTTGCTGGCGGAGAATCTCAAGCCGTCGAGTATGCTGAGCAAGTGCTTTGGATGATTGGGCATGGACTCTGTTCGCAACTAGCAGCCTTGACTTGTACGGGCGTAAAAATCGTGGAATTGAAGCCTATAAAGACTACTTTTAGCAATAGTAAGAAGTTACCTGTAGCTTGTCGCTATCCTTACGAAGGCAAAGCCGAAGTCTATGGCTTATTTGGAATTCCATCGCATCAGATAATCATTGACTGTGACCTTCATTGGTATTCCGTTTCTGCAATGAATGGTGCTGAACTTAGTTTCACAAGGTCGTTGTAAATTACATTTTGCCCGTTAAGACTGATGTGACACTAAGACAAGTGCAACTGCAACTTAACTAATCTCATTGTGCAGTTTAGAAGATGGATGCCTAAGGATAAGTTAAAGCATTCTTGCTTCCTAATTTAATGATACTAAGGCTAAAATACGCCTCTGATTGGCGTGCGATCGCGTTTGTCGCGATTACTTATAGTTTGTTGCTATTGCCCTTGTTTTGGCAGATTCCACTAATTTTTGCTTGTTTTTGGATATTGCTGAGCAGTTTGTTTTGCTTTTGTGTAGGGGTGATTACACACAACCATATGCATCACGCCATGTTCCAGCAACGTTGGACAAATCAGCTTTTTAACATTGTGCTGACTCCGGCGATGGGACATACCGCTACTCAAATCGTCATTCCTCACAACTACAATCATCATGCTAGTCACGGTGGTGCTGAAGATTGGAGTCGCCCAGAACTTGCGGGGAGCGGGATTGGGTTGGTGCGCCTGTATCGGTATGTTGGCAGAATGCTGAAGAATGCGGCTGGAGGAACTTGCAGAGACAATGTCCCCAGTTTACCGTCGTACCTAGAGCAAAGCTTACCTGTAGAAAAGCTGGCTTTAAAAATTTTTGTAGTATTGCTGTTAGCGATCGCTCCCTTCAAGGCGTTAATGTTTGTCGGTATACCTTGGATAATCGGTATTTTTTTGATGCTGGGCGTCAATTTGATTCAACACGAAAGTTGCGATCCTACCTCTCGGTTTAACAACTCCCGCAACTTCACTGGAGCCTTGGCTAACTGGTTTTTCTTTAACAACGGCTACCACACGATTCATCATCTCAAACCAACGCTGCATTGGAGCCTATTACCCGCAGCGCACCAAGAGATTGTCAAACCCCATATAGCACAACAGTTAGAAGTGAGGTCGGTTTTCGGCTTTTTGGTGAATCAGTATCTATTTTGCGATCGCCCCAGCCCGGAACTCCCCAAAGAAACCACCGAGGAACACCGGGGATTAGTATCTCAAATCAGCTAACACTTTCATTCACCGGGAAACGATCGATGAGCTGAATCGCACGCAGAGTATTGTTGTGTAAGTTTTTTGTGACATTTGGTATGTAGGGAATTTGCGAAAGAATATCTACCGTTCGCCGCAGCATCCGGACGATATCGCCTTCGTCTAAACTGGTGTTTTCACAGAGTTCTGTCCACTCAACGCCCAACGCCCACTGTTCAACTATCCCAATCAAATCAGTCTCTAGCCAGACTGGGAGAGCAACCTGATAGCGACGTTGCACCTGAAACAGTTGTCGCCGCGTGCTTTTTAATGCCGACAAAGCTTCCAAAACACTATTGCTAGGAGCGTAGTTTGTCCAACTATCTGGTCGAGGGGTTTCCGTTACTAAAGCGCAAGCCGTCGCGGCCAGGTGGTGGGGGTCTAACAAGTCCAATTCTCCAGACATAAAGGCTAAACCCAGCCACAATTCGTTGTCTCCCCGCAACGCTGCTGCGGCTTGTCCTAGGGGGGTGGGGGTGAGATCCTCCAGACAGCCAAAGGCTCGAAGAATTTCGATTAAATTCAGGAATTCTTGCCAATTTTGACTAGAGTGCTCTCGAAACTCCGCTTGACGTTCGTTGATTTCTTCTAGCAGAGCGAGGCGTCGTCTTTGGCGTTTTAGTAAGGTGCTGGGATTGCCAAACTGCTTGAGGGGATGAGCTTCGAGTTCGGCTTTGACTCGATCGACTACTTCCTGCTGCGCGACTACTTCTGGAGCTACCGGGAGTTTTGTGGTAGCAGGTACCAAAGAGGCGATCGCCTGCGTCTCTTCTGTCCCTCGTCGGACTTGACCGGGTCTGAGCATCAGTTCCCCTGGTGGCTGCACCGCCCCTAGGTTTGGCACATTTAAGTGACCCTGCAAGCCTACTACATCCGCTGTTGTGGCGACATACCAACGATTTTCGGCGCTCACGCAGACTAGATAAGGCGACTGACCCCGTCCCTTTTCTTTTTTGACCAACATCGTCGCCACTGGCGAAGGGACAGATACATACTTGCCCTTGAGACAGAGAATTTCTCCCTCCGTCACATCTGGTAGCATCTGAGCCACTTCATTTATCCGCGTCTCATCTGCTTGAGTTTGCAGCGTCTTGAGCAGTCGGCGTTCTTCTTTGAGGCGCTCTTTAAGTTTTTCGTAACTGGCGATCGCGTCCCGGTTTATCGGAGCCAGTTGAATATCTAGTCTCGTCAGTTCCGTCGTCAGCTCAGTAATCGCCAGTTGCTGCGGTTTTAGGTACAGCGTCGCCAGATATTGAGCAAAGCTGCGTTCGACCAAATCTTTCGCTTCTGAGAGGGTGTGAGTTTGCAGCAAGTTCAGCACCATACCGTAGCTGGGGGTAAACTGGCTAACTAATGGATCGGGTTCTGTTGTTGCCAGGTACGCCCCTTCCTTTGCCCCTTCAAAAGGAGTCTGCAACGTCACAACATAACCCGTCGCATCCATCCCCCGTCGTCCAGCACGACCTGCCATTTGCAAAAATTCCGAGGGCGTTAACAGGCGGTGTCCCCGGTCAGTCCGCTTGGAAAGGGTGGAAATGACCGTGGTTCGCGCTGGCATATTGATCCCCGCCGCCAAGGTTTCTGTGGCAAACACCACCTTCACCAAGCCCATCTGAAACAGTTCTTCTACCAATCCCTTCCAAGCAGGTAAAATTCCGGCATGATGAGCTGCAATACCGCGATACAGGGGTTCGATCTGTCCCGCACGCCCTGCTTCCGGATTTTTCGCCAAAAATTTATCAATGATGGTTTTCAGCGATCGCGTTTCCTCCTCATTCACCAGCGACAGAGACTCCATCTCTGTCACCGCGCGATCGCAACCCCGACGACTGAAGATAAAGTAAATCGCCGGAAGCATATCCCGCTGTTGCAGTTGAGTGACAACGAAGGTAATCTCCGGGCTTTCGGGACGCCCGCTTGGTTTCTTACCTCCCTTGCGCTTGTTGGGAACAAGACGAGGGTTAATTTTTTCCTGCTCTTTATCCAGTAAGGGAAACAATCCCCTAGTGTTGCCAAAGTAAAACTGTAACGGTACAGGTCGAAAATTTGAGTAAATCAGCTCCGTTGAGCCATGCACCAGATTTAGCCAATCCGTAAGCTGACCGCTATTAGCAATGGTTGCAGAAAGTGCCAAAAGCTGGACTTCTGGCGGGCAATAAATGATCGATTCTTCCCAAACCGTCCCTCGCTGTCGGTCATTCATATAGTGACACTCATCCAGCACCACCGCTTCAACCCCAATCAACGAAGTCCCAACTTCCCCAATCGGCGTCCCGTAAAGCATATTGCGGAAGATTTCCGTGGTCATCACCACCACCGAAGCATCCCGGTTAATCGAAATATCCCCCGTGAGTAACCCCACATTTTCCATCCCAAACAGTTGGCGAAAGTCACGCAACTTTTGGTTCGATAACGCTTTCAGGGGGGTGGTGTAAAAGACTCGCCCACCTTGTGCCAAAGCGCGATAAATGACGTATTCTCCAAGCAAGGTTTTCCCAGAACCCGTAGGCGCACAAACCACCACAGAACGATCCGCATTCAAGGCAGCGATCGCTTGTTTTTGAAAAGGATCTAGCTCAAACGGAAAGAGAGTACTTAGATCAGTCTGGGAAAAGGTTGAGGGAACGTTCACGCAACTGAGAGGTAGGGGTTAGGGACTACGAAAAGTTCTTAATTTTTAGTTCTTAAGGAGTTAAAAGAAAAAGTTTTCATATAGCTCAAGTCTGAATGTACCAAAAAACGCTTGAGCATTACTTTTTAATCTTATTTTGACATACTCCCCTCTTGTTGAAGGGAAAGGGGGAGCAGGGGAGAGAAAAATTGACGACGATTAGCCATCACTCCAATCGCCTATTTCATACTTCATACTTCACCCTTCATACTTCACCCTTCCTCCCCGACTCAGCACTCAGCACTCTGTCCTCACAGCCTGGGTAAAATCTCTGGTAACAGTTGACCAGGAATTTTGGAAAGGGCGAGATTTTGTCCTGGCATGCCGCATTCGTGATAGAAGGCACGGATTGTTTTGACGATGTAACTGAGGGCGCTTTGATAGCTGTCTGTTTTGCCAACAGAACCTTGCAATGCCTGCAAATGCTGGTGCAGTGCGGCTTCAAGGTGAGCAGATTTTGTGCCTTGGGGGAGAGAAAATCGTGGCTCAGTTGCTAGCTGATAGTAGGCTAATCCGAGATTATTGTGGGTGGCGAAAACATCAAAGTTGACGGCAACAGGTGGGGTTTGGCTGCGGAGTTGGTGCGCGATCGCTAGTGCTTTTTCATAGATGCCAATGGATAGCTGTAAATATTCTGCCCTTGGCTGTGGTTCGTCGGGGAAGCGGTCGGCAAGATGCCAGTATGCCGTTCCTAAGTTATTCTGCGTAGCGGCACAGGCGGCAGGAGTCGCTTCGGGAGTGCGATATTTCAAGGCATCCGTGTAGGTAGCGATCGCCAGTTGCAACCACTTTTCAGGTTGTTCGTACTGAGCCAGATTCCAGTATGCCGTCCCGATGTTGTTTTGAATCATTGCCCAGTTGAGCGGTTCTTTGGTGCAGTCGTACTGAGCCAGGGCTTCTGTATAAGACGCGATCGCCGCACGTAAATTCTGAACGGGTGCGTGTTGCTGTGCCAGATGCCAATGGGCTGTGCCTAAGTTATTCTGCGTGGAGGCATACTTGAGGGGTTCCGTTTCTGCTGAGCGATAACGCAAGGCTTCTGTATAAGCCCGAATAGATAGCTGTAAGCTCTCCACAGGGTCTTTGTAGCGAGCTAAATCCCCATAGGCGGCTCCTAGGTTGTTTTGAATCATTGCGAAGGTTTGCGGGGCATTTTCCGCCGTTAGTCGCGACAAAGCTATCTGATAGGCTTGAATCCCTTGCTCCAGATAAGGTAGTGCCTGCTCTCCACTACTCGGAAGGCGAGAGATCATCCAGTAGAGGTTGCCCAGATCGTTCAAGATATCTGATACCACCGCCAAATCAGCATCCAGCCATTGCAGCGCCTGCTCGTAAGCCTGGATTGCCAGCATCAAGTTCTCTGCCGAGACATCGCCCTGTTCAATGATGTAGCGGTAGTGATTCCCTAGTTGCAGGTAAACATCAGCTTGGGATTGAGGAGAAATCG
This sequence comes from Kastovskya adunca, assembly GCF_059505785.1. Taxonomy (NCBI): domain Bacteria; kingdom Bacillati; phylum Cyanobacteriota; class Cyanophyceae; order Coleofasciculales; family Coleofasciculaceae; genus Kastovskya; species Kastovskya adunca. The sequence continues at coordinate 31,978 of NZ_JCACLG010000052.1, read as the reverse complement.
GTTCAGTTGTTTCTACATCCTGGCTGGACTCATCGAGTTGCGAGTCAGCAGCAGTAGGAGTTTCAGCAGGCAATAAAGTTGAAGAGGAACCGTTGGTTGGGGAGGCTGACTTCCCGTTGGGCACCACGCTGGGTGGTGAATCTTGCTGAAGTGGTTTTTCTTGATTGGCTGCTGTTGTCTTCGGGGAGACAGGCTTTTGAACAACCTGTAAGCTTTCCTTGGCAGGCGCGGCAACTTTCACGGGGGCGTGAGATGCTTCTGGGCTTTGCATCCTTGCCGGAGGTACAGGGGTCGGCTCACCTTCAAACTCAAAGACGCCCGTATGCCAGCGCCAAAATTCAGGTACAGACTGCTGGATGGTATTAAACCAAGGGCGCGGCAGCCAAAGCAACAAAGTCGATTCCAGGCGCGGTAAGTTAGCTTCGATTGCCTGGAGATGGCGCAAAAATTCTCTCTGGACGACGGGAGGTTGTCGCGTTAAGCGCTCCACTCCCACAATCTGAAAGCTAAATGTCAAAGGATCTGCTTTCCCTTTCCCCTGCTGGGCTAACCACTGAGTAATTTGAGCCAGGGGATTAGGGTTACGCAGGTTTAAGTTCAGGCTGACTAATCGGGGATAGCTATTGGTTTCTGCCGGGGTTTTGGCGGCAAGTGCGCCTAACTCAGCGTGTAATTTACCTGCAAGGCGATTTCGCAGGCTCAAGTCATCGCACACCGCCACAAAGATCTGGCGACGCAACCCTAGAGTCAGGGAAAGTTTCAATCGTTGGTAAGTTTGCCGATTCCAGCTAGAAACTTGAGCGGCGGCAGTGTCTATCACGATCTTGCTGGTAGATGAAAGGGCAACAGATGCAGGCAAGGTTACCACCACCAACCTCAAAAATGGGTGTCATCGGTTTGGTAGGATGGCTATTTTTCTTTTCTAGCGATCGCTGACTGAGTCAGGATTAGCTGGGGATTTGGAGGAGGAAGGCAGAGTCCTGAGTCCTGAGTCCTGAGTCCTGAGTGGGAAGAAAGTATGTTTGGCGAAGCCGTTGCCGGAGGCGCTTAGTGAAGTATGAAGTATGAAGGGTGAAGTATGAAGTATGAAATAGGCGATTGGAGTAATGGCTAATCGTCGTCAATTTTTCTCTCCCTCGCTCCTCTGCACCCCTGCACCCCGGCTCCCCATCCCCTCATCACCCCATCAGTTCTAGAACCGGGACTGGCTATGGGCAAGCTCGCTAGGAACTGTCAGCCTTTACTTAGATAAGCAAAAACAGTTGACTGGTGCCAACTGTTTCTACTCAGGGATTTTGCCGCTAGTTTGCCTTAATCTGCCTTTCTGGGTTTTGTCATTGAGCAATAACAATAGTCCTAACAACAAAAGACTATTGACTACTGACTACTGACTACTGACAAAAAGCTTAAGCCTCGGTTGCCGCTGGCTCGGTTGAAGCTGATTCAGTTGCTTCTGGCTCAGTTGCTTCTGGCTCCTCGGTTGAGGCTGATTCAGTTGCTTCTGGCTCAGTTGCAACTGGCTCGGTTGGAGTTGTCTCAATCCGGGTTGGGATTGGAGCTGGGACTGATGGGGTTTCGGCCCGGGCTGCGACTGGGGCTTCTTCCTCGCCTTCTGTTGGAGCTTCGACCCGGAGGGTAAGGTAGCGAATAACTTCCTCGCTCAGGCGCATCGTCCGCTCAATGACGGCGACGTGGGTGCCGGGAGCTTGGTAGTTCATTTGAACGTAAATTCCTTCACGGAATCGATCAATTTCGTAGGCAAGGCGACGTTTGCCGCGATGTTGGATGTCGATTTGATCGCCACCTTGCTCTTGCAGCAGATTTTTGTATCTAGCGATCGCGTTATCTACCTGCTCTTCTCCCAAATCTGGGCGCAGGATGTACATCATTTCGTAACTTTGGTTCACAGGTGTTAATCTCCTTTTGGACAACTTGGCTCCTTCCTGGCTGATGAGCAACACCCATCAAAGGGTGCCTCTTCATCCATTCTTCAAGAAGCAAGGACTTAAAATCTTACTACTTTCTGCTATTAATTCTAGCTAGCGATCAGGGTTAATCTATCTCCTCACACACTTCAACCAATGATTGATCTACGAACTGAAGGAACTAATACAACGCTATGGCACAGCGCTACGTCCGAATTAAAACGACTAAAGGACAAACATACTACGGTTTGTTACAACTGAGCCGCAATATCCAAGTGCTAGACGCACCACCTTGGTTACTCGGACAATCTACTGACTTGGAACTGGGGCCAGATGAGTATCAACTGCTGGCTCCCTGTGCCCCCTCCAAAATCATTGCGGTGGGGAAAAACTATTCGGATCATGCGGCTGAAATGGGAACGCCCGTCCCCGAAGAACCGCTGATTTTCCTCAAACCGCCGACGGCTGTGATTGCGGATGGACGAGAAATCAAGTATCCGCCGCAGTCGCAACACGTAGACTACGAAGGAGAGTTGGCGCTGGTGATTGGCGAGCGTGCCTGCGACTGTACGCCACAACAAGCCCAAAATAAGATCTGGGGCTACACAATTGCTAATGATGTCACTGCCCGTGATTTACAAAGAAAGGACGGTCAGTGGACAAGAGCCAAGAGCTTTGATACCTTTTGTCCCCTTGGCCCTTGGATTGTCCGAGAAATCAGTGCTGGGGCAAGATTGCAGACTTTCTTGAACGATCAACGGGAGCCTGTACAGTCCGCCTTGATTAATCAGATGGTGTTTCCGCCAGAAGTTTTGGTGTCCTACATTTCTCAAGTCATGACATTGCTTCCGGGTGACGTAATCCTTACAGGGACACCCCAAGGAGTCGGCTCAATGCAGGTTGGCGATCGCGTCCGCATTGAAATTGAGGGTATCGGTCAACTAGAGAACACCGTTATTGTCCGCCCTCCCATAAAAACCAGCTAACTATCAGGCGCAAAGACCTATCTTTTTGCCATCTACCTTTTCAAAAATGCTGACCTTAGCGGACTTGCGTATAAACTGCCTCGGAAAGAGTCGGAATTTCCGCATAGCGTCCCAACAGAGACTGGACAACTGAGTAGACGCAGGCAGTAACTGTTCCCAAAAAGATGATATTGAACAAGGTTTCGGTGAGTAAATTTACGCCTAAGCCTCGGAGCAAAATTGGTAAAAGCAGGTTGAACAAAACTAAAAGAATGTCTAATAGGATTGCCTGCATTGCATTGAAACGAATAAAATGAGCAATATTTTCGTTTCTTACTACTAATAAAAATAAGAGGAAAAAAACCGCCAGTCCTACAAAAGGAAGACTGTAAATTGCAATTATCGGTTGCAAAGGGATCAACAAAACCGTGATCGCAGGAAATTGTCTGAAGAGAAAAGTACCAAAGGGAAGGACAGAAACTAAGGGTAGTAAATAAGGAAGAGAAGCGAAAATTCGGTCTTTTACGGATGTTGACCCACGCCAAGTCATTGTGTGATCTCCTTTGAAATAAGCTGATTTTATGGGGATTGGTCTTTCCTCAATCCTAGCGTAGTTGCTGTCTCACGCCTAAGTTAGCCCTAGATAGGCTTTCCACACCCAGATACTTCCTGACACGATGACCGTTATTCTACATAGGCAACTCGGAACCCCATTTCACACTCATACTGTTCCGGTTGATTTTCTGTGAGCTTACGAACCAAATGACCACAGCCAAGCTTCCCTTGACGCCAACGCGGTTGACCGCTGCGATCGGCAAGCAAACAACTTTGACAAACTTGTTGAGGGGAAAGTATCTGCTCGTCCGTGAGAATAACCAACATCTCACACCTCCCGTGATTCCTTATACCTCTAAGTCAATCTTAAATTAAGCCTTAGTCAGAAGCGGTAAACTAACACACACCTTAATGGGGAATATTGAGTGCTAAGTCGGTGAGTCGGTGAGTGCTGAGTAATGAAGTGTTGATTATGGGTGTTTAGGTTAAAGAGTAGGGGAGATGGGGAGCAGGGGAGCAGGGGAGCAGGGGAGCAGGGGAGCAGGAAAGCAGGGGAGCGAGGAAGAGAAAAATTGATGACGATTAGCCATTACTCCAATCGCCTATTTCATACTTCACCCTTCATACTTCACCCTTCACACTTCACCCTTTATACTTTCTTCCCACTCAGGACTCAGGACTCAGGACTCTGCTAAAGGAGCAAACAGCGTTACCATAAATGATTTGGGGAAGTGCCAGTGTTATGCCATCGATAGCTCGTGGGGGTATAACATCACCAAACTTGTTTACTGACGATATAGGGATTGATTTACTGTGACGCAGACTAACTTAGATTTTCTCGCTCAAACTGACCCAGCGATCGCTGAGGCAATCAGCCAGGAACTTCAACGCCAACGCGACCATTTAGAGTTGATTGCCAGTGAAAACTTTACTTCAGCCGCTGTTCTTGCTGCTCAAGGGTCGGTTTTAACTAATAAGTACGCGGAAGGTTTACCCGGAAAGCGTTACTACGGCGGTTGTGAGTTTGTCGATAAAGTAGAACAGCTAGCGATTGACCGCGCCAAGCAGCTTTTTGGAGCCGCTCATGCCAATGTCCAGCCTCATTCCGGCGCTCAGGCGAATTTTGCGGTATTTTTGGCACTCCTAGAGCCAGGTGACACGATTATGGGGATGGACTTGTCCCACGGCGGACACCTAACTCATGGTTCCCCGGTTAATGTCTCCGGGAAGTGGTTCAAGGTTGTTCAATACGGTGTCAACAAAGAAACTGAGCAACTGGACTTTGATGCGATTCGGGAACTAGCCCTCAAAGAGCGTCCGAAGCTGATTATCTGCGGCTACTCTGCCTATTCGCGTGTGATTGACTTTGAGAAGTTTAGAGAAATTGCGGATGAAGTCGGGGCTTATCTATTAGCAGATATTGCTCACATTGCAGGTTTGGTGGTGACAGGTCATCACCCTAACCCGATTCCTCATTGTGATGTGGTGACGACAACAACCCACAAAACGCTGCGGGGGCCAAGAGGCGGTTTGATTCTTACCCGCGATGCAGAGTTGGGTAAGAAGTTTGATAAAGGCGTCTTCCCTGGCAATCAAGGTGGCCCTTTGGAGCATGCGATCGCGGCGAAGGCAGTGGCATTTGGTGAAGCTTTAACGCCGGAGTTTAAAGCCTATTCCGGGCAAGTAATTGAGAATGCCAAGGCGCTGGCAGCTCAGTTGAGTCAGCGGGGCTTAAAGACGGTGTCGAATGGTACAGACAATCATTTAGTGCTGGTTGATTTGCGCGGCATTGGGATGACGGGGAAACGGGCAGACCAGTTAGTTAGCGGTGTCAATATCACGGCTAACAAAAATACTGTGCCTTTCGATCCAGAGTCGCCTTTTGTTACTAGTGGCTTGCGTCTGGGTTCTCCCGCGATGACTACGAGGGGTCTGAAAGTAGCGGAATTTGAGGAAATTGCTAACATCATTGCCGATCGCCTGCTAAATCCTGAAGATGAGGCAGTCGCTAGTCAGTGTCAGCAACGGGTAGCGGCATTGTGCGATCGCTTCCCACTCTATCCTCATTTACGGATTCCCCTACCCGCATTAGTTTAAGTTCTGTTGTCTAAAGCTGACATGGCAGGCATTTGTGTTAACAAAATCACCGTAGTGAGTCATAAATATAGTAGACTCTGCGATGATGTCTCACTCTGTGCTTTTGGTGATGCCTGCCCAGCTGTACCATCTGATTGCCTTTCTTGTCTCGATGGTCGTTGTTCTCTGGAGTACACCAGTAGTGAGAACAATTGGTCTGAGAAGTGGACAAGTCGATCGACCCGAAGAACGAAAAATCCACCAGCGCCCAATGGTGCGTTTAGGTGGAGTTTCCATTTTTATAGGAACTTTAACCGCGCTCGCAATTGTGTGGTGGACGGGAGGATTTCGTCTTTTACCACAACATCAAGAGTGGGAAGTTTTAGGCGTAGCTTTGGGAGGGCTAGCATTTTTTCTCATCGGTTTAGCTGATGATCTGTTCAACCTCTCCCCCATCGCCAGACTATTGATGCAAAGCAGCGTTGCTGGAGTGGCTTGGTGGGTTGGCGTCCGTATTGATTTCATCTCCATTCCCTTTGACGGACTGGTGCAAATGAGTTGGTTGAGCCTGCCAATCACGGTGATTTGGTTGGTGGGAATGGCAAACGCCATCAACTGGATTGATGGGTTGGATGGGTTAGCTGCCGGAGTGTCAGGAATTGCCGCTATTGTCATGCTGATTGTGACGCTATTTATGCAGCAACCCGCCGCCGCCGTATTTGCTGCGGCACTAGCGGGAGGGGCTTTGGGCTTTTTGCGCTACAACTTCAACCCGGCTCAAATCTTTATGGGAGATGGCGGCGCGTATTTTATGGGATTCACCCTAGCCGGGGTTGGCGTCATTGGTTTAGTGAAAAGTACCGCCGTCACAGCAGTACTGCTGCCTTACCTAATCTTAGCCGTGCCAATTTTGGATATGTCAGCGGTGATTGTCTCCCGCCTGAGTCAAGGAAAGTCGCCCTTTGTTGCGGATAAACGTCATTTACATCACCGCTTGCTCAAAGCCGGACTCTCCCAACGTTTGACGGTTCTATTTATTTACGCCCTAACCTTCTGGGTAGGTAGTCTAGCCCTAGCCTTTTCCGGTCTTCCTAGTGGCGGTGCTTACGCAATTGGGGCAACCTTGTTGCTCGGTTACACCAGTTGGCAAGCTCGACGGATTGCTCGACAGTCTCAAGGACAGGAATGAAGTGTGAAGGGTGAAGGATGAAGGGTGAAGGATGAAGGGTGAAGGATGAAGGGTGAAGGATGAAGGGTGAAGCCGTTGTCGGAGGCTAGGGTGCTTGGGTTAGGGGTTATCACATCACCTCATCTCCCTCTCCTTCTCTTACCTCCGTGCCCTCTGTGTCTCTGTGGTTTATTAAAAAACGATCGCCTCCGTTTCCAGACGCGACATGGTTTCTACATTAGACCTCTTGCAAAAATGTACCAGACCCCTCCCCAACCCTCCCCTTAGTATGGGGAGGGGGCAAGATTTCAAGTCTCCCCCCTTACTAAGGGGGGATTAAGGGGGGTCTATTCGACTTATGCAAGAGGTCTATTCTTCCCTACTTCCCGGCTGCACTGTACCAGCGTCTCAATTTTGTGGGAGAAATACCTAACAAATAACTAGCAATAATTAGCTGATTAATCAGAGTTGTTTTCAAGACTCCTAACTTTTGCCAGCGGCGTCCTGAGGTGAGGACGGGGGTTGAGATGATGGCGATGCGTCCTTGGTGTTTCAGGTGTCGGATCAGTTCAAAATCTTCCATAATCGGCAAATTGGGAAAGCCGCCTAAGTCTTGAAAGGTGGTGGCTTTGAGGAAGATGGCTTGATCTCCGTAGGGTAGGGAAAGAAAATGCGATCGCCAATTTACCAATTTCTCTAGCAACCGCAGCCCTCGCAGGTTGGCGTCAATTTTTAACTCAAAAGCCCCCGCAACGGTTCCCGGTGTTTGTAAAGCTTGGCGCACTAAGCGGTCAAATTCAGCCGGAAGGCGAGTATCTGCGTGCAAAAATAGCAGAATGTCCCCAGAGGCAGCACAGACTCCAGCATTCATTTGATAGGCACGCCCAACAGCAGCCGTCGTCAGGACTTTCGCTCCGAAGGATTGGGCGATCGCAACTGTATCATCCTGACTTCCCCCATCAACAACAATCACCTCCACTGCTGGCACATCCTGAAGCTGATTTAAGCTTGCCTCAATCACTGCGGCTTCGTTCAGAACCGGAAGGATAATTGAGATAGTTGGTGCGTTCATGCCGCTGGGAAAAGTGGATCAGCTTATAAAATACGAGATTTAGCTGAGTCAAAGCTGAGAGACGACTTAAAGTTTACCAGACTCCCAATCTGCCAAATCCTCCGGACGGTCAATATCCCGCAGTTGGGGAAGATAAGCAACTCCTAACGCCAAGTTTTGAGCAATCTCCACTGTTTTTGGAAAAACCGCAGCCGTACTCCAGGCAATCCCGCTAAAGAGTTCCGGAAATAACTGTTTTAGCCCAATTAAATAATACCCACCATCTGCGGCTGGCCCTAGCACCAAGTCATGTTGATGCAGTAGCTGGAAGGCTTTCCCTAGCAACTCTGCATCCAAGTCTGGGCAATCTATCCCAATTAGCACCACACTCTCCATCCCCGCTTGGAAAGCCTGCTGAAACGCATCTGCCATCCGGGAACCAATATCTCCCTGACTTTGCTGCCGATAAGTCAATTTTGTCCCCAGCCACTCTTGCAGCCGTTGTTCATCGCCCCCGGTGAAATGCACTTCTACTGACAGTGAGTCGCTCGCTTGCAGCTTCTGCGCTTCTGCGAGCTTCTGTTCTGTCATCTGACGCTGTAGTGTAGCTGCTCCTTCTGCACCAAGGGCGGGGATTAAGCGTGTCTTTGTTTTACCCGCTTCGGGGTAGCGGGTAAAAATGATTAGCTGTTGTCGGCAGTGGGGGAAGTTTAGTGATGAACTAATTCTTTTTCTTCAACCTGTAGGCGATCGCACAAAATATTATCCCCTATAGTTGCACTAACCGCTTCTGTTGTATAGATTTGCAGCTTTGCCTCTGGTACTGCACTAAATAAGAGACGTTGCTGAGGGAAAACGACTCGCTCAAAATACCAGTGAGGAATATTGGTAATGCGAACAATTTGAACTTGGGTAGTCCCGTTGCAATAGCAGCAAAGAATTTGTCGAGATTCAGCCGGTAAATTATCAATGAGTTGAGTCATGGTTCTTCAATCCTGATGTTATTGGCTGTTTTGTCTTTGGTCAGGCTAGCAGCATCTATGGGTTTGATTCAATATTTTTTTAAAGGAAGGTAGGGGTGAAGCTAGCCAACAAAATTATTAATTAAATGCAGCGCTCGTTTCTTGAGGGAAGATTAAGGCACTTAGAACGGTTCGCCCCAATCTTGACTCACTCAAATTGGCTTTATCCAGGTTAGTGTTGGTGAACTTTGCCTGCTTCAAATCTGCATTAATCAGATTGGCTTCGCTTAAGTTGGCTTGGCTGAGATCCGTTGCTCTGAGAATTGCTTGAGAAAGATTTGCCTTTTTCAGGTTTGCCCCTGTGAGATTGGCGAGGGTGAGGTTTGCTTGACTCAGATTTGCCTCATCCAAGTTGGTTCCGCTCAAGTTGGCGCAAATCAAGTTGGCACCACGTAAGTCTGCGCCATGTAGATTTATTCCTCTCAGGTCTTTACCGATCAGCTTAAGGCGATGAAACTTTCGTTCTCCTGCTGCATAGCGACTGACCAGTTCTTGAACATCCGTACTTTTCACGCTGGTTCACGACCTCACTGCGTCAGGTTCAACATTAGAGACTTTATGAGAGCTTTATAATGCCTCTATATTTTAACGCTATAAGGAGAATGTGAAAAAGTCGGGAAGACAGATAAACAAGTTAAGGAAAGTTAATATTCTCTCATTTATCGCAATAAAGCATTTTTTGGAAACTCTAAGTGGTAGGGGCAAGGGCTGTGCATTGCCTCTACGGGTAGGAGAGAAACAATCATTCCCTGCTGGTGTATCTAGCTCCTAGGAGCCTAACCTGAAACGAGTCCGGAGTCTGAAGTGGTCTGGAAGGACTTATGTAGATGCATCTAAAAACTTTCTCTGGCAGGGGAAAGGGTTGTGACTTTGACCTGACTACGTGAGTTTTTTGTGAGTTCTACTCTAAAAAAGCTAATTAGGATTTATTTGAGCCGATAACCAACGCCGTAGACGGTTTCAATGAAGTCACTAGGTGCGCCTACAGCGTTTAGTTTCTTCCGTAAATGCTTGATGTGTGCCTTAACGGTATCTTCTTTGGGGGCAGTTTCGTCAGTCCACAAATGCTGAAGAATCTGCTCGCGGTTCAACACGCGGTAACCATGTTCTACAAAGAGCTGGAGTAAACGATACTCCTTTGCCGTCAAGGCTAGGGCTTTACCGCTATAGGCAGCTTGAAAGCTTTCTGTATCGAGCTGCAACTCTCCCCATGTGAGCTGGGAAGGGCTAGCCGATTTTGGAGTCATTAAACTCTCCATGTGGAGAACTGACTTTTTTAAATTATCGAGATTCTTATAAACGTGTTGGGAAAACTCGCGCATTTGTACCGCTCTAGCACGCATTTCTATCGCTTTTGAGCGCATTTGGAGGGCTTCTCTGCGGATTTTTCCAGAGGTTAAAACTCGTTTAAAGGTTTGTTCACTGAGAATGTTTTCCCTAGTCAATGTATCTTTGAGGGGAGATATCAGGTCAGTTTGTGGGAATCTCTCGACCTTAAGTACATTGTCCGTACTCTCCATACTTTTTGCTCTCACAGATAGAACTACATACTAGGATTGCTGATGTATAGTGCTACACCTGCCTTGAGGTAAGTCTAAGGACATTAAGACTTTTTTTGTAGGCGATAGCCTAAACCATAAACCGTTTCAATTAGGTGTTTTGGCGCACCAGCCTCATCCAATTTTTTGCGTAAGCGTTTAATATGCGCTCTTACGGTATCTTCTTGGGGAGCATCTGCCTCATTCCAGAGTTGGGAGAGAATGGTAGTGTTGCTAAAAACGCGATCGCGGTTTTTCAGAAACAACTGCAGCAAGCGAAACTCTATCGCCGTTAAGTTCAAAAAACTATCCTCATACCTGACTTCACAGGTTGCGGGGTTAAGGAGAAGATTTTGATACTCCAGTACTAGCGGTGCTAAAACCTTTGCCCGGCGTAGTAATGCCCGGATGCGAGCCGCTATTTCTTCCAAATCAATGGGTTCAATAACAAAATCATCTGCCCCAGCATCTAAACCTTTGACTTTGTCCTTCACTCCTCCTAAAGCACTCAAAATGAGAATAGGACTAGGGATGTCATTTTGACGCAGCTTTCGACAGAAGCTAAATCCGTCTAGTTCTGGCAAGTCTAAGTTTAGCAAAATCACATCATAGGGTAAATGTGTTGCCCATGTATAAGCGGTTTTTCCGTCATTGGCTACATCAACGACATAGTTGTGCCGCGTCAGATACCGGACTAATTTTTCTATCAAAGCTTGGTTGGTGTCTGCTACTAAGACTCTCATGAGGCTCAAAAGTGAAAAACTTGGGAAGACGTTACTAAAAGATTAACACCTTACTTTGTGATGGTTACCACTAAAGGTAATGATCAATCGAAAGATGGAGGGGTTTCGCCTCTAAATTGATAATCTTTTGACTACCGATTTTTCCCATGAGCCAAAGACACAGCGCCCCGTAAAAATTTCAGCTCCCTAAACCTTATAGGGAAACCCTGACTCCCAAGTTTCGGGAAGGGGAGCCAGGGTGAGAGAAAAATTCAGAGGTTTGAGGAATGTCCGCTTAAGTTAACACCCATGGACACAAAATCGGGTGTCGGCGTCTTGAGAATGAAACAGCCGTTAATAAACTAGACTGTAGCGCTAGCTTGCTCAAAGCGCCTGTTAATTTCTTCCCAGTTGACGACGTTCCACCATTGCTGGAGATATGCGCCGCGATCGTTGCGGTATTTGAGGTAGTAAGCGTGTTCCCAAACATCGTTCCCCATAATCGGATACATACCTTCCATCAAGGGACTGTCTTGATTAAGGGTGTTGAGCGTCTTTAGTTTGCCATCGCGACTCAGCACTAGCCACGCCCAGCCACTACCAAATCGGGAACTTCCGGCGGCGTTAAATTGTTCTTTGAAGTTGTCAAAGCTACCAAAGTTGGAGTTGATGGCGGTAGCGATCGCGCCGATTGGTTCTCCTCCCCCATCAGGACTCATGATTTCCCAAAACATCTTGTGGTTGACATACCCACCGCCGTTATTGCGGATAGTGGCGCGAATATCTTCAGGGAGACGAGCAATCTGACGCAGCAAGTCTTCTGCACTCATGTTTTTGAGTTCTGAGTGTTTATTGATAGCTGCATTCAGCTTTTTGGTATAACCTGCGTGATGCTTGTCGTGGTGGAACCGCATTGTCTCAGCATCAATGTAGGGTTCTAGGGCGTCATACTCATAAGGTAGCGGCGGCAGTTGGAATACCTCGCTATCCTCACTCTCTTCGTCTCCAGTCAGTAGTTGTAACGGCTGTGCGCTAGCTTTACTGGAAAAATAGCCCAATGACGCTGCTGTAGTTGTAGCACCTAGAAGAAACAGGAAATTGCGACGATTTAAAGCCATAATCGAAAATTTTGTCAGTAGCGGTAGCTTCTCCGGTAACTCTATAACAACCAACAACGAATAAATCCTCTACCTCAAGGCTTTATTAGTTGGTAGTTGGTGGGAACTAGCTGTACCACTGTGACTTCGGCTCCCGACGGTAACTGACTAGTCGGAGCTGGTAACATCTCACCTCGGAAGTCTAGTAGCTGGACAATAATTAGGTAGGCGATCGCCAGTAATATCGAAATTGCCCCAGTAATAATTGCCACAATTTTTTCGCGATTCATGCTCTTCTGCCTTTGCCACGACACGCCTGCGCCTAGTGTATCGTTGTCTCACCCCTTGCACAGTAGAGTCCTCATTCAACTTAAGATCTAGCAGCAGGCATTTTGACGGAATTTCAAACTGAGCGAAAACTCGGCAAAATAGGGAATCAATAGATTTAGTTGCTAGCGTCGCACTGAAAAGCCATGGATTCGACCGTTGATTTGCCTTTTGAAGGCGGGCAAGATGTCCCATACACTAACCAATCACCTGTAGTACAAACTTCTGAACTGAGGAAGGTGTATCGCACTGGCTTTTGGCTAAGTCAAAAAGTTGAATCTCTAAAAAGCTGCACGCTGACAGTGTATCCAGGGGAAACCTTTGGCTTATTAGGGCCTAATGGTGCAGGGAAAACGACGTTACTCAAGACTCTACTAGGAATTGTCCGCCCCACCTCCGGACGCGCCTTGTTACTGGGGCAACCTCTGGGCAATCCCCAGGTAAAGCAACGCATCGGGTATTTGCCAGAAAACGCCTACTTCTATGACTACCTGACTGGCTGGGAGTTTTTAAAATTTGTTGCTGGAATATTTAATCTCCCCTCATCCGTGCAACGCCAGCGGATTCCCTTCTTGCTGGAATTAGTTGGTTTAAGCCCGACGATGGTTCGCAAAAAGCAGCTACGCCAGTATTCCAAAGGGATGCTGCAACGAATTGGCATAGCGCAGGCGCTAATTAATGACCCGGAAGTAGTATTTCTCGATGAGCCGATGTCAGGGCTTGATCCTACGGGACGTTACCAGGTGCGAGAAATTATTCTCTCACTGCAAGCCCAAGGGAAGACGATTTTCTTTAATAGCCATGTGTTGGCAGAAGTCGAGCAAATTTGCGATCGCATTGCTATCTTGGCTCAAGGCGAACTCATCTGTGTGGGTTCTCTAGATGAACTCTTAGGCACTGCTGATACCTACCAAGTCCAAGGCGTCGGCGGCAATTTAGATGTTCTCAAGCGCTGGGTTCCCAATCTAGCATTTGAAGATGAATGTTGGTACGGCTACTTACAAGGCGATCCCCAAGAGTTTATCGGTAGTCTCCGCCTCATGGGTGCCCAACTACTAGGAATGAACCTCGCCCGCACTTCCCTAGAAGATTTCTTCATGCAGCAACTTCAGAAACGAGGAATTAGTTCCAGCCATTAGGGGAGCAGGGGAGCAGAGGAGCAGGGGAGCAGAGGAGCAGAGGAGCAGAGGAGCAGAGGAGCAGAGGAGCAGAGGAGCAGGGGAGCAGGGGAGCAGGGGAGCAGAGGAGATGAGGCGATGAGGAAAACTGATAACCTCCTTCATACTTCATACGTTCGGCTGAGCGTTCGACTGCCCTTCGGCAAGCTCAGGAACCGCGCTCACGCCGAAGTCTCACGTCGAAGTTTTCACCCTTCATACTTCATCCTTCACACTTCACACTTCATACTTCATCCTTCACCCTTTCTTCCCACTCAGGACTCAGGACTCAGGACTCAGCACTTCCTTCAGCCAATTCACCCCTTTGAAAGATGCTTAGGATGCCTAGTTGCTTGTATCCCTAAACAGGACACATAACGAGAGCAACAGAGAAATTCATGGCTGATATTGTAGAAACTGCCATCAATGCAGGTTCCTTCAACACCCTGACTCAGGCACTGGAAGCCGCAGGCTTGGTAGATGCCCTCAAAGGTGAGGGGCCTTTTACGGTTTTTGCACCTGTAGATGAAGCCTTTACCAGATTGCCAGAAGGAACGTTAGATTCTTTGTTGCAAGACCCTGGAAAGCTCAAGAAAATTTTGGCTTATCACGTTCTCTTTGGTGATGTCAGAAGCGATAATTTGCTGGAACTAGAGGAAGCCGAAACGATGGAAGGTTCAAGCGTTCAGATTGATACGTCCCACGGTTATAAGGTCAATCAGGCAATAATTGTGCAGCCAGATATCCTCACGGATAACGGTGTCATCCATGTGATTGACTCGATCTTGATGCCTGCAATCATGTCTCTTTAAGTCGAGGTTCAGTGAACTGTCAGGGCATCAATAAATCAATTAAGCGATCGCGTTGGAACTTACCGCACCCAGTAGAGTAACGACTAGGGAAGGGTCGGATTTTTTGTTGATGGCTCTGGCGGTGGATTCAAGATGAACAACGCCAATGTGGTGAAGCCAGATATTGAGGCGGACTAGCGGGTTAATAGAAAAGAAAAAAAGTCCCCAGCAGAAGCACCAGCAGGGACTCAAATTCCGTCAGATTTGAAGTAAAACACCTCTTTATAATTATTTGCTATTTAGGTTATCTACGGCTTAGAAGACGGTTAAGATCCTCTTCACCTGGAAAAAATATCTCTTTAGAAGACTGCGTTACAGTGTGAAAGCTTGGGCTTTTTTGTTACAAAGATTACCGCTGAAATTTTGAATGACTAGCTTATCCCCACGTAAAGAGGCGGCAGGAAGACAACGACCTCGTGAAAATGACTGGCGTCTGTTCCTGCGACTTGTACCCTATGGGCGTCGCAATAAACGACTGCTCTTTATTTCTCTAGGGTTGTTGATTCCTTTAGCTGCAGCGAGTGCAGTGCAACCGCTGATTATTGGGCAAGCCATCTCGCTGATTCGCCAAGAGGAGCAATCCTGGGATTTTTTGGCGGAACGTTCTTTAGCCGACGGACTAAATATCCTTGTCGGGTTACTGGTAGCGACGGTGGTGGTGCGGCTGATCTTCGTTGCGATTCAGGGATACCTGGTGGTGAAGGTAGGTCAGAAGATGACGGCGGAGATTCGTGAGGACTTATTTACTCACGTCACTTCGCTGGCAGTACGCTTTTTTGACCGCACCCCAGTAGGACGACTGATTACCCGCCTGACAAGCGATGTGGAAGCGCTGGGGGATGTCTTTTCCACGGGGGCGATCGGCATTATCGGCGATGTGGTGTCGATGTTGGTGATTGCCGTGACGATGTTTTTTTTGCAGTGGCAGTTGGCGCTGATGCTGGTGCTGATGTTGCTTCCGGTGACGGGGGTGATTATTTACTTCCAGCAGCAGTATCGCAAGGCGAACTACAAAGCCAGAGAAGAACTCTCATCACTCAACTCGCAGCTACAAGAAAATATTGTCGGGATTAATGTAGTGCAAATGTTTCGGCGGGAACGTTTCAACGCCGAGATGTACCGGACCGTGAACCAACGCTACGTTACAGAGGTTGACAAAACGATCTTCCATGATGCGGCTGTTTCAGCGACATTGGAGTGGATTGGCTTTGTGGCGATCGCGGGGGTCTTGTGGTTAGGTGGTTGGTTTGTCCTAGGCGATACATTGAGTTTTGGGGCGTTGTCGGCATTCATCCTGTACGCCCAGCGTTTGTTTGACCCCTTGCGTCGTTTTGCCGAAAAGTTCACCATGCTGCAAGCCGGATTCACGGCGGTTGAGCGCATCAGCGACATCATGGATGAGCCGATTGAAATTCGCGACCCCGGACACAAGACGCAGCAAAGCCTGTCTCAGACGACTTTCCATAATGGCGATCGCGTTGGAGAAATTCGCTTCGAGAAGGTTTCCTTTGCCTACAAGGACGACGAATACGTCCTCAAAGATTTGGATTTCACGATTCAGCCGGGGGAAAAAGTCGCTTTAGTCGGGCCCACTGGTGCGGGGAAAAGTTCAATTATTCGCCTGCTTTGCCGCCTGTATGAGCCTACGCGGGGACGGATTTTAGTCGATGGCATCGACATTCGGGACTTACCCCAGGCGGAGCTGCGGCGCTATATGGGTGTGATTTTACAAGAAGGGTTTCTGTTTGCGGGAGATGTGAAGAGTAACATTACCCTAGGAGAAACCTACTCCTTTGAAGAAATCCAGAATGCCGCGCAGGTGACAAATGTTGATAAGTTTATCCAGCAGTTGCCTCAAGGTTACGATACTCAGCTACGGGAACGAGGAACAAACCTCTCTGGGGGGCAGAAGCAGCTTCTAGCCTTTGCCCGTGCGGCAATCCGTGACCCCCGGATTTTAGTGCTGGATGAGGCAACGGCGAGTCTGGATGTGGTAACGGAAGCGCTGGTTCAAGAAGCGCTTGACCATTTGTTGGCAGAGCGGACAGCAATTATCATTGCTCACCGCCTCTCGACAATTCGGAATGTAGACCGGATTTTGGTAATGAAGCGGGGTGAGTTGATCGAGTCGGGAAGTCATGAGGAGTTGTTGCAGCAAGGGGGGCTGTACGCAAGTTTGTATCAGTTGCAGATGATGGGAACTGAGGTTTGATTTCCTGTTAAAAAGTAGAGTTTTATCTTCCCTAGGGGAAATAAGGGGGATAGTTTAGGCGATCGCTTTTTTTTGGCGCTATTCCTTGCTGCCCTAGGGGAACTCTGCCTAAAGTCGTACTCCCATTACAGGACGACAACTTAACATATCTTCACTATTGTGAAAGGCAGATAACCTTTCGTAATTGGAGATTTAAAAAAGTATGAAGACTGATTATTTAAATCGCTTTAAAAAGCAGATTGCTGTTCTGAGTGGTGTTATCGGCATCAGTGCTTTTGCTGGCGTTCCAGCATTGGCACAAGCTCCTGCTACCATGCCAGAATCCTCAACGGGTGCAGGTTACAACCAAGAGAACATGATGGATGGGACAAACCCAGGTGCCCAGCAAACAAGAGAGCAAATGATGAACCGCACCACAGCTGGTGCCGAGTCCAACATTGTTGAAGTGGCAGCAGGTAGCGAATCCTTTGACACCCTGGTACAAGCTGTACAAGCCGCAGAACTTGAAGGCACCCTCGCAAGTGGTGGCCCCTACACTGTCTTTGCACCTACCGATGAAGCCTTCGCCGAATTACCAAATGGCACCCTAGAATACTTGCTGAGACCTGAGAATCGGGGCTTATTACGGCAAGTTCTCAGCTATCACGTTGTACCCGGTGAAGTGACGTCTAACGAAATCCAAACCGGATCTGTAGACACACTGGCTGGTGGCATCGCCGTGCGTGTGGCTGAAGACCGGGTGATTGTGAATAACGGTAGTGTTGTTCAACCAGATATTCAAGCCAGCAACGGTGTTATCCATGCCGTTAATCGGGTATTGCTTCCTAGAGAGCTTCGCAATACTCTGATTTCTCAAGTAACAACACAGCAGTAAAGAATCGAATTATAGAATTCATCACTTTCTGTAGGGGCACTATCCCTGGAGGTGTCTGAAAAAAATCGGGCACTCCTGGGGGTAGTGCCTCTTAATGTGCTTATTCATAACTTATATCTCCAAAAGGGAATATATCGTATAGAAGAGAACCTTTTGTTGAGCGATCGCACCCTAGGATAGAAGAAAAAGCTACTGGCTTTAGAAATACTCGAAAGTAATAAACTCTTATTTGGAAAAAGCCAATGGTATACAAAGCACTTGCTGTCTTGGGAATCTTCGCGGCGATCGCTGGTTCTACTAACTCGGTTCATGCCCAGTCAACTGTGAGAAGCTCATCCACTGGAGAATACACTCTGTCTGGTGACTCTCTTTTGGATATCGAAAGTAGAACCTTAAACAAGGACTACCCAATATTCTTTTCAGACGATGCCACTGTTTTCTTGAGTAATGGAACTAACAACGGAGCGCCGTTAGTCCCTCAAGCAGCAACACCAACAACCGTTATAGAACTAGATGATAGTCCTGCCGAAATCGTGATTAGAGACCCCCTCTTCTCTCCACTGGCTGCTCCTACATTTTTTCCTCCCAACGAATCGCCTACCGGGATCGAAAGAGTACAGTTTCAGCTCAATCGACAGTAGATTGACTGTCTGCTCACCAGCGCTAAATGAGGAACGCGATCGCCTATGCGTAGAAACTGCCGTCAGCCAAAACCCGTGTTAGTTAATAAATTTTTAGCAACTTAATTATTTTGAACAGGAGTAGCACCAAGAACTTTTAGAGGATGGGGATATTAGGGGAGGAGATTAGATGTAAGTATACCTTGCACCTCTAACCCCTAACTTCTAATCCTATGTACTTAAATTGAGTTAAGTAGAGCCGTCTAATTGAACCTTGCTCACCCAATAGCTAAGTTTGGTTTATTTAAACGCACTTCCTTCTTTGTTTTAGATGCACGGCAGCTTATAACTGGGAATGTTAACAAAAAATACTTCCCATTATTGGCAACAAAAGACTCTGTCTTACCGTCAAATCTAACAGACTTCAAGGGTCATTGAGAGCCAAGGTCTAATCATCAAGAGGGGAAATGCATTCAATATTCAAAATACTTAGGGCTAAAACAGTAACATTTATTTTACTGAGTTTAGTTATTGGTTGTTCTCCAGAACGGCAACAAACTCAAAAAAGCATTCAGCAAACTCCTACTGAAACTCAAAATACAAATTTGCCCAAAAATGTAGATTCAAAAGCATCAAAAATTACTCGCTCTAACTATAGCCTGGGTGAAGCGATCGCTATCAAACAAAATAATACTCAGGTACAAATGATAGTTAATAAGAGCTGGGAGCATCAAGGCAAAGGAATCATTAAACCAAATCCAGGGCAAAAGTGGATTGCTGTTGATACCACGCTCACGAATCAAGGAAAAGAGCCGCAAACATTTTCCATCGTCTCTTTTGTGTTGGAAGACAACCAAAAGAATCAGTACGAGGTGGCTTTGATCGCCAATGCCTTAGATGATGTAGAACCCCCTACAGGGACAATTCTTCCTGACGAAGAAGTACAAGGGGAAGTGGTTTTTGAGGTTCCCCAAAATGCCGCAGGATTGCAGCTAATTTTTCAGCCCGATTTGGCTTGTGAGCCTCTAAATGAGGAGCAAAAAGCAACACAACCTGAAAATTGCCAGCAGATTGCTGTCAAGTTAGATTAATGCTGTTTCACGGGAAGAGAGCAAGATAACTGCCAATAGGCATTTTTAGACTTTGCTCAAGGCTTCTTTCGCCAACACCTGATTGAGTTTACCGCTGCGGTAGCCTTCCAAGTCGAGGGTGACGTAGAGGAAGCCGTAGTTCTGGAAAGCAGATACTAGGGTAGGTAAATCGGTGGTGAGGGCAAATTCTTTGATTTGCGCTGGTGGTAACTCGATTCGCGCGGTGTCGCCTTCGGAACGCACCCGCAGATCAGAGAAGCCGAGCTTGCGGAGGTAAATTTCCGCACGTCCGACACGTTGCAGTTTACTGACGGTGATTTCTTCGCCGTAGGGGAAGCGGGAACTCAGACAGGGTTGGGCGGGTTTGTCCCACCAGGGTAGTCCGAGTTGTTTGGAGAGTTGGCGAACTTCGGCTTTGGTAAGGCTGATTTCAGCTAAAGGCGATCGCGCCCCTCGTTCTTTCGCCGCCTGGATTCCTGGGCGATAGTCCTGCAAGTCATCCGCATTCACCCCATCAACAACATAGGGATAGCCCCGTTGCATTGCCAAGGGTTTGAGGGTGTCATGAAGTTCACTTTTACAAAAGTAGCAGCGGTTAACGGGGTTAGCGGTGTAGTTGGGGTTATCCATTTCATGGGTTTGGATCACCTCATGGGGAATGCCAATTGTAGCGGCTTGGATGCGGGCGTCTTCTAGTTCTTCTGGCAGCAGGGAGGGAGACTCGGCTGTAATTGCCAGGGCGCGATCGCCCAAAACATCATAAGCAATCTTGGCAACTAAAGTACTATCCACACCTCCGGAATAGGCAATCAATGCCGTTTCCATTTCTGCAAATAACGTTTTTAACTGCTCTAGTTTTTGCTCTAACATTTTTGATTTTTGGTCGGTTGTCGGTTGTCGATTGGGAGCGGTCAATTGCATGGGAGACAACGGACTACACCCATCTATCCTAGCGAGGAGTTTGGGGGAGTGAAGCTATAACCTCATCCTTATGTCACTAACGGGAAGGGGAGGGAGATTCAATAGAAAAAGACCATTGGTAGGATTGGGGTGTGCCGTTTAACGTCTGGAAACGCAATTGGGCGTAGTGGATACCTGGCTGAGAAAAAACAGGATTGTAAGAGATGCGGAGACTACTCGGAGGCCAGTCTCTGGTGCCAGCAATTGTGGATTGTTTGGTGACATCTACTCCATCAACCAAGAGCTGTAAGGATGCCGCATCAGCGCCTCCCGCTAATTTAAAGTTGAAATCAGCGCAGACAGACTGCACGAAGGTCTGTGTTGACTCCTCTGGGGGAAACACCTTCAGCAACTGGGGAGGGTAAGTGCCAATTTTGTTAGCGTTAACGACTCCCATTGCCCCACTTTCAGGAAGATCCCTGCCATTTTCTGTATTAGCTGGGAAGGCGGCTTGCGCTTCGTCTGCTTTGGGAGTGCATACATGCTCAAGGGAAATCCGCTCTACATCAGGACGCTCAACAATCCTCCGGAGTACCGAGGGAGTAACGTCTGCCCCTACAACTGCTGTATAAGAAGGCTGATAGATAACCTGCTGACCATTTGCCTTGAGCAGGTTCACCAGAGGTTGTTGAATGGCGGCATAGCGAGACCTAAGGTTCACAAGATGAGCCTGATGCTGTTCGCGGGTTTGTGGGCGAAGGGGAGGAACATCTGTTTCCTGGTTCAACCGAATCATCACCCGTATTGGGCTATCCGTTCCCTGGTTAAGCAGTACAGCCAATTTAGCTTCCAGCTTGCCGACATAAACTCGATCATCAATGGCTTGAACAGTCTGCCCTAAAATTTCAGGATTGACGGGATTGCCAGCCACATCCAGGGAGATTCCGTGGACGTTGCCGTGAGAATCCCTAATCTTAAACCGACTAATTCCCGTATCCGCTAAAGCCGCTTCATTAACAATGGTGAGTTCGCTAGGAGGGATGCCTGTCAGTCGGAAAAGTTCTAACTTTGCCCTTTCAGTCTGGGTATCGATTAGGGTTTGAGCGGTGGTTTTCAGGGTGGGGAAAATTAGCCCAAGCGCTAAACCCACTAGGACTATTGCCGATCGCTGAACGTGCATAAGCTACTTGACACAAACTAACATTAGTGGTAAGCAGCGACGCAACAAATCAACCCGTGTTCCGCATCCCCGCTGCAATCCCGTTAATCGTCAACAACGCCCCCCGCAGCAACTCGCCTTTGCTGTAACGGGAGTGAACGACTCCCGATGCGGCTTGGTTGCTGTGCTGACGCAGACGCTTTAGCAAAGAGACTTGCAAGAAGCCGAGGGGAACAATAGTGCCGTTCCGCAGGTGGACGGAGCGCTGTAAGACAGGATCGCCATCCAACAAACGTTTGTGACAGGTAATGTTAAGAACCATATCGCGGGTGAGGTTAAACTCCTGCATAATCTGCTCGTACAAGCTCTGAAAGCGTTCCTGGTCTTCCGGCTGGGACAATTCCCGCACGTAATGCTGGGCAATTTGCATATCTACCTTTGCCAGAGTCATTTCTACTTTGGAAATCGCCATCTTAAAGAAGGGCCACTTGAGGTAGAAGTAACGCAGCAGTTTGATATTTTCCTCCGATTCTTCCTCCACAAAACTGTTGAGTGCTGTACCAACACCGTACCAGGAGGGTAGCAAAAAGCGGCTTTGAGTCCAGCTAAAGACCCAGGGAATTGCCCGCAGACTATCTAAGTCTTTCTTGCCACCGCGACGAGCAGGGCGAGAGCTAATTTGCAGTTGGCTGATTTCTTCGATCGGTGTAACTTGGTGAAAGAAATCTACTAAATCCGGTTGCTCGTAAATCAGCGCCCGGTAGTGAGAACGCGATCGCGTCGCCAACTCCTCCATAATTTCGTTCCATGGCTGAATATCATCAAACCCATTCCGCAACAAACTCGCTTGAATAACGGCGGTTGTTACGGACTCTAGGTGATAGAGTGCCAACTCCGGCAAAGAATACTTCGATGCCAGCACCTCGCCTTGTTCAGTAATCTTGATGCGTCCGTCAATGCTGCGTCCGGGTTGCGCCAAAATCGCTTCATAGGCAGGGCCGCCCCCACGACCGACGGAACCGCCACGTCCGTGAAAAATCCGCAGATGGATGTCGTAGCTTTCCGCAATTTCCTCAAGGGCTTTTTGGGCTTTGTGAATTTCCCAGTTGCTACTCAAGAAACCGGAATCTTTGTTGCTGTCAGAGTAGCCCAGCATCACTTCTTGGAGGGCGTGCTGCGATACCGGAGTCAGAGAAAGGGAGTTGTCTTTTGCCTCACCGTCTTGGGATGGCAATTGCTCTGGCTTATAGCCGCCGTTGATGCAAGCCCGATAAAGGGGTAGCTCAAACAGCGCTTTCATTACAGAGGGTGCCCGCTTCAAGTCATCTACCGTTTCAAACAGTGGCACCACTTGAATGCTGCTGATCCCCGTTGCGGGGTCATACAATCCCGCTTCCTTGGCAAGTAGCAGCACTTCCAGTAAGTCACTAACTTCATGACTCATGCTGATCACGTAAGTTTGGCAAACCTGGGGGCCAAACTCTTGCTGCAATTGCCGCAACATCCGAAAGGTTTCAATCGTTTCGCAGGCTTTTTCAGAAAAGGGCAGTTCTCCGGGAATCAAAGGACGCCGCGTTTGTAGCTCTGTGGCTAACCAGCGTTCGCGTTCGCCTTCTGATAGCTCGTTGTAGGGCTTAGGGAGAATTTGCAGGTATTGAACAATTTCATTAATGGTGTCGGAGTGACGAGAGCTTTCTTGGCGGATATCCAGGTTTGCCAGATTAAACCCATAAATATCTACCTGGCAAATCAGATTATCCAAATCACGACAGGTTAGCCCAGTTTCTTTAAGGTTGCGGTCAATTAGTTTTAGTTCTTTGAGAAACTCTGCCCCTGAGTTATAAATACAAGGATTTTTGTTGTCTATGTCTAGCAGTTCCCGCTGGAGTCTTTCACCCTGGTAGAGATGACGGTTGCGATCGCGTGTATTTTCCAAGCGCTGCTGCACGTAAGCCAGCTTCAGGCGATATGGCTCTTGACGATAGCGAATCGCTAGCCGTTCGTACACCCCTGGCATCTGGGAGCGGTCTTGCTCTAAAGAGTCTAGTAGTTCCGGTAAAACATCACTCCAGTGCAACGACAAACTCAATAAGTTAGTCATCTGTCCCACAGACTGGATATATTTCCCTAGCACCAAATCCCTCTGATAGCAAGCCGTAGACCAAGTGACTGGCGGAGTTACTGACGGGTTACCATCCCGGTCTGACCCCACCCACGAGCCGAACTTACAGAAATTGTTCAGCGGCGGCTTTAGCCAGGGAAACGACATCTTTAATGCCTGATTCAAGCGGCTATAAAGCTGGGGAATCACATCAAACAATACTTCCTGGAAGTAGTGCAGCGTGTAATCCACTTCATCCAGCACCGTTGGCTTAAATTGATGCAGTTCATCTGTACGCCACCAAAGACGAATTTCCTCAGTCAGTTGGTTGGTATATTCCTCAACTTCCCAGGACTCGCTCAGCCCCAGCGCTCTTGAAGCTTCCTCCGCTTGGTCGAGTTGTTGCAAAACCTTGGCAATGCGTCGCTGTTTGCCTCGAATGGTATGGCGAACAATTTCGGTGGGGTGAGCCGTGAAAACTAGGCGAATATCTAAATCGTTAATCAGGCGCTGAATTTGCTGAGGTGGCACATTCAGCTGCCACAGGTGAGGAAACAACCAGCGAAACGTTCCTACTTCGCGAGGCGGTGTATCGACCTCCTGCCAACTTTTTTCTAACAAATCAGCCACTGGATCGGCATTGGTTCCTTCTGCGTCCATCGGCTTTGCCGCTGCAGTGGTTGAATCCCCGTTGTTTTTTGGGCTAGCAGAAATTGCAGTTGAAGGCTTAGTTTTATTTGCCGTTGGACGATTACTTGTCCGTCGCAAGAGTTGTTGATCGCGCTGCTCGTAGTGCTGCTCGACAATATTAATCAATTGAAAATAAAGCGCAAACGCGCGGACGGCGCGGATGGCCGCGTTGAGGTCAAGCTTTTCAATCACCTTTGGAACAGAGGATTCGGGAAAGTCGGTTGCCTGTCCTTCTGGCGAACAAAGGTCGCGCAGTTGTTTGAGCAAATCAACTAATTCCTGACCGCATTCTTGTCGAAGAACAGACTCCCATAATTCCTCGACAATATTGAGGCGATGACGTAGAAACAAGTCAGAGGTAGAAGGGATAGCCAAGTCCCGATCGGACGAATGGAGTACCGAACTCATAAGGTCTGTTCTTTCTTTAAAGATGATCTATTGTAGGGGTTTATGTTAGGGGCGCGCCGTTGCATAGACAACTAACTGAGGGGTTGATCTATGAGATCATGAGCACCCCAACTCTTGTCAAAAATGTCTAAAGTTGCAGCTAATGCACTTGAATTATTCTTCACAATGAGAATCTGGAAAATTTAACATCGGTAGGCGATCGCCTCGAAAGACTTCTTCGCTTGCTTTTCCCAATTCTTCTATAAGTGAGTAGGTGGCTTTTGCGCCCACAATGCCCAAGAGCAGAGAACCTGTTGCCAAGCTTAAAAGAAATTCTGTGGGAAACTGGGATGTTGAGGTGGGCAGAGGGGTTGTTTTCGAGGATTTTTGGTTAGGAGATGTCATTAGTTAGGATAAAACTATTGCTACGAGTATGTTTAATGGGTAAGTGTTGCCATGTCGTTGGCTGATCCCTCGCTGCTCCAGGCGCTGATCCGTTAGAAGAGAAAGAGATCGTAGCGTTGCCTAAACAGTTACACTACACCGCAGGGAATGCTCTTGTGTTAGATGTATTTGGATGCTTCTATTGTACTTATCTTATTGGTTGAGTCAGCAATTGCAGCGTAACGAGAGAAGGGGAGCAAAGGCAATTAGGCAATTAGATGTACCATTACCCCTGCCAAAAATTAGTCGTCTGTTGTCAGTTGAGGTGACAGGTTTGTGATGTTGGATGTCGATCAGCGCTCTCCACAGAACCGTCCTTCTTCCTTAGCCCAATGGGCTTATCGGGCGATCGGTCAACCGGGCGTACGCCTGCGCGTCCGATTGCGGGGCAATAACTTGCACGTTCTTTGTGAAAGCCTCAACAGTTTGCAGGCAGAAACAATTGTTCAGAAATTTTCCCACGCTCTCCAGACAGACGCGGGGCGATCGCTACTGGCGATTAATCCCAAAGCACCGATTTACCAGCTAATTATTTATGGGCGGAGAATTGGGCATCCTCAGCCAGATTGGATCAAGTCGCTTCCCCTCAACTCTTTTGAACCCTCTTTGGTACCGCCGCCATTTAAAGAGGAACCGGAAGACCTAGAAATAGAAACGAACCCTGAAAGGCTGCTGATCTCAAATAAAAGCCTTGCCCTATCAGGTGCCACCACAGCGATCGCCCGCTACCTTGGTGACACTCTCATGCCCTTGGGCGTCAGCGTCAAAGTCACTGTCAAAAAGCTTCCGAATGCCGCCAAGTTAGGCAGAAGCCGACAAGAGTTACGGGAACAAGAAAGAAACCTAACTCCTCAAAAAAACTCAGAACTTCCTTCCAAGCGGCTCTGGGTTATTTGTACCTCCGACTATAGCCCTGACTCCTCCTTATTGGCAGAACCCATCATCCAGAAGCTACGGGACTTGCAACTGCAAGGCTTTCAAGATGCAGCTATTTGCAGCCAAGTAAGAGGGGAAGTCTCTCCGGAGTGGATATTACGGGTTGATTTAACTCCCCCCGAAGCCATGCTCAAAGATTGGGCAAGTTGGGGAGATGTGCAGGCAATCTCCCGGCTGATCAATAAAGCCTTGGCAAAATCGGAAATATCCGCGCGAACGGTGCTCAAAGATGTAACGTTGCACTTGTTTTGTAGCGCCCTTGACGATCGCCGCGCTGCTCTTCCCGAGCAAGAAACCGCTGTTAATATTATTGCCTCCGTTTTGGAGAGGCTCGCCCCCCAAGGCATCGAAGCGGCAACGATTTATGGCGTAGAAGCTCACCATCAGGAGGTCTCGTCCGAACCAGAAGTTCTCGGCTGGATCGATTGGCTAAAATTACCTGCCTCCAGCGAACCCGCCTTGGCAGAGCCTACCTTCTCCCTGGCACAACAGGGCAATCTCGACGCCTTGACTTTTCTGTTGCAGCGACTCCTCAACCCTAACTTAGACCGACGATTGGCAACCGGTGGCATTCATCTAAAAATTCGCCGTAAGCAAGACCTGCTGCACATTATGAGTGAAGCCCCCGTTTGCCCTCCCCAGGCAAAGGTGGGTTCCCCGATCGCTAAATTCCTGCGTCAGATGGAAATCCCTGGCATTGCTGGCGTGCGCGTATACGGGCGGCGCGCAGGTCAATTGTCCCCCTTATGGAACTACGGCAGTGATTTTGTCCATCGGCGACCTCTCGTACCGGAAGCTACGCCAGAATTTGCCGCCTCCGATACCTCCATTGATGAACTGCTGACGCCGCCGGAAGACGCGATCGCTCATCCCAACGTCCAGCCCGACGACCTAAAAACGGTTCTGGAACGAACAGGACGGAGGCTCCAGCAGTGGCTGTGTTACTCCCAATTATTTGTTCCCAGGATCGAGAACCAAGAGCCTGCCTCTTCCCCTAGCCAAAAAGTTTCTCCGACCCGTCACGGGGGAAAAATTGCGGTGATTTGGAGTGCGTTGGGTTTGCTGCTTTTAGTACAAGCTGATTTGCTGATTGGTCAGCAGCTACGATCGCAACCGCAATCGATTCCAACGACAAACGCCGAAGGCTCTCCAACTGATTTATCCTTACCCCAGCTCTCTTTACAAAAAGAGGATGGCAAGAACTCAGAAGGATTTAACTCATCAGGGTTTACCCGCGAAGGAGAAAAGAGTGTCATTGTCGATAACTCTGGGCGTTCTAGCGCGACAACCGCCGCCATTTTAGCCGCCGCGCGATCGCCAAATCCTACCTTCAACAATCGCTTGCTAGACGAAAAGCTGGCGCTCTACCAACAACGCCTGCTCCGCAGTGGTGTTCCAGATGTCCTGATTATCGGCAGTTCTAGGGCATTACGAGGAGTTGACCCGATTGCCTTACAAGATACTCTCGCGGCGGAAGGGTATCTGGATGTTGAGGTGTTCAACTTTGGCGTTAATGGAGCAACGGCACAGGTTGTAGACTTGATTGTCCGCAAAATCCTGACGCCAGAACAACTACCCAAGCTAATTATTTGGGCAGATGGCGCGAGAGCATTTAACAGTGGTCGGGAGGATCTTACCTATAACGCGATCGCAACATCCCCGGGTTACCAGCAACTTGATGCGGGGACGTTCCCAAATTCCCAGTCGAATGCTGGTAGTGGGGGAACTCCTGAAAACACTTCCGAACCAGCCGAGCAATTCCTGGCTGCATGGGGAACTTTGTATCAATCCCTGAATGGCTGGTTGAGTCAATCTCTATCTCAAATCTCCTCAACCTATCCCCTCCGAGAACAACTAAAGACAAACCTACGCAATCAATTTGTCTCCTGGCTAGCTCCGATAGCCCCCACTCCAGAGCAGACAGAAACGGATAAAGACGCCACTGCTCCCATGGGCGAGGCGATTGACTATGATGGCTTTTTGCCCCTCTCCGTTCGCTTTAATCCCGCCACTTACTACAACGAATACGCCAGAGTACCAGGAGCGTATGACAGCGACTATGACTCCTTTCAACCCACCGGAAAACAAGACACAGCCCTCGCGGCACTGCTGCAATTTACTCAGGCAAACGACATTACCGTCGTCTTTATCAACCTTCCCCTCACCGATGAGTACTTAGACCCCGTCCGCACCCAATACGAGCAAGAATTTCAGGAGTACATGCTCTCCTCAGGCATGTCAAAGGGATTGATTTTCCGCAACTTAACAACGTTGTGGCCAACCAAATATGATTACTTTTCTGACCCTAGCCACCTCAACCGTCACGGTGCCTATGAAGTCTCAAATAAGATTGCTCAAGACCCGATGATCCCTTGGTCTAATGTCAGCAAAAACTAATCCCATTTTTGCTAATGGCTAGTTGTTTATCGCATTAGTCATTAGCTATTAGCTATTAACCATTAGCATGACGTTTATTTCGCTGGTCTACGGTCTTTTCTTGCTGATTGTCTTAGCCACTTATTGGTTAGGGCGCTCGCCCCAATGGCGGTTGTGGACGTTACTGATTGTCAGCCTGATTTTTTACTCATCACTACAACTGCAATACATTCCTTTGTTGTTGGTTATAACGCTGATTACCTTCCGCTTAGGGCAGGCAATGGAAGCCAACACAGCCTTAGGAGGATTGCAAGCCAAAGACCAAAATCTTTCTAATCAAGAGTGGCAGCAAGGACAAGAAAAGTGGAACGGTCGGCGCTTGAGGCTTTTGTGGTTTGGCATTTTTATCAATGTCATCTTGCTGTTTGGCTTTAAGTACATTCCCTTTTTCCTGACGGCAATTGCCGCACCGCTAAATTTACCTGTTGCTCAAAACACTGCCGTCTGGATTAGCGATCGCTTAATTGGCCCTTTAGGATTATCTTTCTTTACCTTCGAGTGTATTGCTTACCTCATTGATGTCTATCGCGGTGCCCCCGCCTCGCAACAACTGCTCAAGTTTGCCAGCTACAAATTATTTTTCCCTAAACTAATTGCTGGCCCAATTACTCGCTATCATCCCTTTGCTATTCAGTTCAAAGGGCTAAAGTTTCCTACCCTTGAGCAGAGCACAGAAGGACTCTGGCTGATTGCCTGTGGTGCCATTAAAAAGGCGCTGCTTGCCGATCGCTTGGCGATTTTTGTCGATCTGTGTTTTGGCAACTTAGAACGGGCAGGTAGTGCTGATTTGTGGTTAGCGATCGCGGCTTATGGATTGCAACTGTATCTCGATTTCAGTGGTTATGTAGACATCGCCCGTGGAAGCGCAATTTTATTAGGCTTTAATCTCCCGCACAATTTCAACTTTCCCTACTTCAGCATCAGCATTGCTGACTTCTGGCGGCGCTGGCACATCACCCTCGGAGACTGGATTCGTAATTATCTCTACTTTCCCCTAGGCGGAAACCGCAAAGGGCTGGCGCGTACTTGCTGGAATTTATTGATGGTGATGCTCATTGCTGGCATCTGGCACGGAGCAGCTTGGGGATTTGTCGTCTGGGGCGGATATCACGGTCTGGCGCTGGCTATTCATCGCCTGACGGAAGCGCTATCAAAACGCTTTGAAAGGATGAAAAACTGGTGGCAAAGTCTACCCGGCGTCTTGCTTGCCTGGTTGTTAACACAATTAATGGTGTTCTCTTCGTGGATTTTCTTCCGGCTTCCCAATCTCCAAGACTCCGGTTTAGTCCTACAGCGCCTCTGGGGTCATACTGCTGACGTTCAGTTTGCCCAAAAAGTCTACCAAGAAGCACTTGGTCTACAGCGTTTTGAAGTAGCTGTGTTGTTAGCAATAGTGATAGCAATCATGGGGATTATCTATGCCTTCTACCAGGGACTAAAAATACAGCTCAATTGGCCCCTCAAGCTTCTATTGGTGCCCATATGCTTATATATGGTTTGGGTCTTTGTTCCCCCAGGTAGCTTGCCCTACATCTATTTTGATTTCTAAGAAGATGCCTCTTGAACAATCTTCCGCCGCGCATTCCCCTTGCTAGCATGACAGGGAGGGGGAATGCGGCGGTCAGCCCGTTGGTTGTTCTTGAGACTGGATGTAGGTTTTGAGAACCTCTAGCGGAGCACCTCCAGCAGAAATAATGCAGTAAGCCTGAGTCCAGAACACGGGCTGGCTGTAGAACTGGTTAACGTGTTCAGCGAATTGCTGACGAATTAGCTTGCTTGATACCGCCTTGAGATTGTTGATGAGCTTGGATAGGGTGACATTAGGTGGGTAGCTGATTAATAGATGTACATGGTCGGTCTCTCCACTAAACTCCACTAGCTCACACTCCTTGGCTATTGCAAGCCGATTAAGAATGCTGTGCAGTTCTTGGAGAATATCTGCGTTAATCACTTTTCTTCGATACTTAGTGACAAACACAACATGAGCATGGAGGTTGTAAACGCAATGGGCACGGGACTTTAACTTTGTTGATTTCATCTAAAACTTAATGGTAAACTCAAGGCATGAGTATAACCCGTCGCGTTACTTATCGCTTGTACCCAAACCGCCAGCAGGAGCAGAAGTTGCACTACTGGCGGCGTCTTCATGGGAGTTTGTATAACGCGGCAGTCTACAACCGGAAGACTCAATACCAAAAGTTCGGCAACTCGGTTAATTACCTTGAACAACAAAACAGCCTGCCAGCATTCAAGGAAGTATGGCCTGAGTATAAAGAACTAGGGAGCCATGCTTTGCAAGCCACCTTAAAACGGGTCGATTTTGCATTTACTCGTTTCTTTAAGGGTTTGGGAGGCTATCCTAAGTTCAAAGCGTTCCGTCGCTACAGTGGCTGGACTTATCCGTGCGGCGCTGGATGGAAAGCAGAGACCGAAGGGAAGCATGGTCATCTTAATCTGTCGAACTTAGGGCGGATACAGATGAGAGGAAAAGCCCGGACTTGGGGTAAGTCAACAACTTGCACGATATTGTTTCGTAATGGTCGTTGGTATGCCTCTATTACAGTTCAGTGCCAACCTCAACGCCAAACGGGTACAGGGTATATTGGTATCGACTTAGGCTGCAAGGACGCTATTACGCTTTCTACTGGAGAGAAAATCAGTAAGCCTGATTTCCTAAAAGTTGGTCAGCAAAAAGTTAAAGCTGCATCCAAGTCCCTAAGACGCAAACGCGCTCCCAACCGCAACAAGCGAGTCAAAGGCTCAAGGCGGTGGAAAAAAGGGAGGGCAAAAGTTTCTCAACTACAGCGTCAAGTTACTCGTCAGCGAGAAGATTGGCTGCACAAAACCACCAGCAATATAGTTAGCGGTAATAGCCTAATTGCTGGTGAGCAACTTAATATCAAAGCCATGACGGGTAAAGCTAAAAAAGGAAACAGAAAGAAACGTTCGGCTGACCCTTCGGCAAGACTTCGGCGTGACCCTTCGGCAAGCTCAGGGCGGAGACGCTCAGTCGAACGCTTAGGGCGGGGACGCTCACGTCGAAGCCAAAAAGCTGGACTCAATCGCTCAATTTTAGAGGTAGGGTTTGGGATTATTGGGGGTTTCCTTGAGTATAAAGCGGCCGAAGCTGGAGGCTTTTACTTGGAGTCGCCAACCCGGACGCTTAAACCTACCCAACGGTGTGCCAAGTGCTGGGAACTAACCCCAAAAACCTTGAGCGACCGAATCCATGTTTGCTCTCACCCTAACTGCGGTCATACAGAAGACCGAGATGTTAACGCGGCTCAAGTCAACGAGATTTGGGTGCGCGGATTGTGGAGTTCACCTCCAGAATTAGGCAGCGCACCCGTAAGGGCAAGGGGGCAGGAACTGTCCTCTTTACACGTCGAGTCGCCTAGCTCTACTTCCTGCTAAGAGTCAAGCGGCAACTAGGGGCGAAGAAGCGTGAGAAACTCCGACCTAGCAACCCAGGTCGCGAGTAGTTCATAAGCTTATTCACAGCACTGACAAGCAGAGTTTAGGCAATTCATAACAAAAATTAATCAAGATTTAGTGGCGAATTTATAGAAATGTAAATAGTATTGAGTCAAGTGAATAAACTTCACTTAATAATTCATATCCAAATCATTGCAATTATCTCAACCATGACAACCACACTACAAAGACGCGAAAGC